>NZ_JCAJZW010000012.1:0-178539 GCF_059510455.1 Streptomyces sp. NTD91
GGAACCACCCGACGATACATCGGACACCGAAACTCCTGTGACGAACGAGCGGGGGCCCGGGCTGCCGCCGTTCGAGGCGCGGGCGGCGGGCCGTACCCGAGGCGGATCCGGATACTCATCCTCCATGTCCGCCCGGGTCGGTTCCGAGGCCACCGGGTCCACCTCGCGGGGCAGGACAATCCGCGTCTGCTCACCGAGGCCGGCACCCGGCTGCGCCGCGCCCAGCGCTCCTCGATCCGCACCGATGACCCGTGGGAGGCCCTCCCCGTGGCGCGGGTCGAGGTGTTGCAGGTGCTCGGCGAGCACTCTTCGGCACGGACAGCGACTCTGCCGCCCGGCGGCGCCCGGCCCCGAGCACGGTCAGCGGGCTGATCGGTCAGATGATCACGGCCGGGCCGGTGCGTGCGCCGTCGATCGCCGGGCAGGCCTCCGTCGTCGCACTCACCGAAGCGGGCCGTGAGAGGCTCACCGCGTGGACGACCGCCCACGAACGTCGCGTCGGCGCCGCGCTCACGACCCTCGGCGGCAGTGACCGCGCAGTTGTCGCGAAAGCGCAGCCGGCTCTCTGCCAACTGGCCGAACGCCTCGGCGAATCAGCCGCTGACACCGATCCGGCGTGATTCCGCCGCAGCCGCGGAGGCACGCCCGGCCGTGCAGGTGGTGGGCAGGCGGTCATGGCCGGCGGCCGAGGCGGTGGCAACCGTCTGTCATGCCCGGCGTGTGCGAGGCGCTCAGGTCGCGGCCTGGCACCCCCTGGCCTAGCCTGTCAGGGAGGCTTGTGCGCGCCGTACGCACTGTCCGATGCGGCAGATACCTCAAATGCGGCCAGAAGCCCCGGCCTCCACCGTGTGGGTCCGGTCGACCAACGGCAACCAGCCAGTGCGTCGGGGCCGGTGAGGGTCTGTGACTGCCGACTCGCTTCCCAATTACGGAGGAAGTCATGCACGCGAAGCGACTGAGTGTCCTCCTCGCCACCCCGGTGGCCGCCGCCGCTCTTCTGCTCCCGCTGTCCACGAACGCGCAAGCGCAGCCGTTCGCGGCACCGTCCGGTCCCGCGGCGGCCGCGCAGCCTGCCGCGCCGAGGATCACCCCGTACGACCAGGGTTACAAGGACGGGTACCGGGACGGCCTGGTGTACGCCCGTGACTGCATCCGCGGCGACACCCGTGGACGGAGCGGTAAGTCCGGAGCGTCCGCCGAGTACAACCGTGGCTATGTCGCCGGCATCGTGGCGGCCTACCGCTACATCCACCGGACCTACTGCGGATTCGGGCCCCGCTGATCCGTCATGCGCCCCCGCTGCCGGGTCTTGGGAGGCCCGGCAGCGTGACGTGGAGTCCGCGCGCGGCAGTTGAACGCTACGTCGGATACCGGACCTTGGCGCCGGGGTAACCGGACGACGCCTCGGTCCGTGACGCGACACCAGGACGCACCGCGTCAACGGCACGCAGAACGGGTCCGGTCAGGGCGAGGCCGATTCCCATGACCAGGACGCCGGCGGCGGCATCGAGCAGGTAGTGGTTGGCCGTACCGAGCACCACCAGGACGGTGACCACGGGGTAGAGCGCTCCAAGGGCCCGCACCGGCCAGTGCCGTGCGAAGCGGAAGAGTACGACTCCGCACCACAGGGACCAGCCGACATGCAGGCTCGGCATGGCCGCGTACTGGTTGGTGAGGTAGCCCAGGCCGCGTGGCGCGCTCGCGTCGGCACCCCACCAGCCGTAGGAGCTGTACTGCGCCATGGTGTCGACGAAGCCGTAACCTCCGGTCAGCAGCCGGGGCGGCGCGGTGGGCAGTACGGTGAAGCCGATCAGGCCGATCAGGGTGGAGAGCATCAGCCAGGTGCGGGCCGCCCGGTAGCGCTGCGGGCGACGCCGCCACAGCCATACCAGGACGGCAGGCGTCACGATGTAGTGCAGCGACGCGTAGGCGAAGTCGGCGGGCACCCCCAGCACGGCGTGCGTCGTCAGGAGTCGGTTGAACCAGTGCTCCGGGTCCAGGGGTACCAGCTGCTCGAGGTGCAGGATGTCGGCGCCGTGCCGCATGGCCTCAGCCGTCTCGCCTCTGATGAGCAGGCGTATCCCGGAGTAAAGGGTGTAGACGACGGCTATGAGGGGCAGTTCGGTTCGCCAGTGAAGGCGACCGCGATGCGCCGCGGCGGTGATCGTCATCCTGATGTGTCTCCTGGTCGCCCGACGGCCGCGGGTCGACGGTCATGAGGTGGTCGTCCTGTTCCGGCTTCACCGACACTGATACGGACACCGAACAGAACGTCGCCCGAACATGTCGACCACAAAATACATCGGTCACCGAAGTGGCTGGCGGGCGGGCTGCAGCAGGCGGGCGCCGTTGCGGGTCGGCCCGGTCCGGCGCTTTCCAGGAGGCAGACGACCGGTCGATGCCGGGCATCAGGCGGGGCGGATACCTGCTGCCGCGAGAAGACCCCTGCTCCCGCCCTCCCGCCACGGCCCCGCCGCCCCGCGACCGCGCGCCGATCCAGGGCTCCCCGCTCCGGCAGCACGCCCACGGCCACGGTCAGGGAAGGGGGCGGGCCACCGGGCGCCGGGGAGCCGCTCCGTGCATGTCGTCGCGCGTCAACACGGGCCGGGGCGGGGGGAGTCCGTGGCCGGAAGTGCGACGGCACCCAGCACTGAACGGCCATCTTCATCACCCCCGCAGTTCGCCCTCCGGTCGGATGCCGTGCGCCCACGGCCACGATCATGGCGCCCCGTCCGCCCATTCGGATGGGGCGGGGAAGGAGCCTGCTGGAATGAGACGTCGCACCCTCGCCGCCCTGGCCGCCTCCGGCGCCCTACTGCTCACCGCCACCGCGGCGATGGCCGAGAGCGCTCACAACTCCTGGCCGTACCAGGCCACGTCGGACCGGACGGCCGTGCTCGCGGCGGTCGGTGACATCGCGTGCGAGCCCGACGGGGACGACCAGGGTGTCGACGCCAAATACCTGTGCAACGGCACCCGCCGGAGCGCACAGACGCTCACGGCCGACCAGATCGAGAACATGCAGCCCGATCTGGTGGCCCTGCTGGGCGACGAGCAGTACCAGGTCGGCCGTTACAACGACTTCATGGGCTCGTTCGACCGGACCTACGGCGCTTTCAAGTACCTGCAGCGGCCGGCACCCGGCAACCACGAGTTCTACGACTACAAGGACGGGGAGAAGGGCGTCGGCGGCTCGGGCTACTACTCGTACTACAACGGCCGCAGCCTGGACTCCGCGGGCAGTCCGCTCGCCGACGCCCAGGGCCAGCCCGTACCCCGCGCGCAGGGCCAGGCGGGCACCGCAGGCCAGGGCTGGTACTCCTACGATCTCGGCGCCTGGCACATCATCTCCCTCAACGCCGAGTGCGCCGTGCAGAACGGCGGCTGCTCGCCGGACGGTGCCTGGGTCAAGCAGCAGACCGCATGGTTGCGTGACGACCTCGCCACGGACCACGCGGCCTGCACCCTCGCCTACTGGCACCAGCCTGCGTTCAGCGCCAGCGCCTCACCCTCCGACGAGGGACAGATGTCGCAGACCGCCTGGTGGCCGTTGCTCTACAAGGCCGGCGTCGACGTCGTACTCAACGGCCACGAGCACCTCTACGCCCGGTTCGCGCCGCAGAACCCGCAGGGTGAGGCGGATCCGCACAAGGGCATCGCCGAGTTCATCATCGGCACCGGAGGCGAGGGACTGGACACTCTGGCCCCCGCCGACCAGTCGCCCAACCGGGTCACCGGCAACGACACCTCCTACGGTGTCAGCCGCTTCAGCCTGAAGCCGACGGGCTATTCCTGGAGCTACCAGGCCGCCAACGGCACCGGCTACGCCGACTCCGGCAGCGCCCGCTGCCACGGGCCCGCGGCCCGCTGACCGTTTCCTCCGGCGGGGGCGCCCGATCACCGGCCCCCGCGGTGGATCCGGGCTTGCTGGGTTCGTACCGTCGGTGCCGCCGAGACGGACCGGGTGTGATGAGCCGTGTCACCCGGCCGTCTCGGGGAGTTCGAAGGAGTACGGCAGGCCGTCAGCCGGTGACGACGGCCAGTCCCGCGTCGGCGGCGGCGTCGAATCCGTCGTCGACGGCCACCACGTCCCGTCCGGCGGCGTCCAGCAGCGAGGCGGCGATACCGGCCCGCATACCGCCGGCGCAGTGCACCCACACCGTGCCGGGAGGCACCTCGTCCAGCCGCTTGTGCAGTTGGTGGATGGGAATGTGCACGGAGCCCTCGAGGTACCCGGCCGCGCGCTCGGAGTCGCGCCGCACGTCCAGGACGACGATGCCGTCCGCGCCGTGCCCGGCCAGGCCGGCGAACGTGGACCGCGGGAAGGAGGCCAGGCGGACGCCCTCGGTCACCCACTCCTCGGGCGAGCCGGTCGCGGCGGCGGCGGGCCGGTCGATGCCCACCCGGACGAGTTCGCGCTGGGCGGCGGCCAGTTGCTCGGGGGAATCGGCCAGCAGGGTCACCGGCTTGCCCCACGGGATCATCCAGGCCAGATATGTGGCGATCCTGCCGTCCGCCTCGAAGTTGAACGAGCCGGCGACGTGGCCCTCGGCGAACGCGATACGGCTGCGCAGGTCGACCACCCACTCGCCGGCCGCGAGCCGGGCGGCGATCTCCTGGGCGTCCGCGACGGCCGGGGGAGTCAGGTCCACCGGAGCGGGGCCACCGGCGTTGGCCGGACCCATGTGCGCGTAGTAGGCGGGCACGTCGTCGAGGTCTGCGAGCAGCCGCGCGACGAAGGAGTCCACGTCCTGGGTCAGCGCGGCGTTGACCTTCTTCTCCTTGCCGATGGTGGTGGCATCCCCCTCGGCCTGCGCCGAGGAGCAGAAGCTGCCGAAGCCGTGCGTCGGCAGCACGGACGTCTCGTCGGGCAGCCCGGCCGCCAGACGGTGCGCGGAGGCGTGCTGGGCACGGGCCAGCCGCTCGGTCAGCCGCGGCTCGACCAGGTCCGGCCGGCCCACCGTGCCGATCAGCAGCGAACCACCGGTGAACGCGGCCACCGGCACGCCGTTCTCCTGCAGCACGTACGACGTGTGGTGCGGGGTGTGACCCGGGGTGGCCACGGCCCGCAGGTCCAGCCCGGAGTCGACGGTGACCGTGTCGCCGTCGGCCACCGGCACGCGGGCGAACGACACCCGCGCGCCGGCCGGCACCAGATAGGCGGCGCCCGTCACCCGGGCCAGCTCAAGCCCGCCGGTGACGTAGTCGTTGTGGATGTGGGTCTCCACCACGTGCGAGATCCGCACCCCGCGCCGGGCCGCCGCAGCAAGGACCTGGTCGAAGTCGCGCGGCGGGTCCACGGCCACGGCCGTCCGCATGCCGCCGGCCAGGTAGTGGCGGTTGCCGAGGCCTTCGAGCTCGATGGTGTCGATGAAGAACACGGAGACGTTCCTTCCCACGTTGATTACCCCCAGGGGTATGTCAACCGTAGCACGGATACCCCCTGGGGTACTTTTCGTGCCTGTCGTGGGCCGGGTGCCCGGCGAGGGGGGATCGTGGGGTGCGTCCGGGTGAGACGTGAACGCGTGAGGGCGCCCCTGCGGGCGGCCTGGAAGAGGTGAGGCCCGCGGGCGGCCCGCCTCCGCCCGCCCCGAGCGGGCGCCGCGGTCTCAGGGGCGGACGGTCACCCGGGCGGGGCTCGGTGCGCATGCCGGTGCCCGCCCGGGAGGCGGGGGCTCTGTCGAGCGGGGTTACGGACCTGTCCGTGGGTCGACACGGGCGTGGCCGCAGTGCCGGCCGGGAGCGGCCGCGGAGTGAGCCGCCGCCCTCCGCGCGAGGGCGTTCGCCCCCGGTCCGGCGAGGAGACCGGCTGCGGACCGAGGGTGCCGTCGGCCGGTCACAGCCGTGTCAGACCCTACGAGGTCGGGCCTGTGAGGGAGGCCGGCGCCGGGTCGGCGCGTGCGACGGGCGACGCCGTCCGCCCGACGGACATCTGCCGGTGCCACCGGCCTCGCGCCGCGCGGAGGTCACCCGTCCGGGGTGCGCAGCCCGGCCAGCACGAGGTCGACGGCCTGTCCGGCCCATTCCTGACGGCCGCCGCGACCGGCCAAGTAGTCGGCGTAGAAGGGCCCGAGCAACGCGGAGACGGCCGCCTCCAGATCGGCGTCCTGGCGGATCTCTCCCCGTTCCCGGGCCTGTTCGAGCACCTCGCGCAGCAGGGCCCGGCGAGGCAGCACGGTGCGGTCGCGCAGCAGGCCGAGCAGGTCGGGGGTGTGCGCCTCCTCCGCGAGGCAGGTGCCGATCAGGGCCATGCCGCGCACCCGTTGCACCGTCGCCGCGAAGTCCTCGAGGATCGCCACCAGGTCCTCTCGCGTGGCGCCGGTCGTGGGCGGGGCGCCCACCATGCGCACGGCGGCGAGGGCCGCCGTCAGCAGATCTGCCTTGGTCTTCCAGCGCAGGTGGATGGTGGACTTGCTGACCTGTGCGGACGCGGCCACCTGGCTCAGACTCATGCGGGTGTAGCCGTGGGACGCCAACAGCTCCAGGGCCGCGCGCAGGATCGCCTGGTCCTTCTCCGTGGACCGCGGCCGTCCCGCGCCCTTGCTCATGGTTGTCTCGCCCATTGCCGCAGGATAAGGGGTACACGCACCGAGCGGTTCGGTCCGGGATGTGCGGCGCGGGGCCGTGCGGCAGGCGACCCCGTTGTCCGACGCCGATGGCGGTGGTGCCCTCCCCGAGCGCGGCGACGGCCCACGACGTCCGGGCCGAGGACGCGCGGCCAGGAGCGGTCGGGGTGTCCGGAGCGGCCCAGGGCCAGTGCGTGCGTCAGCAGTCCTTCGGGCCGTACGCGGGCGCGCGGACCGTGCGCCGGTGGGGGATCTGCGGCGCGCGGCCCGCCGGGTTCTCGAGTCAGGCGCCGGCGACGTGGAAGTTGAAGTCGGCGTGGCCGAGTGCGCCCCACAGCCGCAGCCAGATCGGTAGCAGCATCTCCGTTCCGCGCGCGGTGCTGATGTCGCCGAGGTCGATCACGCTCCCGGCGGGCCAGCCGAACTCGGCCAGGAGTCCGGTGACGCGCTTCTTGGCGTCGGTGTCGTCGCCCGAGACGAAGACGTGGTGCGTCCCGGCCACGCGGGACGGCTCCACCATGACCGCCGCGTTCATGGTGTTGAGGGTCTTGACGACCTTGGCCTCGGGGAAGGCGCGCTGGATCCGTTCGCCGAGGCTGTCGGTGTTGACCGGGTTCAGCGTCGGAGGCATGCCGGCGGAGAAGTCCAGCGGGTTGGCGATGTCGACGAGGACCTTGCCGGCCAGCCGGTCGCGGCCGGCCGCCTCGAGCGCCTGCAGCGAGGCGGCGCCGGCCGTGGTGTTGATCACGACGTCGCCGAAGGCGGCGACGTCCGCGAAGGACAGCAGCCGCACCTGCGGGTGCCGTGCCAGCCACTGGGTGACGGGCGGGTTGCCATAGGCGTCGGGGTCGGTACGGGCGAGGGTGGCCTCGGGGTCGCGGGTGCCGAGGGCGACCTCGTGGCCGAGGGTGGCGAGCTTGCCGGCGATGGTCTGGCCGACGACGCCGGTGCCCAGGACTGCATAACGCATCGGGGCGGTTCCTTCCAGGGGATGGTGTCGGCGCATGCACGCCGTACCGATAAAACTAAACCGAGTGGTTCGGTATTTCAACCTGGATGGGCCGACGCCCCGCGGAAGACGGACGTCGGTCGTGGCCCGGTGCGGTGCGCCGCCCCACTGCCCCGGCAGACGGGCCACGCGCGCAAGGCGGCCTCGGCGCTGCTCGCCGAGGCGGCCCTCGCCAGGAGCGCCGAAGTGAGCCGGGCCACCGTCCACCAGCGCTGGAAGACCGAGGTCCCCGCCGCCCGCCCCGAGCGGGCGGCGGGGCGGGCGGCCGGGCCACGAACGACGCCGGTCAGCCCGCCGTCGCCGGTGTCGCCTGCTCCGCCCAGATGACCTTGCCGTCCTCGGTGTAGCGCGTGCCCCAGCGCTCGGCGAGCTGGGCCACGAGGAAGAGGCCTCGTCCCCCCTCGTCCGTGCTGGCCGCATGGCGCAGGTGCGGCGAGGTGCTGCTGTGGTCGAAGACCTCGCAGATGAGCGCACGGTCGTGGATCAGACGCGCCTTGATGGGCCCTGTGGCGTGGCGCATGGCGTTGGTGATCAGTTCGGTGCAGATCAGCTCCGTGGTGTCCACGAGGTCCGTCAGCTCCCACTCCATGAGCCGGGCGGAGACGGCAGCGCGGACGCGGCGAACGGCGGCAGGATCGCACTCCACGTCCCACTCGGCGACCTGTCCGGGTCCCAGCACCCGGGTACGGGCGACGAGCAGGGCGATGTCGTCGCTCCGGTGCTCCGGGAGCAGGGCGTCGAGCACGGCGTCGCAGATCTCCTCGGGCGACTGCTCCGCGCGCGCCAGCGTCTCGCGGAGCAGCCGGAGCCCGGTGTCGACGTCCAGGTCGCGGCGCTCGACGAGACCGTCGGTGAACAGGACGAGTCTGCTGCCCTCGGGAAGACGCAGCTCGGCGCACTCGAAGGGCAGACCGCCGATGCCGAGGGGCAGGCAGGACGGCACGTCCAGGAACTCCACTGTCCCGTCGGGGTGTACGAGCGCGGGCGCAGGGTGGCCGGCGCTGGCGATGGCGCAGTCGCCGGACACGGAGTCGTAGACCGCGTACAGGCAGGTGGCGCCGGTGACGGTGGTCTTGTCGCCGGCCGCGATCGCGTCCTGGTCGATGAGGGCCACCAACTCGTCGAGGTGGCTGAGGAGTTCCTCGGGCGACAGGTCCAGCGGGGTCGAGAAGTTGTGCACGGCCGTGCGCAGCTGCCCCATGGTGGCTGCGGCATGCAGTCCGTGCCCGACGATGTCGCCCATGACCAGTGCCACCCTGGCGCCCGGCAGCGGGATGACGTCGAACCAGTCGCCGCCGACTGCCTGCGCGGGGAGGTATCGGGAAGCGACCTCGACGGCGTTCTGTTCGGGCAGCGCGCGGGGCATCAGCCTCCGCTGCAGCGCCACGGCCAGGCCGTGCTCGCGGGTGTAGCGGCGCGCGTTGTCGAGGGAGACGGCGGCTCGGCTGGCCAGTTCGGCCGCGAGGGAGAGATCTTCCTGATCGAAGGGCTCGGGCCTCTCGGAGCGCCAGAAGTGGACGATGCCCAGCAGCACGCCGCGGGCGGACAGGGGCGCGGTGATGAGCGAATGGATCCCGTAGTCGACGATGCGGGAGCCCCGCGCGGGGTCCACCTCCTGCCATCGCGTGGCATCACGCAGACGAGGCACCAGGACCGCCTGCCCGCTCTCGACGCTGCGGGCCTGCGGTGAGGACGGCCCGTAGGCGATCAGGTCGCCGACGGCGAAGAAGGGAGCGTCGTCGCGGATGCCGCTGATCGCCGCGCGCTGCATCCGCTTCCTGCCGTCGCGCATGCCGTTCATCCCGAGATCCTCGTCGCGCAGCACGGACTCGGCCAGGTCGACGGCTACGTAGTCGGCGAAGCGCGGAACCGCGACCTGCGTCAGCTCTTCGGCCGTACGGGTCACGTCGAGGGTCGTGCCGATGCCGCCGGTCGCGTCGTAGAGCAGCCGCAGCCGCCATCGGACCAGCTCGACCCTCTGTGACGCCTCGCCGATCATCTCCATCACTTCCTCGGTGCCGACCTCCTCCTCTCCGGCCACCGCGGCGACCGCAAGCCGTGCGGACGCGGCGCCCACCGAGCCGGCGAGCTGGGCTTCCGCGTGATGGACCAGCTCCGGCGGCGCCTCGGCTGCCAGTGAGTCGGGTCTCCTTCCGGGGGAGGAGCGCATCGCCCGCTGGGCGCCCTCCCGCCCGAGGAAGCGCTCCAGCAGGGTCTGCAGTTCGCCGACCGTGACACGGACCTGCCAGCGCCGCTCCCTGGCAGGCTCTTCCAGGATTTCGACGAACTGCACGGCCTGCGCCCGCTCGGCAGCGTTCGGCCGGTCGGCGAGGGAGACCGCGACGTACCCGCCGAAGTTCAGCAGTGCGCTCCAGAACATCGCATGGCTGATCGGGTCCATCCCCGCCAGACCGAACAGGTGCTGTGGCCGCAGCAGCCCGATGCCGAGCGGGCCCTCCCGAAGGAAGGAAGCAGACAGCAACCTGGCATCGGCGAAGGTCGGCAGCACCAGGGTGTACGCCCATACGGCGAATCCCGCCACCAGGCCGGCCAGCACGCCGCGGCGGGTACCACGTTTCCAGAACAGGCCGCCCAGGATGGCCGGCGCGAACTGTGCCACAGCCGCGAACGACACCAGGCCGATCGACACCAATGCCGTCTGCTCGCCTGCAACCCGAAAGTACGCGTACCCGAGCAGCAGGACCAGCACGATGGTCGCCCGGCGAATGCCCAGCACCAGCCCGGCGAGGTTGTCCCGGTGCGCCAGCCGGGACTTGCTGCGCAGCAGCAGCGGCATCACGAGTGAGTTCGACACCATGGTGCTGAGTGCGATCGTCTCGACGATGACCATGCTGGTGGCCGCGCTGAGGCCGCCGATGAAGACGAGCAGTGCGAGTGCCTGCTGGCCTCCGGCCATCGGCAGGGTCAGCACATAGGTGTCGGCGTCGACGGCCTTTCCGAACCGCAGAAGCCCGCCGGCCGCGATCGGAAGCACGAAGATGCTGATCGCGAGCAAGTAGAGCGGGAACAGCCACATCGCCCGTTTGAGGTGCTTCTCGTCGACGTTCTCGACGACGCCGATCTGCCACTGCCGGGGCAGCAGCACGATCGCCAGCATGGACAGCACCGTGAGCCAGACCCACATGCCGTAGCCGGTCTGCTCGCGCAGCGTGAACAGCGTGGTGAGGCCGGCGTCCGCGGCCCGGGAGAACAGGTCGTGGAGCCCCCCGAACATCCAGAAGACCACGAAAATCCCGGCCGAGAGGAACGCCACGAGCTTGACCACGGACTCGAACGCGATGGCGGCGACCATGCCCTCGTGACGTTCGGTGGCGTCCAGATGACGGGTGCCGAAGACGATGGTGAACGCGGCGAGCACCAGCGCCGCGTACAACCCGGTGTCCTGGAACAGCGGGATGTGGCTCAGCTTCGGGGTGGAGGTGACCTCGGGGTGCCGCCGAATGATCGCAAAGGTGATGGAGACCGCCTTGAGCTGCAGCGAGATGTAGGGGACAACCCCCACCACAGCGATGATCGTCACCAGACAGCCGAGCGCCGTGCTCTTGCCGTAGCGGGCGGAGACGAAGTCGGCCAGCGAGGTGACCCGGTGGCGGTGGCTGATCCGGACGATCCTGCGCAACACCAGCCAGCCCATCGCGAGCATGAGCGTCGGCCCCAGGTAGATCGGCAGGAAGCCGACTCCGGCCCTGGCGGCCCAACCGACGCTGCCGTAGTACGTCCACGAGGTGGCGTACACACCGAAGGACAGAGCGTAGACCGTGGCGTTGTTGATGATGCTCCGACCGGAGTCCGCCCGTCGGTCACCGTAGAACGCCACAGCGAAGAGCAGGCCGAGGTACCCGGCCGCAACAGCGACGATGAACCAGGTCCGGAGCACGGCCTACCTCGATCTGCCGCCGATCACGGCGACCAGACCGATCACGATCGCCCAGACGAGAAACAGGTAGGCCGCGAGAACGGGGACGCCGAAGACCTGGCCCATGTGATCGAACCGCGCCAGGAACGGCGGAACGATCAACACGAACCCCAGCACCGCCACGGCCGTCAGGCGCAGAACGAGCTGCTCGTCGTCTCGCGACTCCGCCATGAGCCGCCTCCCCATCCTCAATGTCACGCTCGGTGACGTACACCCGAATTTGACCGGTGTCACACCGCGGCGTCGTTCGGCGCCGTGGCAACGCGCACTCTGCTCAGTTCAACATGGCACCGGGACGCCCGCTACCTCGCCGGACCGCCGGCCGGCCCAGGCACGCCCGTCGAGGATCCGCCCCCTTGAAGTCGCTGGTCATGGGGCATGGTGTGCATCGTTGGTCCTGTTCTCCTGCTGATCGCGGGCGGTAGCCGGAGCTCGAGACGGTCCGCTGCCCCGGCGGTCACGTATCCGCGGGTACGCGGCACGCGCGAGGCGCCCGGACGTACGATCCGGGTCGTCGGGAGCAGCACGGGCGGAAGGTGCGCGGCCAGCTGGAGCAGCTCGTCGTCACCGGGCGGGATCGTGTGTCGGACGGTCGAACGGCTGCACGCCGACACGCCGACCACCACTGCCACTCACTTGGCGATGAGCAGGAGTGTCCCGCGGGCATGGAGGGTGTAGACGGTTCCGGCGCCGCCGATCAGGCTCTCCGAGCCCGGCCGGGCGACCTGGTCCGGGCCCTCGGCCCAGGTGGAGGTGTCCGTGACGCGGTACCAGTTCTTGCCCGCTCCCGGCGAGGGCAGGGTGAAGTCGACGTCTCCGGACCAGCCGTTGTAGCCGACGTACAACGCGGAGGTCGGATCGGAGAACTCGGTGCCGTCGACGCGCCAGGCGAGGGCGTGGTTGTTCGTGTCGTTCCAGTAGGTGCTGTCCGGGGTGGTGCCCGCGGGGGTGAACCACTGGAGCTGGCCCATGCCGTTGCCGTTGGTGTCGGAGACCGTGTAGAAGCCGGCCGGGCGCAGCGCCGGGTGGGTCTTGCGGAAGGCGATGAGCCGTTGGACGTAGGTGCGGAAGGTGCTCTGGTCGCCGGTCCAGGTCGTGGTGAGCCAGTTGGCGGAGGAGTCGAGGTTGTAGGGGTTGTTGTTGCACTTCAGGGAGCGCAGGTATTCGTCGCCGCCGGTCATCATCGGCGTCCCGGCGGACAGCATCAGGAAGGCGAAACCGTTGCGGGCGGCCTTGCGCTGGTCGGCGGCGACACCGCCCTGGTCCCAGGAGATGTTGGAGTCCGAGCCGCCGTCGGAGGGTCCGTACGGCCAGGGCTGGTTGTTGTTCTTGGCGTTGCACCGGTAGAGGTCGGCGAGGGTGAACCCGTCGTGGGCGACCATGAAGTCGATCGAGTTGAAGGGGGAGCGGCCGTCGTCCTGGTAGAGGTCCGAGGAGCCGCTGAAGCGGGTGGCGAGCTCGCCCGGGGTGACGTTCTCCACGCCCAGCGCGTTCTGGCTGCGGCGCAGTGCGTCGCGGAACTTGTCGTTCCACTCGGACCAGCCGGGCGGGAAGTTGCCCACCTGGTAGGTGCCGCTGCCGAGCGCCCAGGGCTCCGCGATCCAGTCGGTGCCGGTACCACCGCCGGCCGGCCGGGCCGGCATCAGGGCCGTGATGCGGTTCAGGGCGGTGCCGGGGTCGGTGCGGCTGAACTGGAAGCAGCCGGCCTGACAGGTGTTGCCGAGGACCGGCGCGAGGTCGAAGCGGAAGCCGTCGACGCCGAGGGAGTCCTTCCAGTACGCCAGGGAGTCGGTGATCAGATTGCCGGTGACCGGGTTGTAGGTGTTGACGTTGCCTCCCACGCCGGTGTTGTCCCACGGGCTCTGCATGTCGGACGTCAGCTCGTAGTAGGTGGGGTTGTCCAGGCCACGCAGTGACAGGAGGCTGTAGGTGTTCTTGTCGCTCGCGTTCCAGGGGCCGCCCTCGCCGGTGTGGTTGTAGACGACGTCCGTGAACACCTTGAGGCCGGCGTCGTGGTAGGCCTTGACCATCGCCTTGAACTCGCGAGTGGGACCACCCGGGGACTTGTCGGAGGCGTATCTGCGGTCGGGCGCGAAGTAGTCGAGGGTCGAGTAGCCCCAGTAGTCGTCCCCGGCGGTCGAGGTCGGGTCGACGTCGTTGGCGTCGTTCTGGGTCTCCTGGACCGGCAGGAACTCCACGGCGGTGACGCCGAGCGCGGCCAGATCGGCGGCCTTGAGGGCGGCTCCCGCATAGGTGCCGCGCTCGGCGGCGGGCACGGAGGGGTCGATCTCGGTGAGGCCGCGCACGTGGACCTCGTAGACGACGTCGTCCTTCAGGGCACGCGTCGGCTTGGTGCCGGTGCTCGTGGTGTCGTCGGGCAGCACGATGCCCTTCGGGGCGAGGGCGCCGTCGTCCACTGTGCGGTACTGCGGGCCGGTCCCGTAGGCCGTGCTGTCGGCGCCGCCCGGCGTGACGGGGTCGTGGCTGAGTTCGCGGGCGTAGGGGTCGGTGAGGAGTTTGTCGGGGTCGAAGCGGTTGCCGGCCGCGTCGACGTCGGCGATGAATCCGGCGCTCGATCCCTTCGTCCAGGCCGGGTCGTAGGGCCAGTTGGGGCCCCAGGCGCGGTATCCGTAGTAGACCGCGCCGGTGATCCCGTACTGGCCCTGGATGGTGGACACCGGCACACTGGTGGACCAGACGTTCGTGGTGGCGTCCTTGGTGAGCGGGACGACCGCGGCCTCCTGGCTGCCCAGCGCGGTGCGGTAGAGGTACAGGTCGATGCGGGTGGCCCGGGACGAGAAGATCCGGAAGTCGATCGTCGTGCCCGCGGTGTCGTAGTGGGCTCCCAGCGCGCCGCCCGTCGCCGCCGCCGCGCGTGCCGCGAAGGGGCCGGGTCCGGCCAGGCCGCCGGCGCCGGTGGCGAGAACCAGGGCCGCGGCCATGGTGACCAGACGGCGTCGACCGCGGGGCAGAGCAGGGGGTATCGAGGTCATGGCGGCTCCCTGGGCGCAGGCGCACGGCGAAGGCATCGGCGTCGTCCACCGCGCCGATGGCTGAAATTCTTTGCAGAGCGTTGCCGCAAGATAGTGCAGGGGCCCTGAACGGTGAAGACCTCGCGCAGAGTTCGCCGGCGCTTCGAGAGCGGCCGCCCGTCGTCGATCAGCAGGGTGGTGCCGGGCTGCGATCACGGACGGCCGGGCTGGTGACGCCGGGTGACTGGGCCGTCCGCACGGCCCCCTGGCGCGTACCGGCTCCTGACGGCGGTGGTTGGGCCGGCCGGGTTGCGTGCCGGGCACGGCGCGTACCTGCCCCCGGGACGAGGGACTGCAGAAAAACTGGTCCAACCAGTTGACCAGTGGGCCCGTCGCCTTCACCCTGATCGCCATGAATCAGGGACTCATCCGGCGCGAGGCGGTCTCCGACCAGCTCTTCGCCCTGCTGCGCGACAGGATCCTCGGCGGGGACCTGCCGGCCGGTGCCGCGCTCACCGCCGAACGGGATCTGGCAGCCGAGTTCGGGGTCAACCGGCATGCCGTCCGCGAGGCCGTCAAGCGTCTCCAGCAGGCACGGCTGGTCGAGGTCAGCCACGGAGGCCGCACGCTCGTCCTGGACTGGCGGCGCACCGCCGGCCTCGACCTCGCCATGGGCATCGCGGCGGCCGACGCCGGGCCTTCGGTGGCGGACCTCACCCGCGACGCCCTGGAGATGCGGGCGTGCATCGGCGCCGACGCGGCCCGGCTGTGCGCACTGCGCTGCTCCGAGACCACCGCCGGCGAGATCGTCGAGGCCGCGTCCCGCTATGCGCGCACCGGACCCGATCTGACCGAACTGGGCGACGCGGACGTCGCCTGGTGGCGGCTGATTGTGCAGGGTTCCGGGAACGTCGCCTACCTGCTGGCCTTCAACAGCCTGGTGGGTGGCACGCTCCCGGTCGCCGACGTGCCGGACGACCTGCGGACCGCGGAACTCCTCGACGTCGAAGCACATCGGCGGCTGGCAGCGCACATCGCCGCACGCGAGGCCGAAGCGGCCGAACGACTGGCGCGCGAGCTGCTGTCCCGCAGCGTGCCCGCGACGCCGCGGAAGGCGGTGCGCTGACATGATCCCGGCCGTGGTCTATGCGATACCGGCGTTCGTGCTGCTGGTCGTCGTCGAGGCACTGTCCTACCGCTTCCTGCCGGACGACGACGAGCGCGGCTACGAGCTGCGCGACACCGTCACCAGCATGTCCATGGGCGCCGGCAGCCAGGTCGTCGCGATGCCCTGGAAGGCGGTGACGATCGTGGTGTACGCGGCTCTCTTCGCCGTCGCCCCCTGGCATCTGTCGCCGTCCTCCGCGTGGACGTGGGCGCTGCTGTTCTTCGGTGACGACCTGGCGTACTACGCCTTCCACCGCGCCCACCACCGGGTGCGGGTGCTGTGGGCGAGCCATGTGGTCCACCACTCCAGCGTCCGCTTCAACCTCTCGACGGCCCTGCGCCAGAGCTGGACGCCGATGACGGGCCTGCCCTTCTGGCTGCCGCTGGCACTGCTCGGCGTACCGCCCTGGATGATCCTGCTCCAGCAGGCCTTCAGCCTCGTCTACCAGTTCTTCCTGCACACCGAGCGGGTGGACAAGCTGTGGCGGCCGGTGGAGTGGTTCTTCAACACGCCCTCCCACCACCGCGTCCACCACGGTTCGAACAACGTCTACCTGGACCGCAACTACGGCGGCATCCTCATCGTCTGGGACCGGCTCTTCGGCACGTTCGAACCGGAGGGCGAGCGGGTGGTGTACGGCCTGACGAAGAACATCGACACCTACAACCCGGTGCGGGTGGCCTTCCACGAGTTCGCGGCCGCCTGGCGCGACGTCCGAGCGGCGCGGCGCTGGCGCGACCGTGCCGGGTATCTGTTCGGGCCGCCCGGCTGGGCACCCCGGGTGGGCGGGTGACATGCCGCCGCTGATCGTCGCCTTCGCCGCTCTGGCCGCTGTCGACATCTGCGGGGTCGCGGCGGGCCTGCCGCCCCTGGAGTGGGTCGCCAAGCCCCTGTTGGCGCCCGTGCTCGCCGTCCATCTGTGGCGCCTGACGGGCACGCGGCACAGTCCGGTCCTGGCCGGTCTCGGTTTCGCCACCGCCGGGGACGTGGCGCTGATGCTGCCCGGCCGGGTGGCCTTCGCCGCCGGTATTGCCTTCTTCCTGGGCACTCAGTTGTGCTGGACGGCCGCCTTCCTGCGCGCGGGTGCCCTGCGGTACCTGCGTTCCCGCCGCCTGCTGTGCGCCGTCCACCTCGCCGTGTGGGTCGCTGCGGTCGCCGCTCTGGCTCCCGCGCTCGGGCCGGTCCTGGGCACCGCGGTGGCCGTGTACGCGTCGGCCCTGGTCGCCATGGCGCTGACCGCGCGCGTGCTGGGGCGCAGGGCGGCCTGGGGCGGGCCGGTGTTCCTCGGCTCGGACCTGCTCGTCGGGCTGGGAGCCGCGGGGACCGACTTCCCCGGGCGTGCCCCGCTCGTCATGGTGACGTACACGGCTGCCCTGGCCCTGATCGCCACCGCCCTCACCAGGCCCGAAGCACGGCAGGCGGTCCGGGTGCCCTCCGCACACCGTGGACCGCTCGGGACCCGCGCGATCGATTGACGCCCGGGAAATCCAGGGAACGCTCGAGTCTGCAGGGGTGCGGGCGGCGGGGTGCGGACGGAGCCGCGGACGTGGTGGCGCTCCCGGTGGAGGGGTGCCGGCCCGGTCCGGAAGTCCGGGCCGGCACTCCTGGCGGCAGGCAGCGATTCCCGACCGGCTGGACTGGTACAACCACCACCGACCCCACACCGGAATCGGTGGCCGGCCCCCACCCGTCCACAACCTCCCGAGACAGAACACCTAGGGCAGGGCGACGGGGAAGGCGAGGGAAGGCTCCTCCAGCAGCCCCAGCAGGATGAGCAGTGCCTGCAAGTCGCCCTCGACGCTGATCGTTCCGGCGGCCTCGGCCGAGACGAAGTCCGTCGTACCCAGGAGCGCCCGGTTGAACTCGGCTCTGGTCAGCCGGAGTACGGCGTCCGGCT
Source organism: Streptomyces sp. NTD91 (assembly GCF_059510455.1). Classification (NCBI taxonomy): domain Bacteria; kingdom Bacillati; phylum Actinomycetota; class Actinomycetes; order Kitasatosporales; family Streptomycetaceae; genus Streptomyces; species Streptomyces sp. NTD91. The sequence continues at coordinate 17,550 of NZ_JCAJZW010000012.1, forward strand.
GACCGACGCCGGGAGCGTCGCCGCGCATCGGGGTCAGCACCCCGTTGGCCAGCAGCAACGTCCATGTCTCCGCGGTGTCGGTGAACTCCCAGCGCAGCTGCAGCCGGTGGGCCGCGGCCGCCGGGCCGTCGAGGCGAACGGCCCACGACCGGAAGACCTGCAGCGTGGAGAGGGCCGGCACCATCGCCAGGCCGGAGCTGCCCGCCGTGGCGCGCCGGGCCTCGGCGGGCTGGCGAAGTTCGCGGGCGCCGCAGAGGTAGAAGTTGCGCCAGATGCCGTTCTCCGCGCCGTGGGCGAGCCGTTCGAACGTCGCCGCTTGCAGCTCCCGGGCGTCGGTGTGGTCGGGTTCGGCGAACAGCACATGATTGAGCACCTCCGCGACCCAGCGCAGGTCACCGGCGTCGAAGGACTCGCGGGCCTTCTTCACCACGGCCTCGGCGCCACCCATGAAGTCGACGTAGCGCCGGCCCGCCGCCTCGGGCGGGAGCTGCCACAGATGGGCCGGATTGCCGTCGTACCAGCCCATGTAGCGTTGGTACACGGCCTTGCTGTTGTGGCTGAGCGAGCCGTAGTAGCCCCGGGCGTGCCAGGCGTTGCCCAGGTCTCCCGGGAACTCCTGCAGCTCCTCTGCGATCTCCGTCGCCGTCAGGCCGCGGTTCATCAGGCGTACGGTCTGGTCGTGGAGATAGGCGTAGGCGTCCCGCTGCTCGGAGAGGAACGTGGTGAGTTCCGCGCGGCCCCAGGTGGGCCAGTGGTGGGAGCCGATCAGCACGTCGGCGCGGTCGGCGAAGAGCTGGACGGTCTCCGTCAGGTATCCCGCCCAGGCCTGGGCGTCGCGAACCTCGGCGCCGCGCAGGGTCAGCACGTTGTGCAGGGTGTGGTTGGCGTTCTCGGCCACCAGCAGGACCCGGTGACCGGGCAGCAGGAAGTTCATCTCGCTGGGCGCCTCGGTGCCCGGAGTCAGCTGGAAGACCATCCGGACCCCGTCGACGACCAGCTCCTCCCCGGTGCGGGTGATCAACACGGTGGGGGCGATCAGGCCGAAGCGCCCGCTCGAGGTGGCCTGGCCCAGGCCGAAACCGATCATTCCCCTGGGATCGGCCGACAGCGACCTGCCGTACATGTAGCCGGCCCGGACGAGCATGGCGGGCCCGGCGATGACGTTCTCGCCGACCGCGTGCTCCATGAAGCCCTCGGGGGCGATCACCGGGACGTGCCCGGCGGTGACGTCCGCACGGTCCACCACACCGCCCGCACCGCCGAAGTGGTCGAGGTGGCTGTGGGTGTAGACGACGGCGCTGACCGGCCGCTCACCGCGCAGGCTGCGGTAGAGGGCGAGCCCGGCGGCGGCGCACTCCTCGCTGATCAGCGGGTCGATGACGACCACTCCGGTGTCGCCCTCGACCAGCGTCATGTTGGAGAGGTCGAAGCCGCGGATCTGGTAGACGCCCGGCACGACCTCGAAGAGGCCGTCGAGGGCATTGAGCCGGGCCTGCCGCCACAGACTGGGGTGGGCGGTCTCCGGGCAGTCCTGCTCCAGGAACGACCACCGCTCGTTGTCCCAGACGACACTGCCGGTCGCATCACGGATGATGCACGGGTCGAGACGTCCGACCAGGCCCCGGGTGGCGTTCTCCAGGTCGGTGGGGTCGTCCCAGTCGAGTTCGCTCGCGTTCACAATTCCTGCTTTCGGCTGGTGGGTCATCAGTAGGGCAGTGGCGTTCGGCATGGCGCGGGCCACCGTCTCGGGGATCTCGCGGTTGCGACCCAGGCCGCGCACACCATCCTGCTCGAGAATCGAGCGCGTTCCCGGCGGAGTCCTCGAGTGCCACGTGGTGGACACGGCCTGCATTTCCGTTCCTGGTCCATTCGTCACCTGGAGATCTCGGTCGTGCAGGTCAATTGCCGTGCTGGCGGCGCTCGGGGGTCTCCGTGCGGACGGTGGGGACGGGCAGGAGCGGGAGGCGCAGGGCGGCGAAGGCCGTGTGGGGCACGACGGGACGGGCCGGCTCGACCGGAGGGGTGTACCGGTAGGACTCGCCCTGGGCGGGCCGGGAGTCGCGTTCGCCCTTGTTGGGCCACATGGACATCGCGCGCTCGGCCTGGGCGGTGATGGTGAGGGAGGGGTTGACTCCCAGGTTGGCGGAGACGGTGGAGCCGTCGACGACGGTGATCCCCGGGTGTCCGTAGAGGCGGTGGTAGGGGTCGACCACGCCGGTTGCAGGGCTGTCGCCGATCGGGCAGCCGCCGATGAAGTGCGCGGTCAAGGGGATGTCGAGGAGTTCACCGACGGTGTGGCCCGGGAAGCCGTTGATCTCGTCGGCGAGCAGACGGGCGGCCTGCTCGGCGGCGGGGATCCAGGTCGGGTTGGGGGCCCCGTGTCCCTGGCGGGAGGTCAGCACGCCCCTGCCCCGGCGCACGCGCTTGAGGGAGACGGTGAGGGAGTTGTCCAGGGACTGCATGACCAGGCCGATGATGGCCCGCTCCGACCAGCGGCGTTTGCTCAGCGAGCGGGCGAAGAGGGCCGGGTGCCGGACGCAGGTGGCCAGGAAGCGCAGCCATCGCGGGCCGCGGCCGCCACCCGGGGCCTGGAGTACGGCCAGCAGCCCCATGGAGTTGGAGCCCTTGCCGTAGCGCACCGGCTCGATGTGGGTGTACTCGTCCGGGTGCATGGAGGAGGTGATCGCCACGCCCTCGGTGAAGTCGGTACGGCGTCCGTAGCGGCGGTCGGTGGTCTGCGCCGTGACGATGGCCTCGGAGTTGGTCCTGCTGAGGTGGCCCAGCCGGTCGGAGATGTGCGGAAGATCGCGGCGTGCCCTGAGCGTGTGCAACAAGGTCTGGGTGCCGTAGGTGCCTGCGGCGACCACGACGCGGCGGGCGGTGAAGCTGCGCTGCCCGCGCCTGCGGGAGTCGGTGCGACGGGTGTCGACGATGTAGCCGTCGCCCTCCTCCCTGATCCGGGTGACGGTGGTGAGCGGGTGGATCTCGGCGCCGCCGCGCTCGGCGAGGTGCAGGTAGTTCTCGGTGAGCATGTTCTTGGCGCCGTGGCGGCAGCCGGTCATGCACTCACCGCACTCGGTGCAGGCCCGGCGAGCAGGTCCCGCGCCGCCGAAGTACGGGTCGTCGACCTCCTCACCCGGCCGCACCCGGCGGCCGCAGCCCGCGTCCTCGCCGTCCCCGAAGAACACGCCGACCGGCGCCATGTGGAAGCTGGACCCCACCCCCATCTTCTCGGCAACCGTCTTCAGGTGGACGTCGGAAGGGGTCAGCGTGGGGTTCAGGCGCACCCCGAGCATGCGCTGCGCCTGGTCGTAGAAGGGCGCCAGTTCCTCCTGCCAGTCGGTGATGTGGCCCCACTGGGGATCGTCGAAGAACGCCTTCGGGGGCACGTACAGGGTGTTGGCGTAGTTGAGGGAGCCGCCGCCGACGCCGGCGCCGGCCAGGACGAGCACGTTGCGCAGCAGGTGGATGCGCTGGATGCCGTAGAGGCGCAGAGCGGGGGCCCACAGGTAGTTGCGCAGGTCCCACGAGTTCTTCGGAAGGTCGGCGGCGGTGAAGCGGCGGCCGGCCTCAAGGACGGCGACACGGTAGCCCTTCTCGGTCAGACGCAGTGCGGCCACCGAACCGCCGAAGCCGGAGCCGACCACGACGACGTCGTGGTCGAACTCGTTCTCCTCCGGCGGCCGGCCGTGGTCACGGGGGGCGGCGGGAGTTGTCATGGTCAGCCTCCGAGGGAGAGACGAGGGTGGCCACCGTCCGGGGAAGGGCGGGACCGTTTCGGGAGTCCGCCCCACGGGATTCGTCGGCGAGCGGCCGTCGGTGTCGACCGCTGTGCGCCTCCCGCGACAGGTGTGGCCACACGTTAAGCCGGAACGGCAGCCCGGAAGGATGTGCGGCTGCCCAGCACCAGCGGTGTCCGTTGTGCCGTCGCACCGGCGCGGGTAGCGTGAGGCCATGGAGTCGGCCGCCCCGGACATCGCGTCCGCGATCAAGCTGGTCGCGGGACGGGTCCTCGACGAGGTCGACGCCCTCCTCCTGGACATCGACGCGGCCATCTTCGAGGTGGCCCCGGTCCTGGCCGAGGACCCGACGCTGGCCGCGGAGAGCCAGGCCAGCAGCCGGGCGAACGTGCTGCGCTGGCTGACGGCCATGCAGGTGCGTCCCGGCGAGCCGGTTTCCCGGGACGCACCTGTGGAGACCCTCGACCTCGCCCGGACGCTGGTGCGCCGTGGCGCCGAACTCGACGCCCTCGTGCAGTCCTATCGCAGGGGCCAGAACGTGGCATGGCGGCGATGGATGGACCTCGCAGCCGAGACCGTCCCGTCCCGTGCCGACCTGGTCGAGGTGCTCCAGGTGTCCTCGGCCCTGATGTACGAATACGTCGACCGTGTGCTGGACACTGTCATCAGGCGCATGCAGCAGGAACGCCAGGACCTGCTCTCCGGGGCACTGGCCCGGAGAGCCGAGACGATCCGGCTCCTCCTCGACGGCGCCCCCATCAGCGCCGAACGAGCCGGCCGACAGCTCAACTACGACCTCACCGGAAGGCACGTCGCCGCGGTGCTGTGGTCCGATCCGCCGGGCGAGGTCCACGGGATGCTCGAGCAAGCTGCCGGAACTCTCTCGACGGTGGCCTGCTCGCGGCCGCCCCTCACCCTGCCTGCCGGCACGCGCACGCTGTGGGCATGGCTTCCGGTCCGCCACGAACCGGACTGCCAGGAACTCCGCGACGCCATCGCCCACACGGCTCCCAGGGTGCGCGCGGTCCTCGGCCCCCTCCGCGACGGCGTGACCGGGTTCCGGCGCAGCCACGCCGCGGCGCTCGCGGCCCAGCGGCTCCTGGCCGGCACACCCGACGGGGAGCAGCTCACCGCCTACCACGAGATCGAAGCCGTCGCCCTGGTCAGCCAGAACGAGGAGCGCATGGCGGAGTTCATCACCTCCACCCTGGGGCCGTTGTGCGGCGCCGATCCGGCGCACCTCACCCTGCGGTCCACCCTCCGGGTCTACCTCGACGAAGGCGGAAACGCCCCGCGGGCAGCCGAGCGGCTGCACACCCATCGCAACACCGTGCTGCACCGGGTCGCCCGCGCCGAAACGCTGCTGGGATACCGGGTCACCGAGCGCCGCCTGGCCGTGTCCCTCGCCCTGGAACTCATGCACCGCCTCGGCAGCCGGGCGCTGCCGCGGTGAGCGCCGCCCCCTTGGGGCGGAGCTGCTCGGCAAGGCGTCGCAATCCTCGCCCCTGGCGGAACGGGCGGGGAGCGGGCCATGTGGTGAAGGCCGAAGCCGTTCGGCCGGTACGCGTCCACCGGAGCCGTGCCCCGGTAGCCGTCCTCTGCGGTGTACTTCGTGGGGAAGTGACCCTGCCAGATGTTGCACATGTGCTCCCCGCCGGGAGTCGGCTCGTCGCCCCACGGGTAGCGACGCTGCTCGAGCCCGCCACGTGCCGCGCACTCCCACTCCGCCTCTGTGGGCAGTCGGCCGTCCGCCCAGCGGCAGCAGGCGTCGGCGTCGTTCCAGGAGACATGTACGACAGGATGACCTTCCCGGCCCGCCACGTCGCTGCCCGGCCCCTCCGGCGCGCGCCAGCAGGCCCCTTCGACGCCGCACCACCAGGGGGTTCCCTCCAGCCGGTGCGAGGTCCTGCGCAGGGCGCCGGGCAGAAAGGAGGCGAAGACGTAGGACCAGCCGAACCGCTCGGCCTCGGTGACATGGCCGGTGTGCTCGACGAACCGGGCGAATTCGGCGTTGGTCACCGTGTGGACGGCCATGCGGAACGGGCTGACGCGCACCCTGCGCACCGGGCCCTCGCCGTCGTCCGGAAAACCCTCCGAGCTGTCAGTACCCATGAGGAACTCGCCTCCCGCCAGCGCCACCGATCCACTCCGACCACCGGCCCTCCGAGAGCCGGGCACCAGTTCCACGGCCTCCGCGGACCCGGACGCGGACGCGCGCGAGGGATGGCAGCAACTGCGGTGCTGCGAGTCGGGGTTGCCCATGGGCGATCCTCTCCTGACTTCCTCGTCCTGCGGGCGGACCCACGAGCGCCGCTGTGCCGTGGCGGCCAAGCCGATTCAGGCGTGCGCTGCCGCCGCGGATGCCCCGTTGTGCCGGCCGTGCCGCGCCGCGCGCCGTACGCCGGAGGGCGCCATGCCGAACCAGCGCCGGCAGGCACGGGACAGGGCGCTCTGCTCGGCGTAGCCCAGTCGGCGGGCGATCCGGCCCAATGCCATGTCCGTCTCCGCGAGCAGCCGCTCGGCGGTGTCCCGACGCACCACGTCGACCAGATCGGTGACGGACAACCCCTCCGCTGCGAGGCGCCGTTGCAGGGCGCGCGGGTGCAGGCCCAGTCGGGCGGCGATGTCCTCGAGGGTGGGTACTCCCTCGGGCAACATCTGCTCCGCGAGCTCGGTGACCGGGCGTACGAGGCAGGCGCTGTCCCGCGGGGCGGTGTCGGCGAGGTGCTCCATGAGCACCCGGTGGGTGACCGGGTCGTGTTCCAGGGGGCGGCCCAGGTCCGAGGCGCTGATGGTGAATCCCGGCCGGGGCCGGTCGAAGAGCACTGTGGTGGAGAAGTCGCTCTCGTAGTTCGCGCGCGGCGTCAGCGGGCCGTGCGGAACGTGGATGTCGACAGGAAGGAGAGACGAACCGGCCAGCAGTTCGAGCACCGTCAGCGCACGTGCCAGGACCGCCTCGGCCCCCTGGGGATGGAGCCACCGCCGACCGAGGGCGCTGCGGAACTCCACGAACGCCAGGCCTTCGCCGGGTCGGGAGACCAGCCGGAGCGAGCAGGCCGTGGAGAAGGTTCCGAGGTAGCGGCTGAAGACCTCGACCGCCTCCGCGAGGGTACGGGCGGTACGCGCGGCGGGTACCACGGGCCCGAGGATGTCCGCACTCTGCCGCCGGCCCAGCCTGCGCCCCAGATCCGGTGTCCCGGTGCTCTCGGCGGCGGCCTCCAGCACCTCCATGACGCGCCGAAAGGACAGATACTCCTCGTACCGGCCCGCCGCCACGGGCTCGATCCCGGCGCGCTGGAGCAGGTCGTCCGGGGCGCCGCCCAACTCCGTGACCAGCTCACGGAATCCGCTCAGCGCGGAACCGCGGACCAGCCCGTGTCCTGCGGCAGCGTACGGGCGGTTCGGCCGGCAGGTCCGGCTCTCGCGATGCCCGCCCGTGGAGCGGTCCGGCACGAGGTCCTGCGCGACAGCTGCTTCTCGGCTCATCGGCGGCCGTACCTCCTCGTCGGGCCACTGTGGTCCACCGGCACCGGCCTCCGGCTCCCTGTCGGCTGCGCGCTGCGGGGCCACGCCGACGAGACCGCTGTGGACAGCCCGGCCAGGCGGCCACGACCGGCGCGGAACGCCGTCGCCAGGGCAGCTCGGAGAAGCTTAAGCAGCCGACCGGGGAGCGGCACTGTGCGCGCGCACAAGGCCGGGGCGGCGGACCGTGCGGTCGCACATCGGGTCGTGTGACCGCTTCCGTCCTGCCCCGCACCTGCGCGACGCGACCGGCGCACGGTGTCGCGCGAAGCCAAATTGTCGGCACCCGAAGGCAAGACCCACCGCGGGGTTCTTCGCCATGGTGATGGCGGGCGCACCTCGCGGTGGCATGTGCCGTGGCCGCGTGTGATCCGTACCACCCAGCGCTCGGAAAGGAACCGTCCCGTGGTGAACCCCGCCTACCGCGCCACACTCCCGATCAACGAGCCGAGGCGGCCGACGGCCACCCCGATGGACGTGCGCGATGCGGAGATGCCCGAGCCCGTCACCAGGACGCGACCGCCGAAGGGCGCACCCGACGTCCTGCTGATCCTCATCGACGACATGGGCTACGGAGCCTCGTCCTCGTTCGGAGGCCCCTGCCGGATGCCGGTGGCCGACCGGCTCGCCGAGAACGGCCTGCGCCTGTCGCGCTTCCACACCACGGCGATGTGCTCGCCCAGCCGCGCCAGCCCCCTGTCGGGCCGCAACCACCACACGGTGGGAGCCGGCGGCATCACCGAGATCGCCACCAGCCAGACCGGATACACCTCCGCACGTCCCGCGCCCTGCGCGACACTGCCGGAGATCCTGCGGATGAACGGCTACAACACGTCCTGCTTCGGCAAGTGGCATCAGACGCCGACCTGGGAGACCAGCCGGTCCGGCCCGTTCGACCGCTGGCCGACCGGTGAGGGCTTCGAGCGCTTCTACGGATTCATGGGCGCCGAGACCGACCGAGGTCCGCCACCAGTTCACCCACATGAACGACGTGGCGCCGACCGTCCTCGAACTCGCCGGCATCCCCGAGCCCACCTCGGTCAACGGCGTGTCCCAGAAGCCCATGGAAGGCGTCTCCATGGCCTACGCCTTCGACGAGGCAACATCAGCGCCCCCGGGCGGCTGGGCCCCGGCAGGCACACCCTGCGCTACCGCTTCACCTACGACGGCGGCGGTGTGGGCAAGGGAGGCATGGGTCAGCTGTTCGTCGACGGCAAGCCGGCCGGGTCGGTGCGGCTGAACCACACCATTCCGTTCATCTACCACGCCACCGACTGGCTGGATGTCGGCGAGGACAACGGCGTACCTGTGACCGACTACGGCACCCCGGGCGGCCGCTTCAGCGGGCGGATGGAGAAGGTCGTCCCGGAAGTCGGCGACGACCTCTGCGAGGACCCGGCGGGCGAGGCACAGGCCATGGTGTCCGTGCAGTAGTCCCCGACCCCGTACTCGCCGCGGGAGCGGACCACCGGCAGGCGCGGGCCCCTGCGTGTCGTACGCCGGTACGAGCGTGCGTCGTCCGCGCCGCGGCGACGCACCGCAGCCGTTCACCACCCGCGACGCGGGGCTGTCCGAGGAGGAGGGCCGGGAGCTGCCGCACGAGCCCGGCCTCCCGCGTTCCCGAGTCCCGGGTCGGCTTCCGCCGGCCGCCCGACCCCGTCGTCACCCGGGACCACACCGCCGTCCGGTACGACGCCATCACCGACCACACCCGCAGCGGCGCGGCATGAGGGCGCATCGCGATCGCCGACTTCCCCCTCGCCCCTGCCCCGTCCGATTCCCGCCCGCAACAGCCACCTTCCCGGAGCCATCGTGACCGACAACGACGTCGTCCCCGTCAGAACCGCCGATCTCTCCCCAGCGGCACCCCACGCCAGGCGACGGGCGTGGATCGTCACCGGGTTGCTCGTGATCTTCATGATGGTCAATTTCGCCGACAAGTCCGTCATGGGACTGGCGGCCGACTCGATCCGACGTGACCTCCACCTGTCGGCGACGTCCTTCGGAGTGGCCAACAGCGCGTTCTTCCTGCTGTTCTCCATCTGCGGCGCGGCGGTCGGGCTGCTGGCGGACCGGGTACGGCCGCGGTGGCTGCTGCTCGGGATGGCGCTGTTGTGGTCGGTCGCCCAGGTACCCATGGCACTCGGCGGCGGGGTGGCCGTGCTGGTCGCCTCCCGGATCCTCCTCGGGGCCGCGGAGGGGCCGGCCTTTCCCGTCGCCCAGCACAGCGCCCTGTCCTGGTTCCCCGACCGCAAGCGCAACCTGCCCGGCTCCCTGATCACCGTCGGTACCACCCTGGGCGTCGTGGCAGCGGCCCCCGGGCTGACCTGGATGATCCACCACCACGGGTGGCGTTCCGCCTTCGGCGTGGTCGCGGCCGTCGGCGTGGTCTGGGCCGCGGTCTGGGCCACCCTCGGCCGGGACGGCGACCACGCGGTCGACACCCCCACGCATGCGGGTACGGGGGCCCGTGACCCGATCCTCGCCGACGCCTCCTATCTGCGCATCCTCCGCACCGGTAGCTGGATCGGCAGCACGGTCGCCTTCTTCAGCACCTACTGGCTGACCGCGCTGGCGCTGGTCTGGGTGCCCTCCTACCTGCGTGACGGGCTGGGTTACTCGGACACCGCCGTGGCGAACCTGGTCGCCGCGCTCTGGGCCGTCAACGGCGTCGCCATGCTGGGCCAGGCCGGACTGACCGGATGGCTGCTGCGCCGCGGCGTGAGCAGCCGCTGGGCCCGCGCCCGGGTCGGCGGCATCACGGTGATCGCCTGCGCCCTGTGCTGTCTCGGCCTGTCGCAACTGGCGGGCGGGGCACTCGCCGTCGTGCTCCTGATCGCCGGCTTCGGCCTGCCCGGGCTCATGGTGAGCGTGGCGGTGACCTCGGTGGCCGAACTCGTCCCCGGCCGGCGCCGCGGGGGCTCCCTCGGCCTGATGACCGCCGTGGTCACGACGGCCGGCCTGGTCGCCCCCGCGCTGACCGGCCACCTCGTCGACACCCAGGGCACGGCCGGTTACCGGCACGCCGTGCTGGTCGTGGGCGCGCTCCTGCTGATCGGCGGTACCGCTGCCGTCACCCTGATCGATCCGGCCCGCGACGCGCGTCGCCTGGCTGCGTGACGTACTCCGTCCCCCCTGTCCGCCATCCAAGGAGTGACGTGAACAGCACCACCTTCGATACATCCGGTCTCGACCGGGCGCTGCGCGAACTGCGGGAGAGCGCCGCGTCCTGGGCCGCGGCGCCGCTCGCCGAGCGGATCGGCCTGCTGGAGCGGCTGATGCCCCGCATCCGCGACACAGCCGCCGAACTGGCCGCGGCCGGCGCCCGCGCCAAGGGGTACGGCCCCGACTCCCCGTGGGCCGCGGAGGACTGGGCGGGCGGCCCGTGGGCGCTGGCCCAGAACGTCGGCGCACGCCTGCACGTCCTGCGGCGGATCGCCGCCGGCCGGGACCCGCTGCCCGCGCGGGCGGTCCACGAACACGGCGGCCGTACCCGGGTGGACGTCTTCCCCGTCACCGGCTGGGACCGGCTGCTGCTCAGCGGCTGCTCGGCCCAGGTCCGGATGCGGCCGGGCACCACCGCCGAGGAGGTCCGCGCCCGGGCGGCCGGACAGTACCGCGGCCGTCCGGAGCCGGCCGGGGTGGCGCTGGTGCTCGGCGCGGGCAACGTCGCCGCCCTGACCGCCGTCGACATCCTGCACAAGCTCTACGGCGAGGGCCAGGTCGTCGTCGCCAAGATGAACCCGGTCAACGCCTATCTGCGACCCCACTTCGAGCGGATCTTCGCCGAGTTCACCCAGCACGGCTGGCTGCGGTTCGTCGACGGCGGCCCCGCCGAGGGCGCGTACCTCACCACCCACGAGGGCGTGGACTCCATCCACGTCACCGGCAGCGACCGCACCCACGACGCCATCATGTGGGGTACCGACGAGGGGGCCGAACAGCGCCGCCGCGACGACCGGCCGCTGGTCGACAAGCCCTTCACCAGCGAGCTGGGCGGCGTCAGCCCGTGCATCGTGGTGCCGGGGAAGTGGAGCGCGGCCGACCTCCGCTTCCAGGCCGAGCACATCGTCACCAGCAAGATGAACAACTCCGGCCACAACTGCATCGCCACCCAGGTACTGGTGCTGCCCCGCTCCTGGGCCGGCACCGAGCGGCTGCTCGACGAGATCCGCGAGGTGCTGCGCACCCTGCCCGCCCGCAGCGACTACTACCCCGGCGCCGACCGGCGGCTGGCCGCGGTCCGCGCGGCGCATCCGCAGGCCGAGAGCTACGGCGACGGCTGCCGGCTGCTGGTACCGGACCTCGCCGACCACGACGACCTGCTGCTCAGCGGCGAGGTGTTCGCCAGCGCCCTCGGCGTCGTACGCCTGCCCGGCGAGAGCCCGGCCGAGTTCCTGGGCAACGCCGTCGGCTTCGCCAACGGCACCCTCCCCGGCACGCTCGGCGCGACCCTGATCGTCCACCCGGCCACCGAGCGGACCCACCGGGCCGTGGTGGAGGCGGCCATCGCCGACCTGCGCTACGGCACCCTCGGCGTCAACTGCTGGTCCGCCGTCGGTTTCCTGCTCGGCTACACGCCCTGGGGCGCCCACCCGGGCAACACCCGGCAGGCCATCGGCAGCGGCATCGGCTTCGTCAACAACGCGTATCTGCTCGAGGACGTCGAGAAGACCGTGGTCCGCGCGCCCTTCGCGCCCGCCCCGCGCGGCCTGTTCACCGGCTCGCCCTCGCTCTCACCCCGCCCCCCGTACTTCGTCACCAACCGCACCGGGCGCACCACCCTGCGACGCGTCACCGGCTTCACCACCGCACCCCACCCCACCCGGCTCCCCGCCGTCCTCGCCTCCGCACTCCGCGGCTGACAGGAAGCTGATCCCCCTCATGAACCTCAACGACTTCCTCGCCCGCGCCGCAGCCGAGCACGGCCACCGCCGTGCGGTCGAACTCGGCGACCAGGGGCTGAGCTACGCCGAACTGGCCACCCTCGCCGGTCGCACCGGCGCACTCCTCGCCGCCCACGGGGTCGGCCCCGGCGACCGGGTCGGCCTGATGCTGCCCAACCTTGCCGAGTTCCCCGTGCTCTACTACGGCGTGCTGGGCGCCGGTGCCGTCGTGGTGCCGATGAACCCCCTGCTCAAACCGCGCGAGATCGCCCACCAGGTGCGCGACTCCGGCATGGCGCTGCTCCTGGCCTGGGACGGCGCCGCCGACCAGGTCCGGGTCGGCGCCGAGGGCACCGGAACACCGGTGGTGCCGATCGTGTCCGGTGGGCTCCAGACGCTGCTGGCCGGGCACCCGGACCCGGCACCGGCCGTCCCCCGGAAGGACGACGACCTCGCCGTCATCCTCTACACCTCCGGCACCACAGGCGTGCCCAAGGGCGCCATGCTCACCCACGCCGGGCTGGCCCGCAACGCCGAGATCGGCGGGCGCACCCTGCTCCGGCTCACCCCCGACGACGTGGTGATGGGCTGCCTGCCGCTCTTCCACGCCTTCGGACAGTCCTGCGCCATGAACGCCGCCGTGACGACGGGTGCCCGGCTCACGCTCCTCGCCCGCTTCGACCCGGGCCGGGCCCTGCGCACCATCGACGAGCGACGGGTCACCGTCTTCGAGGGCGTGCCGACCATGTACGCAGCCATGCTCGCCGAACACGAGCGCGGCGCCGAGAAGCACGGCACCGGCTCGCTGCGGCTGTGCGCCTCCGGCGGAGCCTCACTCCCGGTGGAGGTCCTCCACGCCTTCGAGGCCGCCTTCGGATGTCCGGTCCTGGAGGGCTTCGGCATGTCAGAGACCTCCCCGATCGCCTCCTTCAACCACCCCGACCGGCCCCGCAGGCCCGGCTCCGTCGGCACACCCGTCGAGGGGGTCGAGATGTGCCTTCTCGACCCGCAGGACGGCGTCGGCGAGCTCTGCGTCCGCGGGCACAACGTGATGGCGGGCTACTGGAACCGTCCCGAGGCGACCGCCGAGACCATCGTCGACGGCTGGCTGCGCACCGGCGATCTGGCCCGCGTCGACGAGGACGGCTACTACTACATCGTCGACCGCAAGAAGGACCTCATCATCCGCGGCGGCTACAACGTCTACCCGCGCGAGATCGAGGAGGTGCTGTACGAGCACCCCGCCGTGGCCGAGGCCGCAGTGATCGGCATACCACACGTCACGCTCGGCGAGGAGGTCGCCGCCGTGGTCGCACTGCGCCACGGCAGTGCGGCTGACGCGGACGAACTGCGGGAGTTCGTCCGCGAGCGAGTGGCGGCCTACAAGTACCCGCGTGAGGTCCGGCTCGTCGACGCTCTGCCCAAGGGCCCCACCGGCAAGATCCTCAAGCGTCGGATCACCGCCCCCGAGAGCCGTTGACCCTGCTTGCGCGGAGCGGCCGGGATGTCGACCCGCGCGCCACTCGAGCGACTGGCGCGGCGTCAGATGGTTTGACCTGCAGAAGCAGGCAGGGAGCAGACGAATCGGGAGTTTCTTCCTGTTTCGTACCATGTTCAGGTCCAAGATCTAGCGTTTGGGTGTTTTTGCAGGTCATAGGCTTGATGAGCTCGTTCGGGTCAGCAAACGGTCAGCATCGGGCGCATAAGCGTCCCGGCTTGAGGACATGATCGCCGCCATGACGGGGGACCTGCGTGGGTCGGCAGCGGTTGTAGTGCTCCACCTGAGGGCTGGACGGGGCGGCCGTGATGCGCCGCGGTCACTGAGTGAGATGTCCGAGGGAGGGGCGGGCGGCGCCCGACCCGTACGTACGACAGGGGAGCCTCGTATGCGCCATGCCGCCGCTGTCCGGCAGCGATACTAGATGCATGGACACGACGATCACCGCTCCCCGTGCCGAGGTGCTGCGGGACCGCTACCGCAGCCGACTGCCCGAGCGCCTGCAGGAGCTGGCCGGCCCCGTCGAGGGCAACGTGGACCTGCCGCTCCACATCGTCTGGTCCGGGCGGACGAGCTACAGCCTGGACCGTCCGAAGTCCCGCATGACGCTCTACCGGACCGTCCTAGCCGAAGGACTGAGTGAGGACCTGGTGGCCCTCCTGCACCACCGGCTGCTCATCGAGCAGTGGCCCGTGCTGCGGCGCTTGATCAGTCCCTACATCCGCGAGGTCTGGGAGGACGCTTTCCCCGAGCTGCTCCGCACCGCTCCGGCCGACACGACCGCCGCGTGAAGCTCACTCCGCTCCACGAGCGTCTCCTCGCCGACATCCTCGATCTCGGCTCCCCCTACCCTCTGGTCCTCACCGGCGGATACGCCGTGCAGGCCCACGGCCTGGTCGAACGCTTCAGCCGTGACCTCGACGTCGCCACGGAGAATCCCGCTCCGATGCAGGAGATCGTCGCCTCACTCACAGCGGGTCTCAGCGCGCGCGGGTGGCGGACCACGCACGTCCAGACCGATCCGCTCAGCGGCCGGTTCCTCGTCACCGATCCGGACACCGGCGAGGAGTGCGAGGTCGACGTCCTCAAGGAGGCGTTCTGGGCTCCGCCCGCCCAGACCCCCTACGGCCCCGTTCTCTCCCTCGACGACGTGATCGGTACGAAGGTCCGTGCCCTCGCCGACCGCGGTACCGTCCGCGACCTCATCGATGTCCAGGCTGCCTCCCGCCACCGCTCCGCCGCCGACCTCGAATCCCTGGGCCGCCGTCGCGCCCACGACGAGTTCAGCCTCGAAGACCTCCGGGACCGGCTCGTCGGCGCGGACTGGTACGAGGATGAGGACTACACCGCGTACGGGCTCACCTCCCGGCAGATCGAAGAACTCAAGGCGTGGGCGCTGGCGTGGGCGGAGGATCTGGGTGCGCGGATCCATGACGAGAACGCCTGAGAGACGGTCATCGCGTCCATCCCTTCTACCGCCGTTGCAACGAGAGGATGCGGTGTAGCCAGCAGGCTCCAACCCGGAGCCGTCCACAGTGGTGGCTGCCCTGCACGGCCGATGTGCAGGTCGGCCGAGCGATACCCCGCAGTGGACTCACGGCGGAACCGGGCTGCGGTAACGGTCAAACACTGCATCCCGCTCCCACTCCCAGGTCCAGTCCGGGTCCCGACGGTGGAACTCGGTAACGGCCAGCTCGAAGAATTGGTCGGAAGGCTTCCGGCTGGATCCATTGACTACCAGTGCTGACAACATCGGCTCGGGACCGGTGCTGTCCCGGCGGCAGACGTCTGCCCGCAGAAGCGACATCATCCGGCCGTGGTAGTGCACCCGGTGCTCCGGTGCCACGGCCTCGCTCAGCGCCTTGTAGGTGTCGGTCCGGCCCTCTCGGGCCCACCCCCTCAGAATCAATACCATGGCGTCCCGGGCGGCCGTGTAGTCCGCATCTCCTCGTAGGTCTACTCGACCGCCTAGTCTTCCGGGACCGGATGAAGCCCCGGGCTGCCGGGCGCGTTAAGAGACTTCCAGGTTGATGCGGAGAGTGGCTCCGTGCTCGACGAAGCGTGTACTTGGCACATCGTCAGGTAAGTCAGCATCTGGTCAGCATCAGTTCCCGAGCATCCTGAAAGGCTGTCCGAACAGGTTCCTGGTCGGTGGCGCCACAACGGTCTGGTTGGCGCGGAAGCCCAGGCAGGGAGACCTATCCCCAATGAGAAGCGATGTTCCTCACAATCATCGACTTCGACGCGTGCCCGTGTAGAGTGAAGACCGCCCTTGACCTGCAAAAAGCTGGCAGGGAGCCGTCTTCCAGGAGTCCAAAGTGCTGCGTACTCTGTTCAAGTCCAAGATCCACCGAGCCACCGTCACCCAGGCCGACCTGCACTACGTGGGATCGGTGACCATCGACGCCGACCTGCTCGACGCCGCCGACCTGCTTCCGGGCGAGCTGGTGCACATCGTGGACGTCACCAACGGCGCCCGGCTGGAGACGTACGTCATCGAGGGCGAGCGCGGGTCCGGGGTGATCGGGATCAACGGGGCGGCCGCCCATCTCGCGCATCCCGGAGACCTGGTGATCATCATCAGCTACGCTCAGGTCACCGACGCCGAGGCCCGGGCGCTGAAGCCGAGGGTCGTGCACGTCGACGGCGACAACCGGATCGTCTCCCTCGGCGCCGACCCGTCCGAGCCCGTGCCCGGCTCCGACCAGCAGCGCAGCCCGCAGGCCGTCGGGACCTGACCACGGGACCGTACGGACCAGGAGCGTGCCGAGCCCATGAGCGAGATCGAGATCCGCGACGACCGGGCGGCCGGCCGCCTGGAGGCCGTAGGCGAGGGTGAAGTCGTCGGACGCGTCGAGTACTTCGTCCTGGAGTCGCCCGCGCGCGCCCTGGTCCCGGTCCACACCGTCGTCGAGCCCGCCCACGAGGGCCGGGGCATCGGCGGCTCCCTGGCCCGTGAGCTGTACGCCCTCGCCGGGCGCGAGGGCGTCCCGGTGGTGCCGCTGTGCCCGTACGTCGCCGGGTGGGCCGAGCGGCACCCGGAGGCCGCCCCGCCCGCCGGCCCGGAGCTGGTGGCGGCCGCGAAGGACTGGCTGCGGGCCCATCCCGGGAGGTTCTGAGCGGGGCGCGGCTCCGCCTGTCGGGTGAGTGGCCGCGCGGGGGCCGGGTAGGCGGGGGAGTAGTCCAGAGGCGACGTCCCACGACTGCCGGAGGACATCCATGACGAACCCGCATCCCGACCCCGTCCCGCCGGGGCCGCAGCCGGGGCCGGGTCCCACCCCGCCGGACCCCTACCCGAGCCCGGTCCCCACCCCCGAACCGGGCCCAGCGCCCGCTCCGCCTCCGCCGGGCCCCCGGCCGACCCGGCCCCCGGCACCTCCGGCCCCGGGCCCGCCGGAGCCCTCACCGTCCCCGATCCCGCCCGGTCCGGAGCCGGTACCGAATCCCGAGCCGGGCCCACCGCTCACCTGAGCCCGCCCGGCACCGCACGACGAACGCGGGGAGCCGCGCGGCCGGCCCGCCGCCGACGAGCAGCCGTACCGCGGCAGTTCCCCCGCCCCTGCGCGCAGACCCCTCAGGCGGAGACCTCGCTCCGGTCTCCGCCCCACAGCGTGTGGAAGGACCCCTCCCGGTCCACGCGCCGGTACGTGTGCGCCCCGAAGAAGTCCCGCTGGCCCTGCGTGAGGGCCGCCGGGAGGCGGGGCGCCCGGAGCGCGTCGTAGTACGCCAGGGCCGCCGCGAAACCGGGCGCCGGGACACCCTGTCGCGTCGCGGCGATCAGCACCTCCCGCCAGTCGTCCTGCGCCTCGGCGATCTCGCGGGCGAACGTCTCGTCCGACAGCAGGCTCGGCAGATCGGCGCGGGCGTCGTACGCGGCGCGGATCCGGTCGAGGAAGGCGGCCCGGATGATGCAGCCGCCGCGCCAGATCGAGGCGACCCTGCCGAGGTCGACGTCCCAGCCGTACTCCTCGCTGCCCGCGGCGATCTCGTGGAAGCCCTGCGTGTACGAGACGATCTTGGACGCGTACAGGGCCTGCTCCACGCGGTCCGCGAAGGCCGCGGCCTCCTCCTTGCCCAGCGGGGCCGCCGTCGGCCCCGCCAGCCCCCGCGAGGCCTCGCGGAGCTTCGCGTGCCCGGACAGCGAGCGCGCGAACACGGCCTCGGCGATCCCGGACACCGGGACGCCCAGGTCGAGGGCGATCTGGACCGTCCAGCGGCCCGTGCCCTTCTGTTCGGCCTGGTCCACCACGACGTCCACGAACGGCTTGCCGGTCGCCGCGTCCGTGTGGGACAGCACCTCGGCGGTGATCTCGATCAGGTAGGAGTCCAGCCGGCCGGTGTTCCAGGTGCGGAAGATCTCCGCGATCTGCGCGGGCGCGTACCCGGCGACATCGCGCAGCAGCTGGTACGCCTCGCCGATCAGCTGCATGTCGGCGTACTCGATGCCGTTGTGGACCATCTTCACGAAGTGCCCGGCGCCGTCGGGGCCGCAGTGCGTGACACAGGGCGCGCCGTCCGCCGCCTTCGCGGAGATCTTCTCCAGCATCGGGCCGAGGGAGCCGTACGACTCGATCGAGCCGCCCGGCATGATGCTCGGTCCGTGCAGCGCGCCCTCCTCGCCCCCGGAGATGCCCGTGCCGACGAAGTGAATGCCCCGTTCGCGCAGTTCCCGCTCCCGGCGCCGGGTGTCCGCGAAGTGCGCGTTGCCGCCGTCGATGATCATGTCCCCGGGTTCGAGGAGCGGAGCGAACTCCTGGATCACCGCGTCCGTCGGCTCGCCCGCCTTCACCATGATCATCAGGCGGCGGGGGCGCTCCAGGGCCGCCACGAACTCCTCGGCGGTCTCGGCGGCGACGAAGTCGCCCTCGTTGCCGAACTCCTCCACGAGCGCCTTGGTCCGCGCCACAGTACGGTTGTGCACCGCGACCGTGTAGCCGTTGCGGGCGAAGTTCCGGGCGAGATTGCGGCCCATGACCGCGAGGCCCGTGACACCGATCTGCGCTGAAGTGCTCATACCGCCTGCTCCCTGGTTGCCTCGTGAACTACGGCTCCGTCAGTACGGGTCCTCGCCCATCCTGTCGTGCCGCCCGGACGAGCGCACACGCGACCCGCCCCGCCCTCAGTACGACGTGGGGCCGCCCGACGCCTCAGCCTGTGCGGGATCGGATCGAGGAAGGTCCGTTCCCGGCCACCCGGGAGGCGCGGGAGGCCGGATTTCCGTCTTGTCATGGCCAGTTCGCGGCGCTTACCTTTGGCGCCTCCTGACGCATGCCGAGGGGACTTCGGACATGGCCGTACGCGGCCGGCATCGCCGGTACCAGCCGAACAGGATCAACCGCGCCTCACTCACCGTCACGGCGGGCGGCGCCGGCCTCGCGATCCCGCTGGTCGCCGTCGGTACGGCCGACGCGGCCGACGCGACCACCTGGAACAAGGTCGCCGCCTGCGAGTCCAGCGGAAACTGGAGCATCAACACGGGCAACGGCTACTACGGCGGGCTGCAGTTCACCCGGTCCACCTGGGAGGCGTACGGCGGCACCCGGTTCGCCCCGCGCGCCGACCTCGCGAGCCCGGGCCAGCAGATCGCCGTCGCCGAGCGGGTCCTCGACGGGCAGGGGCCGGGCGCCTGGCCGGTCTGCTCGGTGCGGGCCGGGCTGACCCGGGGCGACGCCGACCCGGGCACCCACCCGGACAGCGCCGTGGCACGGCCCGTGCGGACCGGGAAGGAGACCTCCGTGCGGGAGGTGCGGCCACAGACCACCCCGCAGTCCCGCGCCGGCCGCGCCGAGATGTACACCGTGGTGCACGGCGACACCCTCTCCGGGATCGCCGACGAGCACCACGTCCGCGGCGGCTGGCACGCGCTCTACGCCGGCAACCGCACGACGATCGGCGCCGATCCCGACCTGATCCTGCCGGGCCAGCGGCTCGACGTGCACGGCGCGGCCGCCCCCCGTGCCGAGTCCCCGGCCACCGGGAAGTCCCCGAAGCGCCACGCCCCTTCGGAGCACGGGACCGCGCCGCACCGGACCAGGAGCACCGGCCGCACCGTCGTCGCCCCGGTCGACGCGCCCATCGGCACCGGCTACCGCGTGGCCGGCTCGCACTGGTCGAAGGGCTACCACACCGGCGTCGACTTCCTCGTGCCGACCGGCACCCCGGTGCACGCCGCGGAGGCCGGGCAGGTGGTGGCCGCGGGCTGGGGAGACAGCTACGGCTACCAGGTGGTCATCCGGCACGCCGACGGCCGCTACACCCAGTACGGCCACCTGTCGGCCATCTCCGTGCGCATCGGGCAGAACGTCACGGCGGGCCGGCGCATCGGCCGGTCCGGGGCCACCGGGAACGTCACCGGCCCGCACCTGCACTTCGAGGTGCGCACCGGACCCGGCTTCGGCACGGACATCGACCCGCTCGCCTATCTGCGGGCCGCAGGCGTCAGGATCTGACGGGCGTACCGCCGTGCCCGTCCAGCACCGGCAGTGGCAGTCCGAGGGCCGAGGACAGGGCGAAGTACGAGGCGGGCACCGGGCCGGCCTCCGGCGGGCCGCCGCCGTCGGCCCTCGCACCGGCGACGTCCGGTGCCGGGGCGGGACCACCGCCGGCTTCCGGCACGAGCAGGCCCGACGGCAGGGGTTCCCCGGGAGCGCCCTCGGCCTCGGGACGCCGGGCCGGCTCTGCCCGCTCCTGCGCTCCCCGCGGCTGCGGCACGCCCAGGACTCCCGGCGCCGCAGCGGAAACGGCCGCAACGACCGGGTCCGCGCCGTCGGGTGTCCCGGTGCGTTCGATCCGCTCGGTCGTCAGCATGATCAGGCCGCCCGCCGCCACCACCCCGCAGCTCACCGCGAGCGCGGAGCCGGTGCCGCCGTAGCGGAACGCCTCCCCGAACATCAGAATGCCGACGGCGGCCGCCAGCACCGGATTGACCACGGTCAGCGTGGCCAGCGGCGCGGCCAGGCCGCCGCCCCGGTAGGAGGCCTGGGACAGCAGGACACCGGCGACCGCGAACAGGGCGATCACCGCGAGCGACGGCACGTCGTCCACGTCGATGCCGTGCGTCCAGTCGACGGCCACGGTCTTGGTGAACACCGACGACATGCCGAACGCGATGCCGGAGGCGGTGGCGAGCAGCACGCTGCGCACCGCCGGATGCCGGCGCGCGGCCCGGCCCGCGCACATCAGCGCCACCACCGCCCCGCCGGTGACCAGCGCGACCGCCGTGCGCTGGGCGGTGTCGAGGGAGGTGCCGTCGGAGGAGCCGACCAGGGCCAGCAGGCCGGCGAGGCCCGCCGTGGCCATCACCGCGCCGCGCCAGGCCGTCGCGCCCGCCCTGCGGCCGACGAACAGTGCCGCCAGCGGGAGGGCGAAGACGATGGTCAGCGCACCCAGCGGCTGGACCAGGCTGAGCGGCCCGTAGGCCAGCGCCACCACATGCAGCACCCCGCCGAGACCGTTGAGCCCGAGCGCACACCACCAGCCCGGCCGGCGCAGCGGCAGGTACGCGCTGCCCGGCGAGGACACCGCCACCCGCTCCTGCACGATCGCGGCCGCCGCGTAGGCGACGGCGGACACGAACGACAGGAGCACGGACAGCGCGAGGGCGCTCATCGGCGTCTCCTCTGCGGACGGCGGGGGCCCTCGGCCCGGCGCGACGGACGGTCGGCTTGCATGGCCAACACTCTGCCCGCCCGCGCTCTTCCCGTCGTCGTCCCTGAGCACGCAATGCGTCCTACTGCCGATGGAGTACACCAGCCGCGCGATCATCCTCGGGACGGGTGACGCGCCGCCGGGACCCGCTCCCGGCACCGGGCAACGCACCTGGTACCAGTACTGTCGTGGACCTCGACCCCGCGCTCGCCGCGCTCCGCCCGCTCGGCGGCTTCTTCGTCCTGCGTACGTCCGCGGCCCCGCCCGGAACCACCGGCGGACCGGACACCGGGCGACCGCCCTCGCTCGCCGACGCCTACGAAGGGGCGGCACCGGACGCCCTGACGGCACGGGTGGCCGTGGTCGCGGACCGGCTGCGCACCGCCGAGCCGCGCGTCGCCGCCTCCCTCGCCCAGCAGGGCCTGGCCGCCCGCCTGTGGTCGGCGGCCCTCGGCTGCGCCGTGCTGTACGGCCGAACGCCCGACCTCGACCCGCGCCTGCTGCGCTGGGATCCGCACGCCTCCGCTCCCGACGACCTGTGCCTGACCGAGCTGCGCCCGCTGCCCGGCGACGCCGCCACGCTCGCCGCCGGCGTGCTGCACGGACACCTGGCCCCCCTGGCCGAGACCCTGAGGGACCGCTACGGCAGCGCCCCCGGACTGCTCTGGGGCAACGCGGGCTCCGCGCTCGCCGGAGCGGCCCGCGTCCTGGAGAGCTGGGCCCGCGCGCACGGCCGTACCGACGCCGCCGAGCGGACGCGTGCCCTGACCGACGGCCTCTTCGCCCACCCCCTGCTGCGCTCCACCGGCACCGGCACCGGCACCGCCTTCCGCCGCCGCAGCTGCTGCCTGTACTACCGGGTGCCCGGCGGCGGGGTCTGCGGCGACTGCTGCTTCATCCGGCCACCGCGCTCTTCCCCACGGGCCGCATCTGGGTGACCATGAGGGGAACCTGCCGCCGATGCCAGGGGGTTGTCCGGTGCGAGTGGGACTGCTGACCCGGGAGTACCCCCCGGACGTGTACGGCGGCGCCGGTGTGCACGTGGAGTTCCTCGCCCGGGAGTTGACCTCCCTGGTGGACCTGGAGGTGCACTGCTGGGGCGAGGGGCGCGGGGTGGGGGTCGTACGCCACCGGCCCTGGTCCGTGCTCGACGGCGCCAACGACGCGCTGCGCACCTTCTCCGTGGACCTGTCCATCGCCGCCGCCCTCGAGGGCCGCGAACTCGTCCACTCCCACACCTGGTACGCGGGCCTCGCCGGTCATGTCGCCAAGCTGCTGCACGGCATCCCGCACGTGGTCACCGCGCACTCGCTGGAGCCGCTGCGGCCCTGGAAAGCCGAGCAACTGGGCGGCGGATACGCGCTGTCGAGCTGGGCCGAGCGCACCGCGATCGAGGCCGCCGACGCGGTGATCGCCGTCTCCGGAGCCATGCGCGAGGACGTCCTCGCCTGCTATCCGGCGCTCGACCCGGCCGCCGTGCACGTCGTGCACAACGGCATCGACACCCGCCTGTACCGGCCCGACCACGGCACCGACGCCCTCACCCGGCACGGCATCGACCCCGCCCGCCCGTACGTACTGTTCGTCGGCCGGATCACCCGCCAGAAGGGCGTGGCCCAACTGCTGCGCGCCGTACGGGACATCGACCCGGGCGTCCAGGTCGTGCTGTGCGCGGGCGCGCCCGACACCCCGGAGATCGACCGGGAGTTCCGGGAGCTGTTCGAGGAGCTGAGCCGGGTCCGGGCCGGGGTGTTCTGGATCCCGCAGATGCTGCCGCGCACCGAGGTGATCCAACTCCTCACGCGGGCGGCCGTGTTCGCCTGCCCCTCGGTGTACGAACCGCTCGGGATCGTCAACCTGGAGGCGATGGCCTGCGGCACGCCGGTCGTGGCCTCCCGGGTCGGCGGGATCCCCGAGGTGGTGGACGACGGCCGGACCGGCCTGCTCGTCGACGTGGACGACGGGTTCGAGGCCCGCCTCGCCCGGGCGCTGGACACCGTGATCGGCGACCCCGAGGCGGCCCGGCGGATGGGGGAGGCCGGACGGGAGCGCGCGGTGGGGGAGTTCGGCTGGGAGGCGGTGGCCCGGCGCACGGCCGCGCTGTACGAGGAGATCCTCAAGCAGGCTTAGTCCCGTCTGCTCGGGGCATCCATGGTGGAACCAGGGTGAGGGGAGCGGGCCATGCGTCGTGGAGGGCCTTCCGTACTCGGGATCGTACTGGCGGGCGGCGAGGGAAAGCGGCTGATGCCGCTGACCGCCGACCGCGCCAAACCGGCCGTCACCTTCGGCGGCACCTACCGGCTCGTCGACTTCGTCCTGTCCAACCTCGTCAACGCCGACGTGCTGCGCATCTGCGTGCTGACCCAGTACAAGTCGCACTCGCTGGACCGGCACATCACCACCACCTGGCGGATGTCCAGCCTGCTGGGCAACTACGTCACACCGGTCCCGGCGCAGCAGCGCCTCGGCCCGCGCTGGTACCTGGGCAGCGCCGACGCGATCCTGCAGTCGCTGAACCTGATCCACGACGAACAGCCCGAGTACGTGGCCGTGTTCGGCGCCGACCACGTCTACCGCATGGACCCGCGGCAGATGTTGCGGCAGCACATCGAGGGCGGGGCGGGCGTGACGGTGGCCGGCGTCCGGGTGCCGCGCGCGGAGTCCTCCTCCTTCGGGGTGATCACGCCGGGCCCGGACGGCCGTGCCGTCGAGCGCTTCCTGGAGAAACCCGCCGACCCGCCGGGCCTGGCGGACGACCCCGAGACCGTGTTCGCCTCGATGGGCAACTACATCTTCACCACCAAGGCACTCGTCGACGCGCTGCAACGGGACGCCGAGGACGGGCAGTCGGTGCACGACATGGGCGGCTCGATCCTGCCCCAGCTCACCGTCCGCGGCGAAGCCCAGCTGTACGACTTCGGCGAGAACCACGTGCCCGGCGAGACCAGCGGCGACCGGGGCTACTGGCGGGACGTGGGCACCCTGGACGCCTACTACGACGCGCACATGGACCTCATCGCGGAGCGGCCCGCCTTCAACCTCTACAACCGCCAGTGGCCCATCTACACGCACTCGGGCCAGCTCTCCCCGGCCCGTTTCAACGCGGGCGGCATCGCGAGCGAGTCCATCATCAGCGCGGGCTGCCTGATACGCGGTCAGGTCACCCGGTCCGTCCTCTCCCCGGGCGTACGGGTCGATCCGGGCGCGGTGGTCCAGGGCTCGGTGCTGCACGACAACGTGCGCATCGGCCGGGGAGCGGTGGTCCGTGGCGCCGTCCTGGACAAGAACGTCGAGGTCCCGCCCGGTGCGACCATCGGCGTCAATCCGGAGCGCGACGCCGATCTGTACACCGTCTCCAAGGGCGGGGTGATCGCCCTGGGGAAGGGGCAGCGGGTGCCGTAGGCCCCGGGCACGGACCACACCGAGCCGCAGCCGGCACTCTGACGCGCCGTCATCGTCCCGGTGTGTCACGGCGCGACGCGTTCGGCCCGATCTTCGTACCCTGCACGGTTTTGAGTCGTTCGACCTTCAGGATTCAGACACCGATGTCGAACCTGCGGAGGTCATCCGACATGAGAGGGACCCGGCGCACGCGGCTGTGCCTGGCCGGGGTGATGGCAGCGTCCGCGCTGATCGCCACCCCCGCGGCACGGGCCGCAGAGCGGACCGACGGCCACCTCACCGATCTGGTCAACCCGTTCATCGGGACCCAGGACGAGGGCAACACCTTCCCCGGCGCGGCCGTGCCCTTCGGCATGGTGCAGCTCTCCCCGGACACCGGGCACAACACCGGCTACGACTACACGCAGAACCGGATCCGCGGCTTCTCCCTGGTCCATCTCTCCGGCGTCGGCTGCCGCATCGGCGGCGACCTGCCCGTCCTGCCCACCACCGGAGACGTCACGCAGACGGACTACGCCCGGTACGCGGTCCGCTTCTCGCACCGGGACGAGACGGCGAGCCCCGGCTACTACCGGGTCGGCCTCGCCTCGGGCGTCCGAGCCGAGCTGACCGCGACCGAGCGCACGGGCGTGCAGCGCTACACCTTCCCCGCCACCGACAAGGCCAACGTGCTGCTGAACGCCGCCCAGGCACTGCACAGGCCCGTCTCCAGCAGCGTCGAGATCCTCGACGACCACACCGTGCGCACCGAGATCACCGGCCACGGCTTCTGCCGGAACACCGGCCCCTACACCCTGTACACGATCACCCGCTTCAGCCGGCCCTTCACCGCGTACGGCACCTGGGACGGCAAGACGCTCACCCCGGGCTCGCGCAGCGGATCCGGCGGCGCCTACGTCCGCTTCGACACCACCAGGAACCGCACGGTCGAGGCGACCACCGCCCTGTCGTACGTGGACGCGCGCGGCGCGGCAGGAAACCTGGCCGCCGAGGGCGGCAGGTCCTTCGACGCCGTACGCGAGCGGGCCCGGGAGGAGTGGGAGAGGCGGCTGGCCGCCGTCCACGTCCGGGGCGGCACGGGCACGCTGCACCGGACCTTCTACTCGTCGCTGTACCGGTCGTTCCTCGCGCCGAACATCGGCAGCGACGTCGACGGCCGCTACTTCGGGTGGGACCGCCGCGTCCACCGCGCCAGGGGCTACACGTACTACCAGAACTGGTCGCTGTGGGACACCTACCGCACCCAGGTCCAGCTCCTCGCGCTCCTCGCGCCGCGCGAGGCACGGGACATGGCCCGCTCGGTCGTCGCGATCGACGAGGACGGCGGCTGGCTGCCCAAATGGGGCTACGGCCCCGTCGAGACGAACATCATGAGCGGCGATCCGGTCACCCCGTTCCTGACGACGGCCTACCAGACGGGGCTGCTCAAGGGCTTCGAGGAGCGGGCCTACCGGGCGCTGAGGAAGAACGCCGACGGCGTCCCGCCCGCCGAGTACCCGGGCATCGGCCGGGAAGCCAACGCCGAGTACCTCGCGCGCGGCTTCGCCCCGTACGACAAGAACCGGCCGTACGCCAAGATGGGCGACACCGACTACCACCACGGCGCCTCCGTCACCCTGGAGTACGCCCTCGCCGACGCCATGCTGGCCCAGATGGCACGCGGTCTCGGCCACGACGCCGACGCCGCCCGCTATGCCGCCCGCGCGCAGAACTACCGGAACATCTTCGACCCCGGAACCGGCTTCTTCCGTGCCCGCGACGCCTCCGGCACCTTCACCGGCTCGCCCGACCCGGCGCGCGGCGACGGCTTCCACGAGGGCACCGCCTGGCAGTACCAGTGGCTCGTGCCGCAGGACGTGCCCGGCATGGTGCGGCTCATCGGCGGGCGGCGCGCGGCCGACGACCGGCTGGACTCCTTCTTCGCCTACGACCGGCTGCTCGCCGACCCCGCGAGGACCGCCCGCGAGGTGTGGGTGCACGGCGACGCGTACGCGTACTACAACGCCGACAAGTACAACCCGATGAACGAGCCCGACCTGATCGCGCCCTACACCTACCTGGCCACCGGCCAGCCGTGGAAGACCACCGACGTGGTGCACGCCGCTCTGACCCTGTTCACCGACGGCCCCACGGGCATGACCGGCAACGACGACCTGGGCACGATGTCCGCGTGGAACGTGCTGTCGTCCATCGGGCTGTTCCCGATCCAGCCCGGCTACGACACCTGGGGCCTGTCCACGCCCGTCTTCGACCGCGTCGAGCTCACCCTGGACCGCCGCTACTGGCCGAGCGGCAGGCTGACGATCACCGCGCCCGGCACCTCCACGACCGACCGCTACATCCAGAGCGTCCGCACCGACGGCGCACCGCACGGGAAGACCTACGTCACGACGGGCGTGCTGCGCTCCCTGCGCTCACTCGCGTTCACGGTCGGCCCGCGCCCGTCGGAGTGGGGTACGTCACCCGACGCGGCGCAGCCGGTCCTGAAGTGACCTCACGATTCTCTTGTGTCCCGCCTCTTTCGGACGAGGCGGGACTTAATCTTCTGTTAACTGAGCGTAGCCTGATCGTACTTGACCGTAATCAGCTGACAGAGATTGACTGCGAGTGACCTCAGATCCACCCGTCGTCGACGCGTGAGGCAAGCCCTTGACTTCCGACCTGCTCGCTCCCCTCGATCTGGCGTTCTGGAACATCGAGTCCGACCGGCACCCGATGCACCTCGGCGCGCTCGGCGTCTTCGGCGCTCACTCGCCCACCGCCGGGGCCCATGCCGCAGATCTGCTCGCGGCGCGCGCCGCCGCCGTGCCCGGGCTGCGCCTGCGCATCCGCGACGTCTGGCAGCCACTCGCCTTCGGCGGCGCCGCCCGGGAACCCGATCCGGACTTCGACCCGCTGAACCACGTGCGGCTGCACGCCCCGACCGCCGACTTCCACGCCGTCGCCGGCCGGCTCATGGAGCGCCCGCTGGAGCGCGGCCGGCCGCCGTGGGAGGCCCACGTGCTGCCCGGCGAGGACGGGATGTCCTTCGCCGTGCTGTTCAAGTTCCACCACGCGCTCGCCGACGGGCTGCGTGCGCTGAAGCTCGCCGCCGGCGTCCTGGACCCGGTGGACCTGCCCGAGCGGGCGCCGCGCGCCGTCGAGCCGCCGCGCGGGCTGCTGACCGATGTGCGTCGGCTGCCGGGGCTCGTCCCGGACCTGGTCAGGGGCGCGCTGTCCGACGTCGGCCGGGCCCTCGACATCGGGACCTCCCTCGCCCGCTCCACGCTCGGCATGCGGCCCGTCTCCGCGCTCACCTCGGCGCCCAGCGGCACCCGCCGCACCGCCGGTGTCGTCATGGACATCGACGACGTGCACCGCGTGCGCAAGACCGC
Source organism: Streptomyces sp. NTD91 (assembly GCF_059510455.1). NCBI lineage: Bacteria > Bacillati > Actinomycetota > Actinomycetes > Kitasatosporales > Streptomycetaceae > Streptomyces > Streptomyces sp. NTD91. The sequence goes on from NZ_JCAJZW010000012.1 coordinate 45,619, forward strand.
CGGCGGCACGGTCAACGACGTGCTGATCGCCGTCGTCGCCGGGGCGCTGCGCAGCTGGCTGGAGGAGCGCGGCGACCGCACGGAGGGCGTGGCGCCCCGCGCCCTCATCCCGGTGTCCCGGCGCCGTCCGCGCACCGCGCACCCACAGGGCAACCGGCTCTCCGGCTATCTGATACGGCTCCCGGTGGACGAACCGGATCCGCTCGGCCGCCTCGGCACCGTGCGCGGCGCGATGGTCCGCAACAAGGACGCGGGGCCGAACCGGGGCGCCGGCGCGGTGGCGCTGCTCGCCGATCACATCCCGGCCCTCGGGCACCGGCTCGGCGGGCCGCTCGTCGGTCAGGCGGCCCGGCTTTGGTTCGACATCCTCGTCACCAGCGTGCCGCTGCCGGGACTGGGGCTGCGGCTGGGCGGCCACGAACTGAACGAGGTCTACCCGCTGGCCCCGCTCGCACCGGGCCAGTCGCTGGCGGTGGCCATCTCGACGTACCGCGGCCACGTGCACTACGGGCTGGTCGCCGACGCCCAGGCGGTACCGGACCTGGACCGCTTCGCCCACGCGGTGTCGGCCGAGATCTCCACGCTGCTGGCGGCCTGCGAGGTGTGAGCGCCGGCTCGCGCCTTCGGCCGAGGGGGGCCCACCCGCACCACCCGTGCGGCTTTCGTCACCGGGTGCGGGTGGCCTCCACCGTCGGCGGCCGCCGACGGTGGAGGCGGGACGGCCGCGGCGCTCGGCCCCGAGCGTGCGACGCGGGCCCGGCCTTCCGTACGCGTCCGGCGTCCCGCCGCGGCCCACGGCAGGCGTTCGGCTGCCGGTTGCGGGCGGCGTCCCCGGCTCGCTGCCGGTCCCGTCGGTGGCATGCGTGCGGCCTGCTGTCCCCGGCCCGCGTCCCGGCCCCGTCCCGGTCCGCGGCACGCGTTTGGCTCGCGGCCCCTGTCCTCCGTAAAATTCCCCGTTCGAAAGCGGGCGCGAGTCGGAGCGCTGCGCGGGTGATGAGGGAAGCGGCAGCGCGATGACGGTGACAGAAGACGGCTCCATGGCCACGCAGGACGTGGTCCACGGCCCCGGTATCGACCCGGAGCGGCTCGCCGTCTGCCTGAGCGTGCTCGAGGAGCTGGACACCATCGAGGTCGACCACCCGGACGCGATCAGGGTCCGCCGGGCCACCTCGCACCTCTACCGCACGGTCAAGCAGCGCCGCCGCCAGGAGCGCCGGGCCGCCAAGACCGCGCACGACCGTGCCGTCACCGAGGCCACCGCCACCGGCTCCGCCGAGCGCATCGACGACGAGACCGAGGGCATCCTGCCCTCCTCCAAGGTGGAGGCGGGCAGGATCGCGGGCATACTCCAGCGCCCCCGCTCCTGCTACGTCTGCAAGACCCGCTATGTCGAGGTCGACTACTTCTACCACCAGCTCTGCCAGAAGTGCGCCGCCGAGAACCGCGTCAAGCGGGACGCCCGCGCCGACCTCACCGGCAAGCGTGCCCTGCTCACCGGCGGCCGAGCCAAGATCGGCATGTACATCGCGCTGCGCCTGCTGCGCGACGGCGCGCACACGACCGTCACCACCCGCTTCCCCAAGGACGCCATCCGCCGGTTCAGGGCCATGGAGGACTCGGCGGAGTGGATCCACCGCCTTCAGGTCGTCGGAATCGACCTGCGCGACCCGGCGCAGGCCGTGGCGCTCGCCGAGCAGGTCGCCGAGGCGGGCCCGCTGGACATTCTGATCAACAACGCGACGCAGACCGTGCGTCGGCTGCCCTCCGCCTACGCGGCCCTGGTCGAGGGCGAGAGCGCTCCGCTGCCCGCCGGCGAGCTTCCGGCCCACCACGTCATCGGCGCCTTCAACTCCGGCGCCGTCGACGGCATCGCCGCGCTGCCCGTCGGCACCAGCGGCCTGGACGCCCAGAAGGTCGCCGACCTCGCCCTCGTCGCCGGCAACGCCAGCGTCGCCCGGCACCTCGACGGCACCGCCATCGACGCCGGCGGTCTGGTCCCGGACGTCGTCGACACCAACACCTGGGTGCAGACCATCGAGCAGATCTCCCCGGTGGAGCTGCTGGAGACCCAGCTGTGCAACTACACGGCGCCGTTCATCCTCATCAGCAAGCTGCGCCCGGCCATGGCCGACGCCGCGAGGAAGGCGTCGAGCGGGCGCGCGTACGTCGTGAACGTCTCGGCGATGGAGGGTGTCTTCAGCCGCGGCTACAAGGGCGCCGGACACCCGAACACCAACGCCGCCAAGGCGGCCATGAACATGGTCACACGGACCAGCGCGACGGAGATGTTCGAGACGGACGGCATCCTCATGACCTCCGTGGACACCGGCTGGATCACCGACGAGCGCCCGCACTACGACAAGCTGCGCCTCGCCGAGGCCGGCTTCCACGCGCCTCTCGACCTGGTGGACGGCGCGGCCCGGGTGTACGACCCGATCGTGCGCGGCGAGGCGGGCGAGGACCTGTACGGCGTCTTCCTGAAGGACTACGTACCCGGCAAGTGGTGAACCCGGCGGCCCGCGGCGCCGCGCCGACGGGGCCCGTTGCCGCGGCCGCGGACGTCAGTCCACCGCGCCGAGCCGGGAGCGGCGGGCCGCCACCAGTTCCAGGACGGTGCGCCAGTCCTCCAGGACGCCCGCGTCGAACCCCGCCGTACGGCTCTCCTCGTCGGCCTGGCGCAGCCGCAGCACGTCGTCCTCGCCCGGCCCCGTGTCCCCCCGCACGAGCCGGAACACCCGCTCCCCGAGCAGCGGACGCACCGCCTCGGCCGCCCTCAGCGCGCGGTCGGGCCCGTCGCCCGGGCACAGCACCGGCACGATGCCGCACACCAGCCCCGCCACCTGGAGCTCCTTGTCGGCGGGGCGCCTGCGGCGCAGCAGCGCGGCGGTTCTCAGCGCGTGCTGGTGCCGGCCGGCGTACAGCAGATCCATCAGCTCCTCGACGCTGCGCAGCTCCATGCGTCAGTCCTTCCGCGAGACAGCCGTTGCCGCTCATCAGCAGATCAGGGCGAGCTTGCGCCCCGGCCAACGGCACCTGAACTGCGTCAGGTATAGCCCGAGCGGGTGATTCGCTCCGACGCGGGGTGATGCGCCTGACGGCACATAGCCGCATATTGAGAGGTATGGACGGGTCAAAGGACTTCTGATGGTTACACCTTGTTTGCACCCCCGATCGAGCGCGAGCCCGCTCATTTGGGTACCCTGGAGTGGCGGACGGCACGAGCGGGTCCCACCCAGACCCCCGTCCGCGTCGGCGCCACCGCGCCCGGACTGGCCTTCCATCCAGACCCGAGCGGGCGTCGAGTGCCGGAGCACAGACTGACCGGACGCCCCCGAGGGTGACCGACACATAAGGAGTGCGCGGTGACACCGGAGAAGACGAATCGCGAAGAGCGCCCCAAGGAACGCACGGAGCGCGCGGGCCGCCGGCCCGGAGAACTCGGCAGCCTCGACGTGTGGGCCCGGTCCGCGCCGATCCGCCTCGCGGGTTACGAGGACGATCTCGCCGAACCCCACATCCTGCCCAGCGTGGACTGACCCAGGAACCGACCGACCCTTCGCGATCGCCGCACGCGTGGGCGTGACCTGACGGACTCACGCCCATGCCGATCGGACAAGCCGTTGCCGACGACTGGCCGCGGATCTGGCCTTTCTCGCACGGGATCGTCGTCGCCGCCGAGACCTACCCCTGGGACCCGGACACCTGCGAACAGGACGCCCGCGCGCTGTGCCCGCCACTGTGGATGCACCCCGCCAAGCGTGTCCACGTCGCCGAGGACGCGACCGGCACCGTGGTCGGCTCGGCCACGCGGGCGCCGGATTCATGGTCGACCCCGACCGCACCGGGGAAGGCATCGGCCGTGCCCTCGCCGAACACGTCCTGGCCGAGGCGAGGGCCGGGGCTACCGGGCGATGGTCTTCAACGCCGTCGTCGAGACCAACCCCGCTGTCGCCCTGTGGACCTCCCTCGGCCTCACCGTCCTCGGTACCGTCCCGGAGGCCTTCGACCACCTCCGGCACGGCGGAGTGGGCCTGCACATCATGTACCGGTCGCTCGAACAGACCGGCTGAGCATCAGCCCATCGGCGCCGTACGCCGCCACGGGCGCAGTCGCTCCAGCTCCTGAGCCAGCTCCAGCAGCACACCCTCCGAACCCGGCCGGCCGACCAGCTGGACGGCACAGGGGACGCCCGAGGGAAGCGTGCCGAACGGAACCGACATCGCGGGCCAGCCGGTGAGGTTCCACGGCGGGGTGAACGGGGAGTACGCGGTGTTGGCGAGGACGTTGCGCAGCCAGCCGCGCTCGTGCCACGGGCCGGCCGCGGGGGAGCGCCGGGCCAGGGCCGCGGTGACCAGCACGTCGTACTCGGTGAAGAAGGGGCTCAGCCGGGCGCGCAGCCGCTCGCGGCCGTCCCCGGTGCGCACCGAGTCCACGAACCGCCGGCCCACCGCCGCGTGCACGCGGGTCCGCCGGGCCAGCAGCGCCCGGTCCAGGCCCTCGGCGTCCACCGCCGTCCCGGCCGTCCAGTGCGCCAGCGCGGTCACCCCCAGGGACAGGGGGTACGGCGGTTCGGCCCGCCGCACCTGGTGTCCGGCCCGCGCCAGCACTCCCGCCGCCTTCCGGACCGCGGTCGTGTACGGCCTGCTCACGCTCACCCCGGCGAGCGGACTGCGCACGGCCGCGGCGATCCGCCGACGCGGTGCCTCCTCGGCGCGCGCGACCTCGGTGCCCGCGAGGGCGCCGAGCATCAGCCGCACGTCCTCGACCGTCGTGGCCAGCGGGCCGTTCTCCGCCATGCCGAACCAGTCGCCGTTGCCGATCCCCGCGGGCACCACACCGTGCCCCGGCTTCAGCGTGACCAGGCCGCAGTTCGCGGCGGGGATGCGCAGCGACCCCATCCCGTCGTTGCCGAGCGCGACCGGGACGAGGCCCGCGGCCACCGCGGCCGCGCTGCCGCCGGAGGAGCCGCCCGCGGTGCGCGTGGTGTCCCAGGGATTGCGGGCGGTGCCGTACGGGCCCTCCGTGGTGCCGAAGACGCACAGCTCCGGCACGTTCGTCAGGCCCACGACCACCGCGCCGGCCGCCCGCAGCCGGGCCACCGTGACATGGTCCTCGGCGGCCGGGGCGTCGGAGGTGGCGGCGGAGCCGTCGCGGTGGCACTCGCCGCGCACCGGGAGATTGTCCTTCACGGCCACGGGGACGCCGGCGAGCGGCAGATCGGCCAGATCGGCACGCGAGCCCGCCTCGTCGGCCTCGGCGAGCGCGGCCTCGGCCCGTACCTTCCGGAACGCCCCGATCCGGCCGTCCAGCCGTTCGACCCGCGCGAGGTGGTCGGCCACCACCTCCCGCGGTGTCACCCGCCTCTCGCGCACGGCGGCGGCAATCTCGGCGGCACTCCGCCCGGCCCAGTCACCCACGGGCACTCCTCGCTCGGTCCTCGGCTACTGGCTGGTACGCGTCATGGCGCAGGGAGAACTGTGCCCGGTCGGGTCCGGTACGTCGAGACACCGTGTCCCTCGGCGCACCCGTCATCCGATCAATTCGTGAACTCCGCATCGGTGCAGCCCCGTTGACAGTATCTTTACGACGCCACCATCATCAGACCTCCGATGGATCGGAGGTGATGGGAGCCGCTCATGAACATGTGTCCCAAACGTCCGATCCTGGGCGCGGCAGCCGGGGCGACCGCCGTGGCCGCCCTGCCGCTCAGCACCGCGACACCCGCGCGCGCGGCCGGACGGCAGGAGCCGGGGGCCGGCGTCCCCGACCCGGTGTCCGTCCCGCTCGACGCCCTCTACGACGACGACGGCATCGACACGGCCACCGCCCGCGGCGGCGACTTCGACGGCTCCGGCTACACGTTCCCGGGCGAGGATCTCCCCGCGGGCCGCATCGAGGTCGACGGCGTCCCCTTCGACTTCCCCGCGTCGACGCCGGGCGCCAGGTACAACGTCGTCGCGCTCGCGGGCGACCCCGGACGCCGCCTACATGACGGGCCGAGGAGGTCGTGCACAGCCTGGTCGACATCGTCTCGAAGAACGGCAACTTCCTTCTGGACATCGGTCCGCGCGCCGACGGCACCATCGCGGACATCCTGCAGACCCGGCTGCGTGAGACGGGTGCCTGGCTCAGGGTCAACGGCGAGGCGGTCTACGACACGCCGTACTGGTCACGGATGGCCCAGCTCGGCGAGGACCTGCGGTTCACGGTCCGCCCGGACGAGGCGTTCTACATCCACTCACTGGCCGAGCCCGCGCGAAGCTGGTCGTCGAGGCGCCGGTGCGGGCCGGCGACAGGGTCACCATGCTCGGCCACGACCGCCCGCTGACCTGGACTCTTGTGGCCGCTGATCGTGCTCAGCGACCCGTCGAAGTTCACCCTCACCATCGGCCTCAACTATCTGCACGGCACCTTCGCCGACGACGAACGCCTCGTCGCCGCCGGACCGTCATCGCCGTCGCCCCGCTCATCGCCCTCTTCGCCTGCCTTCAGCGGCACTTCTTCCGCGGCGTCGGCGAGGGCGCCGTCAAGGGCTGAACACCCGTACGTCACAAGGAAACTCCATGCCTCCTGCCGTGCGCTTCGGCGTCAACTACACCCCGAGCGTCGGATGGTTCCACCACTGGCTCGACTTCGACCTCGACACCGTGCGCGCCGACCTCGACGCGGTCGCCGCGCTCGGCCTGGACCACATCCGCGTCTTCCCGCTGTGGCCCTACTTCCAGCCCAACCGGACCCTCGTCCGCCCACGCGCCGTCGAGCACCTCGTGACCCTCGCCGACGCCGCCGCCGAACGCGGGCTTGACGTCAACGTCGACGGTCTGCAGGGGCACTTGAGCAGCTTCGACTTCCTGCCCGCGTGGACCCGCACCTGGCACCGCCGCAACCTCTTCACCGACCCGGACGTGGTCGACGGCCAGGCCGCCTATCTGCGCACCCTCGCCGCCGCCCTGGCCGGCCGGACGAACTTCATCGGCATGACCGTCGGCAACGAGGTCAACCAGTTCGCCGCCGGTCCCCACCCCGACCCCGACCGGATCACACCCGAGCAGGCCGAGCGGTGGCTCGAACGGATGCTGGCAGCCTGCGCGGAAGGCGCCCCCGGCCGGCTCCACCTGCACGCCTCCTACGACGCCGCCTGGTACCAGGACGACCAGCCCTTCACCCCAGGCCACTCCGCCCGTCTCGGCGACCTCACCGCCGTGCACTCCTGGGTGTTCAACGGCACCGCCCAGCGCCACGGCCGTACCTCCGTGCCGGCCGAGCACCACGCCGCCTACCTGGTGGAGCTGAGCAAGGCGTGGGCCGAGGAGCCGCACCGGCCGGTGTGGCTCCAGGAGGTCGGTGCGCCCGCCCCCCTCGTGCCGGCCGAACACGCCGCCGCCTTCGCCGAGGCGACCGTCGCGCACGCCCTGGACTGCCCGGACCTGTGGGGCGTCACCTGGTGGTGCTCCTACGACGTCTCGCGCGACCTCGCCGACCTCCCCGAACTCGAATACGGGCTCGGTCTGTTGACCAACGACCGCAAGCCCAAGGACATCGCGCGCGTGCTCGCCGGGGCGGCACGCCGGCCGCACACCGTCCCCGCCCCGCGCACCACGGCCCTCGCCGTACCCGGCGATCCGGGCAGCCGCTCCCGCTGCGCTCCCGGCGGAGCCGTCTTCGACGCCTTCTTCCGGCTCGTCGCCGACGGCGCCCGCCCCACCACCGTCCTCGACACCCGCGCCGAAGACGAGGAGCACCTCGCCGCGCGCGGCATCACCGAGGTCGTCACTCCCGATCAGGTAGTCCCCACCCCACCCGGAGGCACCCGCTCGTGAACCCCAGCAGACGCACCGTCCGCGTCGCCGGCGCCGCCGCCGGTCTTCTGCCGTCGCCGCCCGCCCCGGACCCGCAGCGACCCCGCCGTAGGCGTCCTACTGGTATCCGGACTCGCTCCCCTCCGGCAGCCCGGGGCCCGGCATCACCTGGCGCAGCCTGAAGAGCCGGCGCGCGGCCGACGACCCCGACCTCGCCTTCAACGCCGCGTCCGTGCCGCTCGCCGCCCGCTTCACGCCGACCCGGGCGGACCCCACCGCCCGCTCCGGCCAGGCCCGAGTCCAGTCCCTGGTCTCCTTCGGACCGACGTCGGACAACCCCTCCCAGGGTTCGGCCACCGCCGACTACTACGCCCTCACCCACCGGGCCTACCTGGACGAGCTGGTGTTCCGGGGCGGCTCGGCCGGCGAGGGCCTGATCCTGGCGCCCAACGCGCCGATCGTGGACGCGGCCCACCGGCACGGCGTCCCGGTGCTCGGAAACGTCTTCCTGCCGCCGGTGGCGTACGGCGGACAACTGCAGTGGACCCGGGACGCCCGGGACGACGTCCGTACCCCGGCCGCCCCCGTCGGCCGCCCGGGTCGCCGCCGCCGGCGGCGGCGACCTCCGCCTGGCCTGGAACGCCGCTCCCGGCGCCGTCCGCCACTACGAACTGCACCGCCTCCTGCCCGACGGCACCCGCCGCTTCCTGGCCGGCACCTGCCGGCGTGCCTGCTTCCTCACCGGGCAGCGACCGGAACAAGGGGAGCGGGCCGCACGGTTCGAACTGCGCGCCGTGGGGGAGCTGTACAACACCTCGATCCCCCTCACCGTCACCCACCCCTGGTAACCACCGTCAGACCCCGGAACCCGCAGGGAGCAGCCCGCATGCATGACGACCGCACTCTGGTGGAAGCCCGCCTCAGGCGTGTCCTCGAGGAACGCATCCGCCCCGCCGTGTACCCCGAGTCCGTGCCGCTCCGGGTCGCGGTGTGGCACGCGCCCGGCGAGCCCGTGCCGGTCGCGGAGGGGCTCGCCGCCGAGCCGGAGCCCGTCGAGGTCGGCGCCCGGTGGGGTGCTCCCTGGGGCACGAGCTGGTTCCGGGTGACCGGGACCGTGCCCGAGGCGTGGGCAGGGAGGACCGTCGAGGCACTGCTCGACCTCGGTTTCGACGAGAACATGCCCGGCTTCCAGTGCGAGGGCCTGGTCTACCGGCCCGACGGCAGCCCGGTGAAGGGCCTCAACCCGCGCAACCAGTGGGTCCGCGTCGGCGCGCCCGTCGCGGGCGGCGAGGAGGTGCGCCTGCACATCGAGGCCGCCTCCAACCCGGTCGTCCTCGACCACCACCCCTTCCTGCCCACGCGGCTCGGCGACAAGGAGACCGCGGGCAGCGAGCCGCAGTACACGCTCGCCCGCATGGACCTCGCCGTGTTCGACGAGACCGTCTGGCAGCTGGTGATCGACCTCGAAGTGCTCGGCGAGCTGATGGCCGAACTGCCGGTCGACTCGCAGCGCCGCTGGGAGATCCTGCGCGCGGTGGACGGCGCACTCGACGCCGTCGACCTGCAGGACGTGAACGGCACGGCCGGCCGGGCCCGGGAGCGGCTCGCCGGGGTGCTCTCGGCGCCCGCCGTACCGTCCGCGCACCGGATCAGCGCGGTCGGGCACGCGCACATCGACTCCGCCTGGCTGTGGCCGCTGCGCGAGACGGTCCGCAAGGTCGCCCGTACGACCTCCAACATGACCGCGCTCATCGAGGACGAGCCGGAGTTCGTGTTCGCCATGTCCCAGGCGCAGCAGTGGGCGTGGGTGAAGGAGCACCGGCCCGAGGTGTGGGCGCGGGTCAAGAAGGCCGTCGCCGAGGGCCGGTTCGTGCCGGCCGGCGGGATGTGGGTGGAGTCCGACACGAACATGCCGGGGTCGGAGGCGATGGCCCGGCAGTTCGTGCACGGCAAGCGGTTCTTCCTCGACGAGTTCGGCGTCGAGAACGAGGAGGCCTGGCTGCCCGACACCTTCGGCTTCGCCGCCGGACTGCCGCAGATCATCAGGGCGGCCGGCTCCAAGTGGCTGCTGACGCAGAAGATCTCCTGGTCGCAGACGAACAGGTTCCCGCACCACACGTTCTGGTGGGAGGGCATCGACGGCACCCGGATCTTCAGCCACTTCCCGCCGGTCGACACCTACAACTGCTCGATGAAGGGCAGCGAGATCGCCCACGCCGCCCGCAACTTCAAGGACAAGGGCGTCGCCCGGCACTCCCTCGCGCCCACCGGCTGGGGCGACGGAGGAGGCGGCACCACGCGGGAGATGGTCGCCAAGGCGGCCCGGCTGCGCGACCTGGAGGGCTCGGCGACCGTCGTCTGGGAGACACCGCGCGCCTTCTTCGAGAAGGCCGAGGCCGAGTATCCCGAACCGCCCGTCTGGGTGGGCGAGCTGTACCTCGAACTGCACCGCGCCACCCTCACCAGCCAGGCGAAGACCAAGCAGGGCAACCGGCGCAGCGAACACCTCCTGCGGGAGGCCGAGCTGTGGGCGGCCACCGCCGCCGTGCGCACCGGATTCCCCTACCCCCACGGGGAGTTGGACCGGATCTGGAAGACGGTCCTGCTGCACCAGTTCCACGACATCCTGCCCGGCTCCTCCATCGCCTGGGTGCACCGGGAGGCACGCGCGACGTACGAGCGGGTCGCCGCGGAGCTGAACGAGATCATCGGCGCTGCGCAGCGGGCCCTGGCCGGCGAGGGCGGCGCCGAGCTGGTCTTCAACGGGGCTCCGCACGAGCGGACGGGAGTCGCCGCCGGAGGCGCCGCCGTCCCGGCCACGACGGGCCACACACGGCTCGTGCCGCGCGAACACGGCGGTTTCGTCCTGGACAACGGGCTGCTGCGAATCGTGATCGACCCCCGGGGCCTGGTGGTCTCCGCCTACGACATCACCGCCGACCGCGAGACCGTCGCGCCCGGCAAGGCGGCCAACCTCCTGCAACTGCACGCCGACTTCCCGAACATGTGGGACGCCTGGGACGTGGACGCGTTCTACCGCAACACCGTCACGGACCTCACGGACGCGGACGAGGTGAGGGCCGGCGAGGACGGGATCTCGGTGCGGATCGTACGGGGCTTCGGTGCCTCCCGGGTCACCCAGGTGCTGTGCCTGCCGCCCGGCGAGCGGCGGCTGGTCCTCGACACCGAGGTCGACTGGCACGAGACGGAGAAGTTCCTGAAGCTGGCCTTCCCGCTCGACCTGCACGCCGAACGGTACGCCTCCGAGACCCAGTTCGGGCACGTCTTCCGCCCCACCCACACCAACACTTCCTGGGAGGCGGCCAAGTTCGAGGCGTGCAACCACCGCTTCGTCCATCTTGAGGAGCCCGGCTGGGGCGTGGCGGTGGTCAACGACTCGACGTACGGCCATGACGTGACGCGCACCGTGCGCACCGGCGGCGACCGCGGTACGACGACCACGGTCCGTGTCTCCCTCCTGCGCGCCCCGCGCTTCCCCGATCCCGAGACCGACCAGGGCGTCCACCGCTTCCGGCACGCCCTGGTCCCGGGCGCCTCGATCGGCGACGCGGTCCGCGAGGGCTGGCGGATCAACCTTCCGGAACGGCGCCTCACCGGCGCCCACGCGGTCGCCCCGCTCGTCACCGTCGACAACGACGCCGTCGTGGTCACCGCGGTGAAGCTCGCCGAGGACGGCAGCGGGGACGTGGTGGTCCGCTTCCACGAGGCCCACGGCGGCCGGACCCGGGCCACCCTCACGGCCGGATTCGAGGTGGCGGAGGTCGCCGTCACCGATCTGCTGGAACGGCCCCTGACCGCGGCGCCCGCCCCGGAACGCGACGGCGACCGGATCACCGTACGGGCGCGGCCCTTCGAGCTGACGACCCTGCGGTTGCGCAGGGGCTGAGCCGGCCGGGGGCGGGGTAGCTCGCCCGCGCGGCGGAACCTCGGCTCCGGCCGCGGGCGCGACCGGCCACCACGTACCCGCGACCGGACGGCGGCCGTCAGGGCTCGTCCCGTTCTCCCCGCGGAGCGACCTGCGTCCGCAGCCACTCCTCCACCTCGCCCACATGGGCCGCCGCCGCCGCCCGCGCCGCCTCGGGGTCGCGGGCGGTGAGGGCGCGGTGGATGGCGGCGTGCTCGCGGCGGGTGCGGGCGAAGGCGCCCTCCTCCTGGTAGCCGCGCCAGACGCGGGCGCGGAAGGTGCGGGAGGACAGCCCCTCCAGGATGGCGGCCATGGTCTCGTTGCCCGCGGCGGCGGCGATCTCGCGGTGGAAGGCGAGGTCGTGGGCGAGGATCTCCTCGGGGTCGTCGGTGGCGTTCATCGCCGCCAAGTGCGCCGCCACGGCGGCGAGTTGGTCCTCGGTGATGCGCGCGGCGGCCAGCGCGGTCGCCGTCGACTCCAGGATCCGGCGCACCTGTAGGAGCTCCACCAGGCGCGGGCCCCGGGACAGGTCGGCGACCACCCCGAACGTCTCGAGCAGGTCGCCGGCCTCCAGGGCGGTGACGTAGATCCCGGAGCCGTGCCGGGCCTCCAGGACGCCCATCACGGTCAGGGCGCGGATCGCCTCCCGCATCGAGCTGCGGGAGATGCCCAGACGGGCCGCCAGGTCCCGCTCGGTGGGCAGCCGCTCGCCCGGCTCCAGCCGGCCCTCGGCGATCATCGTCTTGATCGCCTCGATGGCGCGCTGGGTCACCGTCCCCTTCTGCGGGGCTTCCTCGTCCACGCCGTTCCTCCTTCCCCCGGGTGAGCCGCAGTCTAGCCAGCAGAGTGGTCCGACCACTACGGCGTCGATACGCGATTTTCCCCTGCACGAGGGTGTTGTCACGGCTTATTGGTCTGATAAGTATGCGGCGTCTGCTCGAACACCCTCGACGAGGAGCCGCGAGATGCCCGCCATCACTGTGAGGAAGCGCAGCAGGTCCCCGATCATCGGCGCGACGGCCCTGGCCGCCTGCGCCTCGCTCATGCTCGCCGCCTGCGGCAGCACCAAGGACACCCCGAGCGCGGGCGGTGGCGGCACCGGGAAGGTCGGCGTCATCCTGCCGCTGCTGACCTCGCCGTTCTGGCAGTCGTACAACGACTACGTGCCCAAGATGGCCAAGGCCGAGGGCGTCCAGGTGCTGAAGACGGTCAACTCCAACAGCGACCCTTCGCAGCAGATCACCGACATCGACAACGAACTCACCCAGGGCGTCAAGGGACTGGTGGTCGCCCCGCTCGACAGCGCCGCCATCCAGGCCGGACTCGACCAGGCCGAGCGCAAGGGTGTCCCCGTGGTCGCCGTGGACGTCGCACCCGACAAGGGCAAGGTCGCCATGGTGGTGCGCGCCGACAACGTGGCGTACGGCGAGAAGGCCTGCGACTACCTCGGACAGCACATCGGCAGCGGCAAGGTCGTGCAGATCATGGGCGACCTCGCCTCGGTCAACGGCCGCGACCGCTCCGAGGCCTTCCGTTCCTGCGTGAAGAAGAAGTACCCGAGGCTCAAGGTGCTGGAGATCCCCGCCAAATGGGAATCCGACACCGCGGCCGCCAAACTGGACACGCTCCTGAACGCCAACCCCGACATCAAGGGCATCTACCTCCAGGCCGGCGGTGTCTACCTCGCGCCGACCCTGCAGACCCTGAAGTCCAAGCACATGCTCAAACCGGCCGGACAGCAGGGCCACATCGCCATCGTCTCCAACGACGGCATCCCGCAGGAGTTCGACGCCATCCGCAAGGGCCAGATCGACGCCACCGTCTCCCAGCCCGCCGACGCCTACGCCAGGTACGGCCTGTACTACATCAAGGCGGCGATGGCCGGGAAGACGTTCAAGCCCGGTCCGACCGACCACGGCTCCGTGATCGTCAGGCTGCCCGGCGGGATCCTGGAGGACCAGCTGCCGGCGCCGCTGGTCACCAAGGCCAACGTGGACGACCCCAAGCTGTGGGGCAACACGGTCCGATGAGTACGCCACTTGTGGAAGCCGAGGGCATCGTCAAGCGGTACGGCCCCACCGTCGCCCTGGCCGACGGCCGGCTCACCGTGCTGACCGGCGAGTCCCACGCCCTGGTCGGCCGCAACGGCGCCGGCAAGTCCACCCTCGTCAACGTCCTCACCGGACTCCAGGCACCGGACGCCGGCACCGTCCGCTTCGACGGCGAGCCCGCGCCCCCGCTCGCCGACCGGGACGCCTGGCGCCGCAGGGTCGCCTGCGTCTACCAGAAGCCCACGGTCGTCCCCGAACTGACCGTCGCCGAGAACCTGTTCCTCAACCGCCAGCCGACCGGCCGCGGCCTCGTCAGCTGGCGTCGGCTGCGCCGGGAGGCCGCCGACCTCCTCGACACCTGGGACGTGCGCGTCGATCCCGACGCGCGCACCGCAGAGCTGAGAGTCGAGGACCGCCAGATGGTGGAGATCGCACGGGCGTTGAGCTTCGGTGCCCGGTTCATCGTGCTGGACGAACCCACCGCCCAGCTCGACAACCGGGAGATCGAGCGCCTCTTCACCCGCATGCGGTCCCTGCAGGAATCGGGCGTCACCTTCCTGTTCATCTCCCACCACCTCCGGGAGGTCTACGAGGTCTGCCAGACGGTCACCGTGCTGCGCGACGCACGTTGGATCACCACCGCGCCGGTCGCCGGCCTGCCGAAGGCGGCCCTGGTGGAGGCCATGGCCGGGGAGTCCGTCGCCGAACAGCCCGGCCGGGCGGGGCAGGCCGACGAGCGCGCCCCCGTCCTGCTCGCGGTACACGCGCTCACCTCACCGGCGTACGAGAACGTCGACCTCACCGTACGCCGGGGCGAGGTGGTCGGACTCTCCGGCTCCAGCGGCAGCGGCAAGACCGAACTGGCCGAGTCCTTCGCCGGACTGCACACACCGACCGGTGGCAGCGTCGAGCTGGACGGTGAACGGCTGCCGTTCGGGGACGTACGGGCCGCCCTGCGAGCCGGGGTGGCCTGTGTCCCGCGCGACCGGCACGAGCAGGGGCTGGTGTCCGGTATGAGCATCGGCGACAACGCCACGCTCAGTGTGCTGGACCGGCTCGGCAGGTTCGGGTTCGTGGCCCCCGACAGCCGGCGGCGCCTCGCCGCCGACCTGATCGACCGCCTCGACATCCACGCCGAGGGCCCCGACCAGCCCGTGTCCGACCTGTCCGGCGGCAACGCGCAGAAGGTCGTCATGGCCCGTGCCCTCGCCTCCGGCCCCCGCCTGCTGGTCCTGATCAACCCCACCGCCGGCGTCGACGTGAAGTCCAAGGAGTCGCTGCTCGCCCGCATGGACAGCGCCCGCGAGGACGGCACCGCCGTCCTCGTCGTCTCCGACGAACTCGACGACCTGCGCCGTTGTGACCGGGTCCTCGTCCTCTTCCACGGCCGTGTCGTCGCCGAGCACCCGGACGGCTGGCGCGACCACGAGCTGATCGCCTCCATCGAAGGAGTTGACCATGGCTGACACCCGGGCCGCCCCGCCGCTCGCACCCCCGAACACCCCGGACGCCCGGTCGGCCAGGACCGTGCTGCTCCGCCGCGCCCGCGAACTCGCCCTGGTCCCCGCCCTGTTGCTGCTGATGGTGCTCGGCGCGGTGGTCAACGACTCCTTCCTGACCGAGCGGAACCTGATCTCGATCCTCGGCGCCTCCGCCGCGCTCGCGATGGTCGTCCTCGCCGAGTCCCTCGTGCTGATCACCGGCAGGTTCGACCTGTCCCTGGAGTCCGTGGTCGGCATCGCGCCCGCGGTCGGCGCCCTGCTGGTGCTGCCCGCGAGCCAGTCCGGCTGGGGCACCGGCTTCCCGGCCGCGCTCGCGCTGCTCGCGGTCCCCGTGATCGGCGCGGTCATCGGCGCCTTCAACGGCGTCCTCGTGGTGAGGTTCCGGCTCAACGCCTTCATCGTCACCCTCGCGATGCTCATCGTGCTGCGCGGCCTGCTGGTCGGTGCCACCAAGGGCAAGACGCTCTTCGGCATGCCCGACAGCTTCTACTCCCTGGCCACCACCACCTTCCTCGACGTGCCGATGTCCGTGTGGCTCGCCGCGGTCGCCTTCGCCGTCGCCGGGTTCGTCCTGAAGTACCACCGCACCGGCCGCGCCCTGTACGCGATCGGCGGCAACGCGGACGCCGCCCGCGCGGCCGGTATCCGCGTGGACCGGGTCATGCTCGGCGTGTACGTGATCGCGGGCGTCCTCGCCTCGCTCGGCGGCCTGCTGCAGACCGGGTACGTGGGCGCCATCAGCGCCAACCAGGGCCAGAACATGATCTTCACCGTGTTCGCTGCCGCGGTGATCGGCGGGATCAGCCTGGACGGCGGCAAGGGCACCATGTTCGGCGCCCTGACCGGTGTCCTCCTCCTGGGCGTCGTACAGAACCTGCTCACCCTCGCCCAGGTCCCCTCGTTCTGGATCCAGGCCATCTACGGCGGGATCATCCTCGTCGCCCTCGTCCTCGCCCGCGTGACCACGGGTCGCGCCCAGGACTGACGTCCGGCCATCCGCCCCATGACCGAAAGGACTTCAGTGTCCCAGGCCCCCGCCCGCGTCATCGCGGTCGACACCCACGACCTCCGTTTCCCCACCTCCCGAGAGCTGGACGGCTCCGACGCGATGAACCCGGACCCCGACTACTCGGCCGCCTACGTCGTGCTGCGCACCGACGCCGGCGACGGGCACGAGGGACACGGGTTCGTCTTCACCATCGGGCGGGGCAACGACGTCCAGGTCGCCGCCATCGACGCGCTCAGGGACCATGTGCTCGGCCGTGACGTGGCCGGGCTGTGCGCCGACCCGGGCTCGCTCCTGCGCGACCTGATCGGCGACAGCCAACTGCGCTGGCTCGGCCCCGAGAAGGGCGTGATGCACATGGCGATCGGGGCCGTCGTCAACGCCGTCTGGGACCTCGCCGCCCGCCGGGCCGGCAAACCGCTGTGGCAGCTGCTCGCCGACGCAGAACCCGAGTGGCTGGTCGAGCAGATCGACTTCCGGTACATCGCGGATGCGCTCACCCCCGAAGAGGCCCTCGACCTGCTCCGGCGGGGCAGAGCGGGCACCGAGGAGCGGCAGGCCCGGCTGCTGGAGCGCGGGTACCCCGCCTACACCACCTCCCCGGGCTGGCTCGGCTACGACGACGACAAGCTCGGCCGGCTCGCCGCACAGGCCGTCGCCGACGGCTTCACACAGATCAAGCTGAAGGTCGGCGCCGACCTCGACGACGACGTCCGGCGCTGCGCGGTCGCCCGCGCCGTCGTCGGACCGGACATCCGGCTCGCCGTCGACGCCAACCAGCGCTGGGACGTGGACGAGGCGATCCGCTGGACCAAGGCCCTCGCCGCGTTCGACCCGTACTGGATCGAGGAGCCCACCAGCCCCGACGACGTCCTCGGCCACGCCGCGATCCGCCGAGCGGTGGCCCCGGTGAAGGTCGCCACCGGGGAACACGTGCACAACCGGATCATGTTCAAGCAGCTGCTCCAGGCCGGCGCCGTCGACATCGTCCAGCTCGACGCGGCCCGCGTCGCCGGTGTCAACGAGAACCTCGCCGTCCTGCTGCTCGCCGCCCGGTTCGGCGTCCCCGTGTGCCCGCACGCCGGCGGCGTCGGACTGTGCGAACTCGTCCAGCACCTGTCGATGTACGACTACCTGGCCGTCTCGGGCACCACCGAGGACCGGGTCATCGAGTACGTCGACCACCTCCACGAGCACTTCGTCACCCCCGTCGTCATCCGCGACGGCCACTACACCGCACCCACCGCGCCCGGCTTCTCCGCCGCCCTGCGCCCGGAGTCGGTCGCGCGGTACACCTTCCCCGGCGGCACCTACTGGGCCGCCGATCCCGACACCCGGAAAGGACAGGCCGCATGAGCGACTTCGAGGGCCTGAGGGCCCTGGTCACCGGAGGCGCGTCCGGTATCGGCCGGGCCACCGCCGACCTCCTCGCCCACCGCGGCGCCCGGGTCGCCGTCCTCGACCGGGACACGACGGGCGTCGACAAGCCGCTCCTCGCCCACCGCGCCGACGTCACCGACGACGCCTCGGTACGTGCCGCCGTCGCACAGGCAACCGAGGACCTGGGCGGCCTCGACGTCCTCGTCAACAACGCCGGGATCGGCGCCCAGGGCACGGTCGAGGACAACGACGACGCCGAGTGGCGGCACGTCTTCGACGTCAACGTCCTCGGCATGGTCCGCACCGCCCGCGCCGTCCTGCCGCACCTGCGGCGCTCGGCGCACGCCGCGATCGTCAACACCTGTTCCGTCGCCGCCACCGCCGGCCTGCCGCAACGCGCCCTCTACAGCGCGACCAAGGGCGCCGTGTACTCCCTGACCCTCGCCATGGCCGCCGACCACGTCCATGAGGGCATCCGTGTCAACTGCGTCAACCCCGGTACGGCGGACACCCCGTGGATCGGCCGGCTGCTCGACGCGGCCGACGACCCGGCCGCCGAGCGCGCGGCCCTGGAGGCGCGCCAGCCCACCGGACGCCTGGTGTCCGCCGCCGAGGTGGCGGGCGCCATCGCCTACCTGGCCAGCCCCCTGTCCGGCGCCACCACAGGCACCGCCCTCGCCGTCGACGGCGGCATGCAGGGCCTGAGGCTGCGCCGGGCGGGCCGATGACCAGGCTCGGCCGCAGCCGCGTCGAGGTCACCCCGCTCGGCTTCGGCGCCGCGACGCTCGGCAACCTCTACACCCCGATGGACGACGAGCAGGCGGCCGCGGCGGTACGGGCCGCCTGGCAGCGCGGCATCCGCTACTTCGACACCGCCCCGCACTACGGGCTCGGCCTGTCCGAACGCCGGCTCGGCGCCGCCCTGCGCACCCACGACCGCGCCCGCTACACCGTGTCCACCAAGGTCGGCCGCCGCCTCGAAGCGGCCGGGAGCACGGGCGACGACCTGGCGAACGGGTTCGCCGTGCCAGCGACCCACCGGCGCGTGTGGGACTTCAGCGCCGACGGCGTGCGCCGCTCCCTGGAGGCGAGCCTTGACCGCCTCGGGCTGGACCAGGTCGACGTCGTCTATCTGCACGACCCCGACGACCACGCCGAGCAGGCCTTCCGCGAGGGCTACCCGGCCCTGGAGAAGCTGCGCGCCGAAGGCGTCGTCGGCGCGATCGGCGCGGGCATGAACCAGGCCGCGATGCTCACCCGGTTCGTCCGCGACACCGACGTGGACGTCGTCCTGTGCGCGGGCCGCTACACCCTGCTCGACCAGAGCGCCGGAGCCGACCTGCTGCCCGCGGCCGCCGAGCGCGGGGTGTCCGTCGTGCTCGGCGGCGTCTTCAACTCGGGGCTGCTGGCCGACCCCACGCCCGCGTCGACGTACAACTACACC
This sequence comes from Streptomyces sp. NTD91, assembly GCF_059510455.1. Lineage (NCBI taxonomy): Bacteria > Bacillati > Actinomycetota > Actinomycetes > Kitasatosporales > Streptomycetaceae > Streptomyces > Streptomyces sp. NTD91. Next base: position 64,726 of record NZ_JCAJZW010000012.1, read on the forward strand.
CTGGCACCGCCGGAACTGCTCGACCGCGCCCTGCGCATGAAGGCCGTCGCCGAGCGGCACGGTACCACCCTGCGGGCCGCCGCGCTGGCCTTCGCCTCCGCGCACCCGGCCGTGGTCAGCGTGCTGCCCGGTCCCCGTTCCGCCGCCGAAGTCCACGACTGCGCCGACCGGTTCGCCGCCACAGTCCCGGCCGCCTTCTGGCAGGAGCTGCGGCAGTGCGGTCTGCTGCCCCGAGAGGAAGGACCGTCATGAGAGTCGCCCTGCACACCAAGGTCCGTGCCGACCGGATCGCCGAGTACGAGGCGGCCCACCGCGCGGTCCCCGAGGAACTGACCCAGGCCATCCGGGCCGCCGGCGCAGGCTCCTGGACCATCTGGCGCAGCGGCACCGATCTGTTCCACCTGCTGGAGTGCGAGGACTACGCCCGCCTGCTCGCCGAACTGGACCAGCTGCCGGTCAACGTGGCCTGGCAGGCCCGGATGGCCGAGCTGCTCGACGTCGTGCACGACTACTCGCGCTCCGGCGCGGACGCCGCACTGCCCGTCGTCTGGGAGCTGCCGTGACCCTCGCCGCCCACCACCGTGTCGGGGAGCCGGCATGACCGTCGACGCCCACCACCACGTCTGGGACCTGTCCGTCCGCGACCAGGACTGGATCAAGGGCCCGGAACTGCGGCCGCTGCGAAGGAACTTCACTCTTGCCGACCTGGCCCCGCAGGCGCGCGCGGCCGGGGTGGACCGTACGGTCCTCGTCCAGACGGTCACCGTCGCCGAGGAGACACCCGAGCTCCTCGCACTCGCGGCCGGACACGACCTGGTCGCCGGAGTGGTCGGCTGGACCGACCTCACCCGGCCCGACATCGACGAGGAACTGGCGCGGCTGCGGGCACTCCCCGGCGGGACCTTCCTGAAGGGCGTACGGCACCAGGTGCAGGGCGAACCGGACCCGGAGTGGCTGCTGCGGCCCCCGGTGCGGCGCGGGCTCGCGGCGGTGGCCCGCGCGGGCCTCGTCCACGACCTCGTCGTCCTGCCCCACCAGCTCCCGGCCTGCGCGGAGGCCGCCGCGTCGCTTCCCCACCTCACCTTCGTCCTGGACCACTTGGGCAAGCCGCCGATCGCCGCCGGGGAGCGCGAACCCTGGGCGAGCGCCCTGCGCACGCTCGCCGCGCACCCGAACACCGTCGCCAAACTCTCCGGCCTGGTCACCGAGGCCGACCCCGCCACGTGGACGGCGGCAGACCTGCGGCCGTACGCGGAGACCGCTCTGGAGGCCTTCGGCCCCGACCGACTGATGTTCGGCTCCGACTGGCCGGTGTGCACCCTCGCCGCGCGTTACGAGCGGGTCGTGGACACCGCCCGCACGCTCACCGCGGAGCTCACCGCCGACGAGCGAACGCGGATCTTCGCCGGGACCGCGACCCGGGTCTACGGCCTGTGAACGGAGCGCAGCCCAGCTCTACCGGGCACCGGCCTTCGGCTCGGCGGGTCCCCGCCGTGCCGCTGGACGCCATGAGTCACGCCCGCTGCGAGGCGGCCGTCGTGGCCGCGGGCGCCGCCGGGCCCTCGCCCCCGCGGTGGCCTTCGCGCGCGCCGCGAGCGCGGACGCGTTCCGCCGCGGTTGCCTCGCCGGCGCCGCGCGGGCCTGGTGCGGCTACGCACGGCAGGCGTCCAGCGGGCTGAGGGTGCGCACCGGCCCCAGCGCCTCGGCCCCGGCCGGCCACTGCGGACCGCGCCGTACGGGCGGCCGCTCACCGTTGCCGGGCCATCGGCCGGGTTCGCCACCGCCTGCGCACCTCATGTCGCCAGCCTGGTCGGGGGCAGATACTCGCGCACGTACGTCCGCTCCCAGCAGGCGCCCGACTCCCGCAACTCCCGCCAGCTCGTGTACCGGTAGCGGAACAGGCGGGCCCGGACGAAGCGGGGCGGCGTGCCCGGCGGGAAGGGGGAGCGGCGCAGCAGCCGCAGGGTGTCACGGTCGTTCTCCAGCAGGCGTTCCACCAGGCCGCCGAACCATTCGCCCGCGTACGCCGGGGACAGCGCCGCGAACCACATCAGCCAGTCCAGGCGCAGATGGTAGGGCGCGAACTGGCGCGGCCAGTGCCGGATGTCCCCGGGCTTGCCCCGGAACTCGTACTCCCGCCAGTCGGAGTCCTCGCGGGGCACGTCGTCGAGCGTGCCCTCGACCACCACCTCGTAGCGGACCCGGCTGACGCTGCCGAACGCGCCGTAGGTGTTCACCAGGTGCAGCGGGTCGAAGGAGCGGTTCATGACCTGACGTCGGGAGACCATGTTGACCACCGGGCGGTAGCTCAGGAACAGCAGCAGCGCGCCGACCGCGAGCACCGGGGCCTCGTACCACAGCGGCGCCGCCGGCGCGGACGGCGCGGAGGCCGGGATCAGCAGCGCCGACAGCGCCAGCACGACGGTGATCCAGTTCAGCCAGGAGAAGTTGCCGGACAGCACCAGCCACAGCTGGGTGACGATCATGAGGGCGGCGGCGGCCGAGGCGATCGGCTGCGGGGTGAACAGCAGCGCCGGCACGACGAGTTGGGTGATGTGGTTGGCGGCCACCTCCACCCGGTGCAGCGGCTTCGGCAGATGATGGAAGAACCAGCTCAGCGGGCCCGGCATGGGCTGGGTCTCGTGGTGGTAGTACAGGCAGGTCAGCTTCCGCCAGCACGCGTCGCCCCGCAGCTTGATCAGTCCCGCGCCGAACTCCACCCGGAACAGGATCCAGCGCAGCAGGAACAGCACCACGGTGGGCGGGGCCACCTCGTCGTTGCCGAGGAACGCGGCCAGGAAGCCCGTCTCCAGCAGCAGCGACTCCCAGCCGAACGCGTACCACGTCTGGCCCACGTTCACGATCGACAGGTACAGCGCCCACGGCACCAGCCACAGCAGGAGCCCGGCCCACAGCGGCAGCAGCCGGTCGGCGCCTGCGAGCAGCGCCGCCGACACCGCGCAGCCGGCCCAGGCGCATCCGGCGAAGAAGCGGTCGGAGTAGTGCAGGTGGAAGAGGCTGGGGGCGCTTTCGAAGGGCACCCGTGCGACGAACCGTGGGATCGGCAGCATGCCGCGCTCGCCCAGCAGTGCCCGGAACTGCCGGGCCGCGGCCAGGAACGCGACCAGATACACGGCGGCCAGAGCCCGCTGGAAGACCAGCCGGCTCAGCCAGTAGTCGGGAGCGGTGAACCAGTTCACGGCTGTGCGTGCCCTTCGTCACGGCCGAACCGCCGGTGTCGGCCCCTCATGACCCGCTCCCGAGTTGCCAGCCGGACGGGAGCGATGCAGACAATGGAGAGAAATCACCCACAGTGATGCGGAGTGTACGGTGCGGATACCCACGGGATCCATCGTCACGGCCTGGGCGCTCTCGGTGGCGCTCCTCGTCGCCGGCTGCGCGGGCCACGGTGTCAAGGCGGCCCGGATGGGCGAGGACGTCTATCTCCTGCCCGCCGCGGCCCGGGGACCCGATCCCTTCACCGGTTCCACGGTCACCGGGAGGACGGCATCCGGGCCCGCGACACCTGCCGCGAGCACCGCCGATCCCGCCCCTACCGGGCCACCCGGCTTCGGGTCCTCCGCGCCGGCCCTGCCCGCCGCGCTCGTCGCCGTACCCCTGCGCGCGGTGCGAGTGGTGTCCGGCGCGACGCCCGGCCTGTACGGCGGAACGGCAGGCGTCTCCGGCTGCGACGTCGGGCGGCAGATCGCCTATCTCACGGCGGACCGTGCCAAGGGGGACGCCTTCGCCCGCGTGGCCGGCGTCGCCGCGAGCAGCCTGCGCCGCTATCTGCGCGGCCTGACCCCGGTCGTCCTGCGTGCCGACACCCGGGTCACCGACCACGGCTACCGCGCCGGACGGGCCGTCGGCTACCAGGCCGTGCTCCAGGCCGGCACCGCGGTCCTCGTCGACAACCGGGGCCTGCCCCGCGTGCGCTGCGCCTGCGGCAACCCGCTGGCGCCGCCCGCCCAGGCCGGCGGCGGCTTCGGGGCCCGCGGCAGCAGCTGGTCCGCGTACCGGCCGAGCCAGGTGATCGCCGTGGCCCCGGCGCCCCGGGCCGTCACCCGCATCACGCTCGTCAACACCGACACCCGGACCTGGATCGAACGCCGGATCGGCCATGACGTGCGCCGAGACCGGGTCGTACCGGTGCCCGCCTGGGCCACCGCCACGCCCGACGACGACCTCGACGCGCCGGGTGCCGCACCGCTGTACACCACTCTGCCCACGCCCCGGCCGAGCGGCCCGGAGTCCTCTTCGGGCGAGACCGCCGGCCCGCTCGCGCCCACCGTCCCGACGGCACCTGACCGGCCCGCGGGGCGGAGCACCCCGGGCCCCGGTGCGAGCGTCCCGTGGGCCGGTCCGTCCCCCGGCGCCACAGCGAACGCCCCCGGAGTCCCGGACCCGCCCCGGACCGGCTCCCTCGCCGGGACGGGCCCGCCCGCCACGCCGGACACCCCTGTGCCGTACGGCACACGGGGCCTGCCTCCGGGAACGCCCCCCGGCACCGCGGACGGCGGCGCCACGGCCCACGTCCCCGACGGCTGAGCCCGGGCCCGAGCCCGTCCGCCCGGGCCCGGGAGCCCACGGGGCCGAACGGGTCGAAGAATCGGATGAATGCTGGCAAGGTGGGCGCATGGCAGTTCGGGGAGCGAGTGCCGTGTCACTCCCGGAAGACTGGCCCGCCCACCCGGATCCGGTCCTGGCGCTCAACCGCATGGGCAGCTTCGACTGGGACCTGGACACGGGCCTGTTCCACATGGACGCCCAGGCGCACGAGGTGTTCGACCTGGTGCCCGGGGAGTACGACGGACGCCCCGAGTCCCTCGCCGTCCGGGTGCCGCGGTCCGACGCCGCCCGGGTGGACGCCATGGTGGCCCGGGCCATCAAGGACGGCAGGGAGAACTACGGGGGCTACTTCCGCATCCGCTGCCGCAACGGCGCCCTCCGCTGGGCCCACACGCAGGGCTACATCCGCCGGGACGACAACGGCCGCCCGCGCCGGGTCATCGGCATCGTCCGGGACGCCACCCAGGAACTCGCCGACAGCGAGGCACGCAGTCTGCGCGCCGCCCAGGACGAGGCCTTCCGTCAGCAGACGAACGTCGTCCAGGCCGTCTCCGCCGCCCTCGCCCACGCCCGCAGCGTCCAGGACGTCATCGACTCCCTCAAGGACACCCGCGGCATCCGCCATCTCGGCGCGGCCAGTCTCGTGATGGGACTCGTGGAGGCCGGCCGCATCCGGCTGGTCGCCGAGGGCCCCGTCGACGCGTCCGTGCCCGGCACCCAGATCACCCGGATCGACGAGCCCTACCCGATGAGCGATGTCGTCCGTACCCTCCTGCCGCGGTTCATCGAGTCCCCGGAGGAGTTCGCCGAGTGCTACCCCGTCCTGTGGCCGCACCTCACCGAGCTGCGGATCACGTCGGCCGCCTATCTGCCGCTGATCGCCCAGGCCCGCCCGATCGGCGCCATGGGGCTGCTCTACAGCGACCGGCGCGGCTTCTCCACCGAGGAGCGCGCCGTCCTGGTCGCACTGGGCAGCAGCGTCGCGCAGAGCCTGCAGCGGGCCATGCTCTACGAACAGGAGAAAGACCTCGCGCAGGGCCTCCAGCAGGCCATGCTGCCCCGCACCATCCCCAGCGTCCGCGGCGCCGACGTCGCCGTCCGCTACCGGTCGGCCGCCGTGGGCCGGAACATCGGCGGCGACTGGTACGACCTCATCCCGCTGCCCGGCGGCCGGGTCGGCGCGGTCATCGGCGACGTCCAGGGCCACGACACCCACGCGGCGGCCGTCATGGGCCAGCTGCGGATCGTGCTGCGCGCGTACGCCGCCGAGGGACACACCCCGGCCGCCGTGATGGCCCGCGCCTCCGTCTTCCTGCACGAACTCGACACCGACCGCTTCGCCACCTGCCTGTACGCCGAGGCCGACCTGGCCACCGGAGTCGTCCAGGCGGTCCGCGCCGGGCACATCGACCCCCTGATCCGGCACGGCGACGGCAGCTGCTCCCGGATCCCGGTCGAGGGCGGGCTGCCGCTCGGCCTGTCCGCCCAGTTCGGCCGGCTGGAGTACCCCGTCTCCACCCTCGAACTCGACCCCGGACACACCCTGCTGCTGTGCACCGACGGAATGGTCGAACAGCCCGGCGCCGACCTGGACGACGGCATGCGCCGCCTCTCGGAGCTCGTCGCGGCGGGCCCCGAGGACGTGCGCGCGCTCGCCGACCTGCTGATCCAGCAGGCCGAGGAGCGAGGCGGCGACGACGACGTGGCGCTGCTCCTGCTGCGACGGCGCACCCCGGAGGCGCCGCCGGCCGGCGGACGACTCCAGCAGCATGTGGCACCCGGCGACTCCGAGGCCCTCACCCAGGCGCGGCACCTGATCCGCGCCGCCGTCCGCTCCTGGGGCTACCGCGACCGCGCCGACGAGATCGAACTGGTCGCCGACGAGCTGATCACCAACGCGCTGATGCACACCGAGGGATCGGCGATCGTGACCCTGCGCGCCCTGGACAGGGGCCAGCGCACGCTGCGGATCGAGGTCGAGGACTCCTCCAGCGCCCTGCCGCGCCGCCGCGAGCCGGGCGAGGACGGCGTCTCCGGCCGGGGCCTGCTGCTCGTGGACATGCTCGCCGACGGGTGGGGCGTGGAGGCGCGGGGCGGTGGCAAGGCGGTGTGGTGCGAGTTCCGCCGGGACGGCTGACGCGCGTCACCACGGGGCGGTGTCGGTGCCGGATGGCACTCTGGACGTATGCCGGAACTGCCCGAGGTAGAAGCGCTCAAGGACTTCCTCGCCGAGCACCTGGTCGGCCGCCGGGTGGCGCGGGTGCTGCCGGTCGCCGTCAGTGTCCTGAAGACGTACGACCCTCCGGTCACCGCCTTCGAGGGCGGCGAGGTGACGGCCGTGCGACGGCACGGCAAGTTCCTGGACCTCGTGGCGGACAGCGGGCTGCACCTGGTGACCCATCTGGCCCGGGCCGGCTGGGTGCAGTGGAAGGACCGGCTCCCGTCCGGCCCGCCCAAGCCGGGCAAGGGCCCGCTCGCGCTGCGTGTGGCCCTGGAGACCGGCGAGGGCTTCGACCTCACCGAGGCCGGTACCCAGAAACGCCTCGCGGTGTACGTCGTCCGCGATCCGCGTCAGGTCGAGGGCATCGCCCGTCTCGGCCCGGACCCGCTCGCCGCCGACTTCGACGAGGACCGGCTCGCCGGTCTGCTCAAGGACGAGAGACGGCAATTGAAGGGCGCCCTGCGCGACCAGTCCCTGATCGCGGGAGTCGGCAACGCCTACAGCGACGAGATCCTGCACGCGGCGAAGATGTCCCCGTTCAAGCTCGCCGCCTCCCTGACCCCGGAGGAGACCCACCGGCTCCACGAGGCACTGCGCTCGACGCTCACCCAGGCGGTCGAGCGCTCCCGCAAGGTGGCCGCCGGGCGGCTGAAGGCCGAGAAGAAGAGCGGCCTCAGGGTCCACGGCCGCGCCGGGGAGCCCTGCCCGGTGTGCGGGGACACCATCCGCGAGGTCTCCTTCAGCGACTCCTCGCTGCAGTACTGCCCCACCTGCCAGACGGGCGGCAAGCCCCTGGCCGACCGCAGACTGTCCCGCCTGCTGAAGTGAGGCGGCGCCGATGGGGCGGCGTGCCCCGTGGTGGTGCCGAGGCGCTGGTGCCGGGCGGGCTACGGCGCGTCCACGGACACCAGGTGCTGTCCGTCCGTGGTGCGCACGTCGTAGCGGGCGATCTGGTCGGAGTGCATCGTCGAGGACCCGAGCGTGGTGAACGTGCGGGTGGCGTGGCCGGGTTCCAGCCAGGTTCCGGCGGTCTCCTCGGAGCCGTCGCGACCGACGACGACGAGCCGGCAGGCGTGCGGCCCCGTGCCGTCCTTGACCTTCAGCAACAGCCGGCTGCCGGTGTCCCCGTCGTCGGCGGTGACCTCGGCCCACACCCCGGTCCGCGCATCCGTCGCCGCGGTCACGTGCGTGGCCGGCCGCGCATGGCCGGCGGGGGCGACGATCCCCGGACCGGCCACGGCCAGCACCACTGAGGCGGCCAGGCCGTACAGCAGGCGTCTGCGGCGCGCCCGGTGCCGGTGCGCGACCTCGCCGAGCAGCCGGTCCAGCAGCCGGGGACCGGGCTGTGCCATGGGGTGCACAAAGCGCGGCGTGGCGCGCCGGTACAGCATCATCTGCCGTGTGGCCGGACCGAATTCGGTCACCTGTGCCGCGCACTGAGGGCACTCCATGAGGTGGTCCTCGAAGCGGAAGGCCTCCGCCTCGTCCAGCACGCCGAGCGCGTACGCGCCGACGTCGCGATGCCTTTCCTGGGACCTCATGCCGAATCCTCGTGCCGATGGGTGCGGGTGGGGTTACTCCGTGCTCCCACCCGTACGCAGCCGACAGCGGAATCACTCAAGCCACCCACAGAATCCCGGACGAGAGATTCGGAGCGGCGCCGCACGCGGATTGGTCGGTTTCCGGAAAACTTCGCCGGGGCCGCGGCGCGCGGTCAGAACAGGTGGATGGCGAGGTGCCCGAGGGGCAGCCCGAGCCGCCAGGCCGGCGTCCACACCTTCGGCCCCTCGTCCTCACCGGCCGGCGCGCCGCCGCCCGGCACCGCGTCCAGGTCCGGGGCGAGCAGTTCGGTCTCCTCCAGCCAGCGCCAGGCGTCCGCGGCGAGGGCCGCATCGGGGGAGCGGGTGCCGGACCGGTCGGCCTGCTCGGTCAGTTCGCTCATGCGTGCGTGCACCCACTCCCGCCACGGCTGGTCGTAGGCGGTCAGGGACAGCCAGTTCTCCAGCTGGGAGATCACCCGGATACCGGAGAGCTCGCCGTCGGTGTCGGAAAGGAAGACGGTGAGCGCCAGCGCGTCCCGGCCGGCCCGGAACTCGAAGGACGTCGGCGGCATCAGATCGCCGGTGCGCAGCAGTTCGTCGGCGATGTACTCGGCGTAGAACCAGGCCATGGGGACGGTCAGTTCACCGCCGTCGGTGCCGTCCGTGCTCTCGTGCCCTCTGTGCTGCATCCCTTCCTGCCCTTCCTCCGGTACGTGCCCTCGTCCCCCGAGCCCCGCCGGGATCGCAGCCCCGGCCCGCCCGGGAACGCGGATGAGGACAGCCCATTGCCCCGACGGGGGCCACAGCAAGGCGCTTTGCGAAGGCTTTGCTTCGCTTCCGGTTTCAGTGCAGGTCGGCCGCATAATCCGGAAGGACCCGGCGCAGCGCGCGCAGCGCGTAGTACGCGCGGGACTTCACGGTACCGGGTGGGACACCCAGGGTCCGCGCCGCTTCCGCCACACTGGCACCGAGGAAATACACGAGTACGAGGACGTCACGGTGTTCCGGCGTGAGTGTCTTCACAGCCCGGCGGACATCGAGCATCGCGGCGGCCCGTTCGGCGTTATCGGCGGTCACCCGCGCGTCCTCGGGCAGTTCGGCACCGGTCTCCGGCGGCCGGACCCGGCGGCCCGCCGGGCGTCGATGGCGAGCCGGCGGGCGGCCGTCGGCAGCCAGGGCCGTACGGAGTCGAAGTCCTCCGCGTGCAGCGCCTCGGGATGCAGCCAGGCGCGCACCAGGGTCTCCTGGACGAGGTCCTCGGCCCGCTGCCGGTCGCCGTCGCAGAGCCTGGGCAGCAGGGCGAAGAGCGGTCCGCCGTGCTCGCGCTGGAGCGCGGCCAGTTCGTGCTCGGCGGTCGTCGAACCGTGGGGGTGCCGCCGCCGTGCGGGTGAGGGAGGTTCCGGCCGTCATGGCCGTATGGCAGCGCGGGGGGCGGCCGGGGGACAGGGCGCGGCGCCGCCGGAGCGACGGACGGTCGATCGGGTCGGCGAACGGTCGGACGAACGGTCCGCCAGGGCACCGCCGGCCCCGCCCGGTCACTCGGCGGGCCGCACCCGGGCCAGCACCGAGCGCTTGTAGGAGTAGCCGAAGTAGATCAGGCACCCGATCGTGAACCACACCGCGAACCGCACCCAGGTCTCCCAGTGCAGGAACGTGATCAGCCAGACCGAGAAGACGCACCCCAGGGCCGGCACGAAGGGCATCCACGGCGTACGGAAGGTGCGCGGCAGCTCCGGATGCCGGTAGCGCAGCACGATCACCGCCACGCACACCACCACGAACGCCAGCAGGATGCCGATGTTGGTCAGCTCGGCCGCCGAGCCGATCGGGACGAACCCGGCGATGGCGGCCGAGGCCAGGCCGACGATCCAGGTCACCCGGGTCGGCACGTGCCGCGTCGGGTGCGTCTTGGCGAACCACCGGGGCAGCAGACCGTCACGGGACATGGAGAACCACACCCGGGTCACACCCAGCATGAACGTGAACATCACCGTGAGGATGCCGATGATCGCGCCCACCGCGATCACGTCCGCAAGGGCCTGCAGACCCACGGACTTGAACGCGGAGGAGAATCCGCTCTCCGGGTCGATGCGCCGGTAGTCCTGCATGCCCGTGAGCACCAGACAGGCCGCCACATACAGCATCATCGAGATCACCAGCGAGTAGATGATCGCCTTCGGCATGTGCCGCTGGGCGTCCTTGGACTCCTCGGCCGCCGTCGACATGGCGTCGTAGCCGAACACCGCGAAGAACACGGTCGCCGCGCCGGTGAAGGCACCGCCGATGCCGAACGGGAAGAACGGGTGGTAGTTCGCCGAGTCGATGTGGAACACGCCCACACCGATCACCAGCAGCACCACCAGCACCTTCAGCGCCACCACGAGGGTCTCGAAGCGGGCCGCGCTGCGGATGCCCAGGTTCAGCAGCCAGGCGATCAGCAGACACAGGATCACCGCGAAGAGATCGACCCGGTGCCCGGCGCCGGTGTCGGGCGCACCCAGCATCCAGGCGGGCAGCTTCGCGCCCATCTCCTCGACCAGGAAGCCGAAGTAGCCCGAGATGCCGATGGCCACCACCGCCACGATCGCGGTGTACTCCAGCAGCAGGTCCCAGCCGATGAACCAGCCCGCGAACTCGCCGAGCACCGCATAGCCGTAGGTGTACGCCGACCCCGCCTTCGGGATCAGCCCGGCGAACTCGGCGTACGACAGCGCCGCGCAGGCGCTCGCCATACCGGCGATCAGGAACGACACCAGCACCGCGGGGCCCGCCGTGCCGTTGGCCACCGTACCCGCGAGCGTGAAGATGCCGGCGCCGATGATGCCGCCCACCCCGATCGCGGTGAGCTGCCACAGCCCGAGCGAGCGGTCCAGCCGGGTGCCCTCACCGACCTCGGTCTCCTCGATGTGCTCGATCGGTTTGCGCCGGAGAATCCCCTCGCCCGCACGGAGCCTGGCCATGCCCCTCACCTCTTCGCCGACGGCAACGGCTGACGCCGGATCATGATGGCTCAGGGCCGAGGCACAGGGAAGACGCCACGCACGGCCCAGGCGGGCGCCCAGGTGCGGCCGCCGGCGGGCCGGGCGGACGGCCCGCCGGTGAGGTGGGCGCGCAGGACGGGGAGCGCCGCATGCGGGTTGGCGGTGACCCACAACAGGGAGTGCGGGTAGACGGGTGTCGGCTCGCGCAGCGGGATGCGGCGCAGATCGTGTCCGGCCGGCCAGGCCGGCCGGGTCCGCTCACTGACGAGGGTCGCCAGGACGTCGGAACCGGCGACGGCGTCCTGCACCGCCCCGGTGAAGTTCGGTCCCGAGGAGTCGATGGTGAGCCCGAACTCGGCGGCGAGGGAGGCGTAGAAGGCGGCCCACTCGGTGCCCTCCACGATGCCCGGCATCCAGATCGGATGCCCGGCGAGCTCACCGGGCGAGACCGAGCCGAGGCCGGCCAGGGCGTGTCCCGGGCCGGTGAGCAGTTGGATCGGCTCGTCGTACACCGGCGCGGCCTCGATGCCCCTGGGCAGCGGTCGGCCCGGCATGGCCACGGCGCGGAAGGACGCGTCGACCGAACCCGAGCGCAGGGCGGCGAGCGCCGAATCCACGTCGAAGAGCGTGACGACGTCCAGGGCGATGTCCGGGTGCGCCTCGTGGAAGTCGCGCAACAGCCCCGCCGGCGCGAGCCGCGCACCGACCACGTCGACCCGCAGGGGCCGCCGCCCGCGCCGCACGGAGGCGGCCGCGCGCTCCTCGGCCACCAGCAGCTCACGCGCGTGCGGCAGGAAGGCATGGCCGTCGACGGTCAGCTCGGCGCCCCGGGCGCTCCTGGTGAACAACCGCACCCCCAGCTCCCTCTCCAGCGCCGCGATCCGCTTGGAGACGGCCTGCTGGGTGACCCCGAGGACCGCCGAGGCCTCCTGGAACTGCCCGGTGTCCGCCACGGTGACGAAGGTGCGCACGGCCTTGAGGTCCACGCCGCCACCCTACTCGTACAACCAGTGGTTGTGGCTGATGCCCTTCCGGTTGTTTGCTCCGGCCCCGGCCTGCTGGTTTTCATGTCCGGGGTCAACGGGAGGTTGTGCATGGGGCTGGGTCGACGGTTCGGACGGCTGTGGGCCGCGTACGCCGTGAGCGCGCTCGGCACCTACCTCGCCTTCGACGCGTTCTCGGTGATCGCGGTCATCGCGCTGCACGCCGGCCCGGCCGAGGTGGCGCTGCTCGCCGCGACGGGGCCCGCGGTGGGCGCCGTGGCCGCGACACCGCTCGGGCCGTGGGTGGAGTTCCGGCGCAAACGGCCGGTGATGATGGCGATGGACCTGGTCCGCTGCGCCGCACTGCTCACCGTCCCCGCCGCCTACGCGCTCGGCGGCCTGGTTCTCGGCCAGCTGCTGCTCGTGTCCGTCGTCGTCGCGGCGGCCGACATCACCTTCAACGCGGCCTCCGGCGCCTTCCTGAAGTCGCTCGTGCCGACCGACCGGCTGCTCACCGCGAACGCCCGGTTCGAGGCCACGAACTGGACCGCCCTGGTCCTCGGACCGCCCCTCGGCGGCGCCGCCATCGGCCTGTTCGGCCCGGTGACGACCGTCGCGGCGAACGCGGTCAGCTTCCTGCTGTCGGCGCTGGGCATCCGAGCCGTCGGCGGCGGCGAGCCGAGCCCCGGACACACCCGCGTGCGGCGCTTGTGCGCCGCCGACCTGCTCGACGGCTGGCGGCACATCCTCACCAGTCCCGAGCTGCGGCCGCTGTTCTTCAACAACCTGGCGGCCAACGCCCTGATCATGGTCGCCGCGCCGCCGCTGGCCGTCCTCATGCTCGGTCCGCTCGGCTTCGCCCCCTGGCAGTACGGCCTCGCCTTCGCCGTGCCCTGCCTCGGCGGCCTCCTCGGTTCCCGGCTGGCCCGCCCGCTGGTCGCCCGCCACGGGCAGCTGCGGGTGCTGCGCGCCGCGGGCACCCTGCGGGCCGTCTGGCCCGTCGGCCTGGCCTTCGTCCGGCCCGGGCTGCCCGGCCTGCTGCTGGTGATGGTCCTGGAGTTCGGGCTGATCACCTGCTCGGGCGTCTACAGCCCCGTGTACGCCACCCGCCGCCTGGAGTGCACCCCCGACGACCGGGTCGCCCGCACCCTGTCCGCCTGGTCGGTCACCGGCAAGGCCACCACGGCCGCCCTGACCGCCCTGTGGGGCCTGCTCGCGAGCCTCGCCGGTCCCCGCGCCGCCATCGCCGTGGCGGGCGTCCTGCTCCTGGCGACGCCACCGTTGCTGCTGCGGGCGACGCGGGAGGTCACGGCACGACCGTCACCGGCCAGCGCCCCGCCTTGACCAGCCGGATCGCGACCGAGCCGATGATCCGGTGGCCGGCCTGCTCGGAGGCGCCCACGACCACCGCGTCCGCCTTGAGCTCGTCGGCCGCCTTCACCAGCCCGCTGTAGGGGTCGCCGCGGAAGGTGTGGAACTCCCAGCGCACCTCGAATATCCCCCTGACCCGCTCGGCCGCCTCCCGGATGTACGTGACCAGGTCCTCGGCGATCTCGTCGGTCGTCTCCGCCACCGGCGCCCCGAGCGCCGCCCCTGCCGCCAGCACCGGCTGCACGTACACGACGGCCAGCAGCGCGCGCTGGCGCCGGGCGAGCCCGCCCGCGTAGGCCGCGGCACGCAAGCTGGAGTCGGAGCCGTCCACGCCGACGACGATGACCTTCGGCCCGTCCGTACCACGTTCGAACCGGTGCGGCTGCGAGGAGGAGTGCGAGTGCTGTTCCGTCACGGCCGTGAGGTTATCGGAATCCCCGCTTCCCGCTGAGCCGCGGCGGCCGTCCGAGCCAGGTGGGACGGCATCGGCGGCGCACCGCTCGTGCGGCGGGCAGGCCCGGTTCGGGGCGCGGGAGGGCCGCCCGCGCCGTCCCGCCCGCCCGCACCCCACGCCCGGGCCCTCCCGGAGCCCTCTCGACGGGCGAGCCGGGCGGCGCCTTTCTACAGTCGGAACCATGACCGCCAGCGCGGAGCCCGCCGCACGGAGGGACGTCACGGCCTCGATGCGCCCGCCCGCCGGCCGGCGGCTGGGCTGGGCGCCCGAGGCCTTCGCGACCCTCTTCGCGGCGCTCGGCCTGCTGTGCGCCCTGCTGGCGCTCGTCGAACCGCTGCGCCGGCTGCTCCGCCCGGTCGCCCACGCCCTCGACCTGGTGCTGGTGCCCATCAGCGCCAACCTGGCCTACGCCGTCTTCCTGTTCCTGCTCGCCGCCGCCACCGCCGCCCGCAAGAAGGTCGCCTGGTGGCTGGTCGTCGTCTATCTGGGCCTGGTCGTCCTCACCGACGCCCTCGGCGTGGGCCTCGGCATGTACGCCGAGTCACTGCCGTCGCTGGTGCTGTGCGGCCTGCTGCTGGTCCTGCTCGTCGTGGCCCGCCGGGAGTTCTACGCCGCCTCCCGCCGCGGAGCGGTCTGGCGGGCGCTCGCCGTGCTGCTGGGCGGCCTCGTCTTGGCCATCCTGCTGGGCTGGGCGCTCGTCGAGATGTTCCCGGGCACGCTGCCGGCGAGCCAGCGCCTGGCCTGGGCGGCCGACCGGGTCTGCGGCGGACTGGCCTCGAGCAGCTCCTTCGCCGGCCGCCCGCCCCGCGAGGTCACCTTCGTGCTCGGCCTGCTCGGTGCCCTCGCCCTGCTCAACGCCGCGGCGACCCTGTTCCGTTCGCAGCGCCTCGAGGCGGCCCTGCACGGCGACGAGGAGGCCCGCATCCGCGCCCTCCTCGCGGCCTACGGCGAACGGGACTCCCTCGGCTACTTCGCCACCCGCCGCGACAAGGCCGCCGTCTTCTCGCCCAGTGGCAAGGCCGCCGTCACCTACCGCGTCGAGGCCGGCGTCTGCCTCGCCAGCGGAGACCCCGTCGGCGACACGGAGGCGTGGCCGCACGCCATCGCCGCCTGGCTGGACGTGGCCCGCCGCTACGCCTGGGTGCCCGCGGTGATGGGCGCCTCCGAGGACGGTGCCCGCACCTACTGCCGCGCCGGGCTGGGCGCCCTCCAGCTCGGTGACGAGGCGATCGTGCACGTGGCCTCCTTCGATCTGAACGGCCGGGACATGCGGGTGACGCGGCAGGCCGTGCACCGGGTCCGCCGTACCGGCGCCACCTGCCGGATCCGCCGGCACGCCACCCTCACCGAGCGGGAGATGGAGGAGACCGTCGACAAGGCCGACGCCTGGCGCGACACCGAGACCGAGCGCGGCTTCTCCATGGCGCTGGACCGCCTCGGCGACCCCGCGGACGGCGACTGCCTGCTGGTGGAGGCTCTCGGCGAGGACGGCCGGCTGCTCGCCCTGCTCTCCTTCGTGCCCTGGGGCCGCGACGGCGTCTCCCTGGACCTGATGCGCCGCGACCGCGCCGCCCCCAACGGAGTCATGGAGTTCATGGTCGCCGAACTGTGCGCCGCGGCGCCCAAGCTCGGCATCCGCAGGATCTCGCTGAACTTCGCGGTCTTCCGGTCGGTCTTCGAGGAGGGCGCCCGCATCGGCGCCGGACCGGTGCTGCGGCTGTGGCGCCGGCTGCTGCTGTTCTTCTCCCGCTGGTGGCAGCTGGAGGCCCTGTACCGCTCCAACGCGAAGTACCACCCCGAGTGGTATCCGAGGTTCCTCTGCTACGGCGACGCCGCCGCCCTCGCCCGCATCGGCCTGGCCTCCGGCATCGCCGAGGGCTTCGTCTCCGTGCCGTCGCTGCGCAAGCTCTGGGGAAAGGGGCACCCGAGGAACGGGCAGCGGCCCACGACCACGCACGGTCTGCCGTCCCTGGCCGCGCTCGGCCTCGACCGAGGGCAGCGGGCCGGGGCCGCCGCACCACAGGCGGGTCTGCCCGACCAGGTCCGCGTCCGGCACCGCAGGCTCGCCGGGCTGCGCGCCACCGGCACCGACCCCTACCCGGTCGGCGTCCCCGCCCCCACCCACGCCCTCGCCGACGTGCCCCCCGGCGCGGACGTCACCGTCGCCGGACGCCTCATGCTGGTCCGCGACTTCGGCGGCATCGTCTTCGCCGTGCTGCGCGACTGGTCCGGCGACCACCAGATCGCCCTCACCCGCGACCGCTGCGGCGACGCCCTCGACCGCTTCACCGCCGGATGCGACATCGGCGACCACATCATCGTCACCGGCCGCGCCGATCTCAGCGACAAGGGCGAGCCCACCGTCTTCGTCACCTCCTGGCAGCTCACCGGCAAGTGCCTGCGCCCGCTGCCCGACAAGCGCCGGGGCCTCGCGGACCCCGAGGCGAAGGTCCGCCGCCGCTATGTCGACCTGGCCACCAGCCCCGCCGCCCGCGCCGTGATCCGGGCCCGCTCGGCCGCCGTACAGGCGCTGCGGCAGGGACTGCTGGACCGCGGGTACATAGAGGTCGAGACCCCGATGCTCCAGCAGATCCACGGCGGCGCCAACGCCCGCCCCTTCACCACCCACATCCACGCCTACGACCTCGACCTGCACCTGCGCATCGCCCCCGAGCTGTATCTGAAGCGGCTGTGTGTGGGCGGCCTGGAGAAGGTCTTCGAACTGGGCCGCACCTTCCGCAACGAGGGCGTCTCCTACAAGCACAACCCCGAGTTCACGATGCTGGAGGCCTACCAGGCGTACGCCGACTACGAGGTGATGCTGGACCTCACCCGGGAGCTGATCCAGGGCGCGGCGACCGCCGCCTTCGGCGCCCCGGTGGCCCGCCGGGACGGGCAGGAGTACGACCTCTCCGGCCGGTGGCCGGTCAAGACCGTGTACGGCGCGATCTCCGAGGTGCTGGGGGAGGAGATCGGCCCCGGCACCGAACTGCTGCGGCTGCACCGGCTGTGCGACCGGGCGGGGGTACCGTACACCGCCGACGACGGGCCCGGCGACATCGCGCTGGAGATGTACGAGCGGCTGGTCGAGGAACGCACCGGGGCCCCCACCTTCTACAAGGACTTCCCCACCGACGTGTCCCCGCTGACCCGGCAGCACCGCGCCGACCCGCGGCTCGCCGAGCGCTGGGACCTCGTCGCCTTCGGCATCGAACTCGGTACGGCCTACTCGGAGCTGACCGACCCGGTGGAGCAGCGCCGGCGGCTGACGGAGCAGTCACTGCGGGCCGCCGGGGGCGACCCGGAAGCCATGGAGCTGGACGAGGACTTCCTCCAGGCGCTGGAGTACGCCATGCCCCCGACCGGCGGACTCGGCATCGGCGTCGACCGGCTGGTCATGTTCCTCACCGGCCTGACGATCCGGGAGACCCTGCCGTTCCCGCTGGTGCGCCGCCGCTGAGCCCCGCGTCTTCCGTCCTCAGGGCCGCCGCGCTGGGCCGTCCGGGTGCAGTTCCCACGCCCGTACCGGTGTCGTTGCGGTGCGCCGGAGCGGTGTGTGGGCGAGTGGTGAGTCATGCAGAAGGATCAGTTGTTCACGCGGCGCCGGATGCTCCTGGCCGGCGCCGCCGCGCTGGGGGCCGCGGGTACCGCCGGAGCCGTCCTGGCGGGCGGCGCCGGGGACGGTCACACGGCCGCCGCCCCTCCCGTCCCCGGCCCGCAGGCCCGTCAGGCGCGCGGACCCTCCGCGTTCCGGCTCCAGCCGCAAACCGGCTACGGACCGCCGTCGGCCGCGCCGCACACGCTGCGGATCCACACGGAACCCCTCGTGCGGATCCCGGGGAACGGCCGGCGGATGATGCTGACCTTCGACGACGGACCCGACCGGGACTACACCCCGCACGTCCTGGACACCCTCGCCGAGTACGGCGTACGCGCCATGTTCTTCCTGTGCGGCGAGTGTGTCGCCGACAACCGAGAGCTGGTGGCCCGGATGGCCGACGAGGGTCATGTCGTCGGCAACCACACCTGGACGCATCCGCTGCTGACGACCCTCAGCCGCAGGGAGATCCACGACGAGATGAAGCGCACCAGCGACGTCATCGAGGACGCCTACGGGGAGCGCCCGCAGTGGTTCCGCGCGCCCTACGGCGCCTGGAACCGGGCCGTGTTCCAGCTGGGCGCCGAGATGGGCATGGAGCCGCTGGCCTGGACCGTCGACACCACCGACTGGATGACGCCGGGGGTCAGGACCATCGTCCGCCGGGTGGAGAGCGGCGCCGCCCCCGGTGTCGTGGTGCTCTCCCACGATGCCGGGGGCGACCGTTCGCAGACCGTTCGCGCGATGCGTGAATGGCTGCCCCGACTCCTCGATTCCGGATATCGCATGACCGTGCCGAAACGGCGCGCGTAATCGTCTTCGGGGTCTGTTCCCCGACCTCGGCCCGCCTGGTCGCGGTGGTTCACCCCACCGCGACCAGGCGGGCGAAGACGACCACGTTCCCGTCGTAACCGTGCTGCCTGGAGAAGCCCCCGCCACAGGTGATGACCCGCAGTTCCGGAGTTCCTTTCGAGCCGTAGACGCGGTCGCCCGGAAAACCGCTCTTGGGGAAGAGTTCGACGCCATAGGTCTCGAACACCGCTGTCTTTCCGTCCTTGCGCAGAACCTCGATCCGGTTTCCCTTCCTGAGGGTCCCGAGTCCGTAGAACACGGCGGGGCCCTGTTTGTTGTCCACGTGGCCGACGACGACGGCCGTGCCCTTCTCGCCGGGGGAGACCGCGCCGGTGAACCAGCCCGCCAGGTCCGGGTTGTCCGGCGGGGGCGCGTCGATCCGGCCGTCCTCGCCCAGAGTCACCGGCATCACCGGCGCGTCCACCCGGATCGCGGGGATCCGCACCCGGGCGGCGGCGGAGAACGCGAGCGGCGCCGGTGCCGTGGAGGAGGTGTCCCCCGCGGGGGTGCCCGGGCCGGGCCGGCTGTCCGGGGCGGCCGCCGAAGCCGGCTGCGGCGGGCCGACGTCGAACTCGCCCGAACCGTTGCGGATGAGCGCGATGCCGGTCAGCAGAAGCAGCGCTGTCACGCCCCACGGGGCACGCCTCCTTCGCCGCTCCTCCTCGCCCATTCCGTAGAGCTCGGACGCAGACATTCGCCATCCCCTCTCCGCGCGGCCGTCACCACGTCCCTCGCGCATGGGAGAACGCTAAGTCCCCACGCGCACGGCGGGCGACGGGGTGAGCGGCGAACGGGTGGCCGCGGTGCCTGGGCGGTGCGCCATCCGAGTTGCCGTTCACGGGAACTTCCTGACGGTACGTGATCTGCGACAATATCCGATTGTGTGCTTTTCTTGTCGCCTGTTGTGTCACCAGAACAGACGATTCTCGACGTGCGGGCGTGTTCCGTGCGATCGAGTGTCGTCCCGGGAGGTGTTTTCTCGCCGATCGACCGGGGAAAGCCCCGGGCGCCTCCCGCGGAGGTTCACATGCGCAACCAACGTGCCCTGGCGGCTGCTTGGGCGACGGCAGCCGTGCTCGGGCTCGCCACCCCGGTGGCCGTCGCGGACGGCATGGGCGACGGAGGCGTCCCGTACACCAGCACGGGCGCCGGCCGCGGTTCCCCTGAAAGTCGCGCCTACGACGAGGGGAACCGCGGGCACGACCCGGGCGGGGCCGGCGAGTCCGGCCGAGAGGACGGCAACGGGAAGAGCGGCCGGGCGGACGACGACGGAAACGGCGGCCGGGACAGCGAATCCGCAGATCGCCCGGACGGCTTCACGGACAGCGGCGAGGGCGGACCGCGCGGCGTCGTCGCCACGCCTGGCGTGCTCCCGCCGGGCGGGCGGCCCACCGTCGGCCCGGACAGCTGTCCCGACGGCGGCACGATGTCCTCCCGCGCCTTGCCCACCACCGGACTCGACGGGTTCGGCGACGGCTCCTCGCGGGCCGGCATCCGGCTCGACCGTGCCGCCCGACCCGGCCGTCCCACCGTCCGTTGCGACGGCAGAAGGCCGGTCGGCCCGGACGCCTTCGCCGTGCTCCGCGGTGTCGGTGGCACCGGATCCACCGGCGCCACGCCGGCCGACATGGCCATCGGCGCGGGGCTCGTGACCCTGTCGGTCGTCGGAGGCGGCGGGCACTGGCTGCGCCGCCGGAGCGAGAAGCGCACCTGACGTTCCGGCATCCGTCCGTGGGGGAACGGCCGCACACCCGTGTGCGGGGGCAGGCCCCATGGGACGCGGGTGTGCCGCCGTTCGGGGGCGAACGCTCGTACGGCCGGCGACTACCCGGCGACACCTCGGAAGAGACTGACGAACGGTTCCGCGCTCACCGCGATGCCGCGGCTGAAGGGGGAGTCGAATTCCCAGATGAGGAACAGCATGAACGCGATGGTCGCGGAGAACAGCCCGGCCAGGACCAGTTCGCGTCTCGTGCGCCGGATCTGCAGCGCGAACACCATGCCCACGGTGACCAGCGCCCCGGTGAGCAGCCCCCACCACACCACCGGCGGCATGGTGGCCCCGGTGGAGTCGGCGCGGGCGTTTCGCGCCTGGTCGGCGGCGGTCATCTGGTCCAGCAGCGGCTGGTAGGCCTGCGCCTCGAAGTCGCTCTTCGGCCGGTAGTCGGTGACGTCCTGACGGACCTTCTGCAACAGCTCGGCGCCGTGGTCGGTGACGCGTTCGTCGTGGGCCATCGTCCTCCACTCGTGATGGACGACATAGCCGACATAGGTGTTGACGTCGGCGCGGATCCGGTCGCGGACGTCCGGCGGATACACCCGGACCCGCTCCGAGATCTCGTGCAGGGCCTGCGCCTCGGACTGCACGTGGTCCTGCGCGGCGCCGCGGGCCTCCCACACACCCGCGATGGCGAGACCCAGGACGATCGCGTACACGACGCCGATCCACATCGTCATGTACTCGATGACGTCCGGGGTCTCGCTGGGGTCCTCGTCCTCGGGAGCCCGCTTGTGCCGCAGGACGGTGACGGCCACCACCACGGCACAGGCCGCGAGCATCGCGATGACGAGAACAAGCCAATCCGGCAACGGATACCTCCAGAGGTGAGGGGCCTGCGCGTCAGCGCGGGCGCAGGGCCGCGACGGCGACGATCGCCGGAACGGTGATGAGCAGCACGTAGGCGACCGGCGTGGTACGACCGGGCGGGACGTGTGCGGCGGGACGCGGGTGGTAGGCCGGGTAGGTCACCGGTGTCACCGAGGGCCGCGGGGCCGGTCTCGGCTTCGGCGGTGGAACGGGCGCAGGGGTCTGGGTGGGCCGCGGTGCGGGCGGTGCCGGGGCCGGCCGGGCCTGCGGGCGCGGTCTCGGAGCGGGCCGCGGCACCGGCCTGGGCCTGGGTGACCGCGGCCCCGGTGTCGGTTCCGGCCGGGGCGTCGGCGGTGGCGGCTTCGGGGGCGGTGTCGGAGTCGGCGTGGGCGGGCACGGGGGCGGGATGGGCGCCGGACAGGGCGGCGGGGACGGCCGGTGGTCGTCCCCCGCGTAGGCCGCCGCCACCGTGCCGTCCGGGCCCGTCGAGGCGTACGCACAGGCGTCGGCCGACGCGCTGCCCACGGGGCAGCCGAGCAGCGTCCAGGTCAGCGTCATCAGGGCCAACAGCCGTGAGGCGGACGCGCATCGGGTCACTTCGGGTCCATGCACGCGGAGATCATGTGTCGCGCGAACCGGTCGTACGCCGTGGTGGCCCCTGATTGCTCCGAAAGGAGGGAATGTCGCGATCAATGGTTTGACAGGGTGAGCCGTGCGCCTGGCCGGATGTGCGCGCCCCTGCGAGCCGCGCACCGGCGGCACGGATCACAGGGCCCGCAAAGAAATTCCGTAAGAACTTCCCTCGCCGTTGAACGCTCCCGCCCCCTCGCTGCGTACCCATGACCGTGCGGCGGCGCGGCAAGGCGCTGCAACAACCAGGCAGACATGGGGAGTTGGAGATGAAGACCTCCTGGCGGACCGCCTCGATGGTGGCCACAGCCATCTCGGTGCTGGCGCTGACGACGGCGTGCGGTCAGGACAACGGCACCCCGTCCTCGGCGGCGCAGAACGTAGGGGCCACCGCGCCCGCGGGCAGCCCGACCGCCGGCACCGGAGCCGGCAACGGCTACGGCGCCGACGGGAACCAGAGCTCCGGCTCGCCGGCCCCGGCCGCCCCCGCGGGCAAGCTGACCGTGGCCACCAACGCCAACCTGGGCAAGGTCCTCACCGACGGCTCCGGCATCACCCTGTACCGGTTCGACCAGGACACCGCGAGTCCGCCCAAGTCGAACTGCGAGGGCGCCTGTGCCACCACCTGGCCGCCGGTGCCGGCCAACGACGCCACGGCCGGTGCCGGCATCGACAAGGCGCTGCTGGGCGAGGTCACGCGCCCCGACGGGACCAAGCAGCTCACCATCGCCGGCTGGCCCGCCTACCGCTACGCCAAGGACGTCAAGGCCGGTGACGTCAACGGCCAGGGCGTGGGCGGCAAGTGGTTCGCGCTCGCCCCCACCGGGAAGAAGGCCTCCCTGGCCTCCCTGCCCGGCCTGTCCGTCCGCAAGGACCCCAAGCTCGGCGACATCGTCGTCGACAAGAACGGCATGACGGTCTACCGCTTCCTCAAGGACAAGGCCTGGCCGAAGTCCGTCTCCAACTGCACCGGGGCCTGCCTGGAGAAGTGGCCGGCCGTGGGCATCGTCAGGCCCGACGACACCCAGGGCGTCAAGAAGAAGGGCCTGATGGGCTTCACCCGTCCCGACGGCGTGCGGCAGATGACGGTCAACTGCTGGCCGATCTACACCTTCTCCGGGGACAAGGCCCCCGGAGACACCAACGGTCAGGGCGTGGGCGGCACCTGGTACGCCGTCTCGCCCGACGGAAAGCCGGTCGGCGCGCCGGGCCACTAGATCACCTCCCCAGGGTCGATCGCCCCGCCCGACCCGGAGCGCCACCGAAGGTCCGCCCCCTCCGCACCGCACGGAGGGGGCGGACCGTTGTGCGTGGTCCTGCCTCCGGCGAACGGCACACGCAACACGGGCAAACCCCGGCACACGCGACAGTCGACGCGCAGGCAGTGGCGGGGAACGGACGGGCAATTTCCGGTTCGGGTCGCTCCGTTGGCGGGCGATCAGTAGCCTCAGCTCGAACACCGGATCGCCTGTCCCTGTCGCCTACCCTGGGAGAGACACATGGAGCGCCCCGCCTGGGCCCCCCGGAGCATCGACATCTCGGTGCCGAGCGTCTCGCGGATCTACGACTTCTACCTGGGCGGTTCGCACAACTTCGAGGTGGACCGGGAAGCGGCCCGCAAAGCGATGGAGTTCATGCCGGGCCTGCCGAAGGTCATGCAGGCCAACCGGGCGTTCATGCGCCGGGCCGTGCGGTTCGCGGCCGCCGAGGGCATCAGCCAGTTCCTCGACGTCGGCTCCGGCATCCCGACGTTCGGCAACGTCCACGAAGTGGCCCAGGCGGCCGTGCCGGGCGCCCGCGTGGTCTACGTCGACCACGACCCGGTCGCCGTCGCGCACAGCCAGGCGGTTCTGGCGGACAACGCCGACGCCGACGTGGTCGCCGCGGACCTGCGCAAGCCGCGGGAGATTCTCGCCAGCCCCCAGGTGGAGCGGCTGATCGACCTGAACCGCCCGGTCGCCCTCCTCCTCGTTGCCATACTGCACTTCGTGGAAGACGCGGACGCCCCCTATGCTGCGGTCGCCGAGCTGCGCGACGCGCTCGCGCCCGGCAGCCTGCTGATCCTCACCCATGCCTCGTACGAGGGAATCCCGCTGCCCGCCGAGCGGGCCGAGGGTGCGGTGGACGTATACAAGGACATTCGCAATCCACTCATCATGCGCTCGCGCGAGGAGATCGCGCGGTTCTTCGAGGGGTACGACATGGTGGAACCCGGACTGGTGCCGATGCCGCAGTGGCGGCCGGAGTCGGCGCCGGAGGACGAGGACCCGTTCGCCTTCTCCGGATTCGCCGGCGTGGGGCGTACGGCGTGAGCGCCGGGCCGGACGGGCCGGAGGACAGACTGCGCCGGTTCACGACGATCTGGAGCCGGGCGGTCTACCCGGTGACCTCGACGTCGCTGACCCGTGCGGAGTTCGAGGAGGAACTCCTCCCGCTCGCACGCCGGTTGAGCGAACTGCTGCGGGCACGCGGCTTCGACGGGGACCGCGCCAAGGCGATCGGCGCCGCCCTGGTCGCCGCGCACTGCACCGACCCCGAGGCGCTCACCCGCACCCTGGACTGCGTCGACGCCTATCTGGTGCTGTATTGCGCGAAGGACGGCCCCCAGGAAGAACCGCGCCTGCGCTGCTCGCGGTTGCAGCACGCGATGGCCGCCGGATACGCCGAGGCGCTGCGCGCGCGGACCCTCGCCGAGCAGGAGTCCATCGCCCAGGCCGCACTGCGCGCCCAGGGGGTGGTGGCGCAGGCCCTGCACGCCAGCGAGGCCCGCTTCCGGGCGGTCTTCGAGGGCGCGGCCATAGGGATCGGAATCGCCGACCTCGACGGCAACGTGCTGCAGGTCAACGAGGCGCTGCTGCGCATGTTCGGGCTCTCCGACCAGACCCTGCGCGGCCGCCGCGTCCAGGACTGGGTGCACCCCGAGGACGCGCCGCAGACGTGGAAGCTCTACGACGAACTCGTCCGCGGCGAGCGTGAGCACTACCACCTCGAAAAGGCCTTCAACCGCCCAGACGGCACGGTCCTGTGGACCAACCTGACGGTTTCCCTGCTGCGCGACGCCGACGGCGATCCGCAGTACCAGCTCGCGCTCATGGAGGACACCACCGAGCGGCGCCTGCTCAACCTGCGGCTGCGCTACGAGGCCACCCACGACGCGCTCACCGGCCTGCCCAACCGCAGCCTGTTCTTCGAGCGCCTGGAGAAGGCGCTGAACGCGGGCGAGGGCCAGCGCTTCGGCCTGTGCTACCTCGACCTGGACGGCTTCAAGACCATCAACGACAGCCTCGGGCACGCGGCCGGCGACCGGCTGCTGGTGGAGGTCGCCGACCGGCTGCAGTCCTGCGCGACCGCGCCCGGCGAGATGGTCGCCCGGCTCGGCGGCGACGAGTTCGTGGCCCTGACCACCGGGCCGGGCACCGAGCGCGAGGTCGACGAACTCGCCGAGCGCATCATGAACGCCCTCGTCACGCCCGTCAGCATCGACGGGCGTGACCTGCTGGTGCGGGGCAGCCTCGGCATCGTCGAGGGCCCGGCGGGCGAGCGTACGGCGGCCGAGGTCCTCCGCAGCGCCGACATCACCATGTACCGGGCCAAATCGGCGGGCGGCAACCGGTCCGAACTCGCCGACCCGGAGGCCGACGCCCGTGCGATCACCCGGCACGGCCTGACCACGGCCCTGCCGACGGCCCTGGAGCGCGGTGAGTTCTTCATCGAGTACCAGCCCCTCGTCCACCTCGGGGACGGCAGCGTCCGGGGTGCGGAGGCCCTGGTCCGCTGGCTGCACCCGCAGCACGGCGTCCTCGGCCCCGACCGCTTCATCCCGCTCGCCGAGCACACCGGCCTGATCGTCCCGCTCGGCCGCTGGGTGCTGGAGGAGTCCATCCGGCAGGCGCGCGCCTGGCGGGAACGGCACGCCCAGGAGGAAGCCGCCGGGCCGCTGCGCATCAACGTCAACCTGTCGCCGTGCCAGCTCAGCCATCCCGGCCTGGTGCAGGACACGGTCGACATCCTGGAGCGCGCGGGCGTCACCCCCGACGTCCTGTGCCTGGAGGTCACCGAGTCCGCGCTCATCGGCGCCGACGACGACCTGCTCAAACCGCTGCACCGGCTCGCCGAGATGGGCGTCGACATCGCCCTGGACGACTTCGGCACCGGCTACTCCAACCTCGCCAACCTGCGCCGCCTGCCGGTGCGGGTGCTCAAGCTGGATCGCTCCTTCACCCAGGGCATGCAGAGGTTCCCCGCCGATCCCGTCGATCTGAAGATCGTCGAAGGGATCGTCTCCCTCGCCCACAGCCTCGACCTCGCGGTGACCGTCGAGGGCGTGGAAACCGGCGCCCAGGCCGAACAGCTGCGGATACTGGGCTGCGACACGGCCCAGGGCTGGTACTACGCCCGCCCGGGCCCACCGGAGCGGCTGCACGACCTGGCCCTGGTCGACGCCACGGGCTGACCGGCCCCTTCGGGCCACGGATCCGTCGTGGCCGGCCACGGGCTCCCCGCGCCCCTGGGGAGCCCGTGGCCGGCCACCACGCGCATGCGCACCCGGACACCGGTCACCGCTCGAGCAGCATCCGCTGAAGCTCCCGCGCGGCCCGTGGCGGCGCGACGTCGCTGCGGTGCGCCAGGGCGATGGTCCGGTGCAGTCCCGGCCGGGCCAGCGCAGTGACCCGCAACCCCAGTCCCGCCCGCGTCGCCACCATCCGCGGCACCACCGCCACGCCCAGCCCCGCTCGGACGAACCCCAGGACCGCGTCCATCTCACCCCCCTCGACGGCGAACTCCGGCTCGAACCCCGCGGAGCGGCACGCCGCCACGGTCAGCTCCCGCAGGTCGTACCCGTGCCGGAACATCACCAGCCGCTCGCCCTCCAGGTCGGCGACGTGCACGACCCGCCCGCCCCGCCCCGGGGCCGTCGCCTCGGGTGAGGACACCACGACGAGGTCCTCCCGGAGCAGCTCCACCGTCGACAGCGCGGGCGCCGGCGTCGGCAGCGGCAGGACGACCAGCGCGAGATCGAGGGCTCCGCGCGCCAGGTGCCGTACCAGGTCGTGCGAGCCCCCCTCCTCGATCAGCAGCTGGATTCCGGGGTAGCGGTCGTGGAAGGCGCGCAGGACGTCCGGCAGCAGGCCCGTGCACAGACTCGGCGTCGCGCCCAGCCGCACCCGGCCCCGCCGCAGCTGTACCAGCTCCTGCACCTCGTGCCGGGCGGTGTCCGCGTCGGCCAGGATCCGCCGGGCCAGCGGCAGCAGCGCCTCACCGGCGTCGGTGAGCGCGATGTTGCCGCGGGCACGCAGGAACAGATCCGCGCCCAGCTCCCGCTCCAGCGCCTTGATCTGCTGCGACAGCGACGGCTGGGCGACATGGACCAGCTCGGCGGCGCGGGTGAAGTGCCGGGTCTCGGCGACGGCGACGAAGTACTGGAGCTGCTGGAACTGCATCCTGCGAGAATAGCTTCCACCTATGGAAACAAGCCACACCATGTCTTGGACCGATGGGGTCCTTCGGCCCTAGCGTGCTGGTCATGGCTCTGGCAACGCGGACGGACCGACGGCCGTCCATGGCGCGCACGATGTGGGACTCCTCCGTCGGCAAGAAGACGGTGATGGCCGTCAGCGGCGTGATCATGCTGCTGTACCTGGTCGCCCATGTGATCGGCAACCTGAAGATCTTCTTCGGCGCGGGCGAGTTCAACCACTACGCCCACTGGCTGCGCACCGTCGGCGAACCCTTCATGCACTACGAGTGGACGCTCTGGCTCATCCGGATCGTGCTGGTCGTCGCCGTGGTCGCCCATGCCACCTCCGCCTACCAGCTCAGCCGCCGCGACATCAGGGCCCGGCCCAGCAAGTACGTGCACGCGAGGCCCCGGGCGAGCTACGCCACCCGCACCATGCGCTGGGGCGGGATCGTCCTCGGCCTGTTCATCGTCTGGCACCTCCTGGACCTGACCACCGGCACCGTGCACCCGGGCCACTTCCGCAGCGGGCACCCGTACCAGAACGTCGTCGACGACTTCTCCCACTGGTACAGCAACGTCATCTACATCGTCGCGATGCTCGCGCTCGGCCTGCACATCCGGCACGGCTTCTGGAGCGCCGCCCAGACCCTCGGCGTCGGCAGCCGCGCCCGCGACCGCGCCCTGAAGACCGTCGCCAACGTCCTCGCGCTGCTGCTCACGGCCGGATTCATCGCCGTACCCGTGGGCGTCATGACCGGAGTGGTGAGCTGACATGACCGAATACCTGAACTACACGACGGGCGAGCCGGTCACCGACACCAAGGCCCCGGCCGGCCCGGTCCACGAGCGCTGGGACAAGCGCCGCTTCGAGGCCAAGCTGGTCAACCCGGCCAACCGGCGCAAGCACACGATCATCGTCGTCGGTACGGGCCTCGCCGGCGGCTCCGCGGGCGCCACCCTGGCCGAACAGGGCTACCACGTGGTCCAGTTCTGCTACCAGGACTCCCCGCGCCGCGCCCACTCCATCGCCGCGCAGGGAGGCATCAACGCCGCCAAGAACTACCGCAACGACGGCGACTCGATCCACCGCCTGTTCTACGACACCGTGAAGGGCGGCGACTTCCGCGCCCGTGAGTCCAACGTCCACCGGCTCGCGCAGATCTCGGTGGAGATCATCGACCAGTGCGTGGCGCAGGGCGTGCCCTTCGCCCGCGAGTACGGCGGCCTGCTCGACACCCGTTCCTTCGGCGGCGTCCAGGTCTCCCGCACCTTCTACGCCCGCGGCCAGACGGGCCAGCAGCTTCTGCTCGGCGCCTACCAGGGACTCAGCCGGCAGATCGCCGCCGGGAACGTGGAGATGCACCCGCGCACCGAGATGCTGGACCTGATCGTCGTCGACGGCCGGGCGCGCGGGATCGTGGCCCGGGACCTCGTCACCGGGAAGATCGACACGTACTTCGCCGACGCCGTCGTGCTCGCCTCCGGCGGTTACGGCAACGTCTTCTACCTGTCGACCAACGCCATGAACTCCAATGCGACCGCCATCTGGCGGGCGCACCGGCGCGGCGCGTACTTCGCCAACCCCTGCTTCACACAGATCCACCCGACCTGTATCCCGCGCACCGGCGACCACCAGTCCAAGCTGACGCTGATGAGCGAGTCGCTGCGCAACGACGGCCGGATCTGGGTGCCCAGGGCCAAGGGCGACACCCGCCCGCCGAACGAGATCCCCGAGGACGAACGCGACTACTACCTGGAGCGCATCTACCCGTCCTTCGGCAACCTGGTCCCGCGTGACATCGCCTCCCGCGCCGCGAAGAACGTCTGCGACGAGGGCAGGGGGGTCGGCCCCGGCGGCCAGGGCGTCTACCTGGACTTCGCCGACGCGATCAGGCGGATGGGCCGGGAGGCGGTCGAGGCCAAGTACGGCAACCTCTTCGACATGTACCAGCGGATCACCGACGAGGATCCGTACGAGGTGCCGATGCGGATCTACCCGGCCGTGCACTACACGATGGGCGGCCTGTGGGTCGACTACGACCTGCAGACCACCGTCCCGGGCCTGTTCGCGATCGGCGAGGCCAACTTCTCCGACCACGGCGCCAACCGGCTCGGCGCATCCGCGCTGATGCAGGGCCTGGCCGACGGCTACTTCGTACTGCCGGCCACCATCAACGACTACCTGGCCCGCAACCCGCACCAGGACCCGGTGGCCCCCGACCACCCGGTGGTCCAGGAGGCGCTGGCCGAGACCGAGGACCGGCTGCGGCGGCTGCTGTCCGTCGACGGCGACCGAACCCCCGACTCCTTCCACCGCGAACTCGGCGAGCTGTTGTGGGAGTTCTGCGGCATGGCCCGCACCGACTCCGGGCTGCGCAAGGCCCTGGAGCGCATCCCCCAGATCCGCGAGGAGTTCTGGCGGCGCATCAAGGTGCCCGGCACCGGCGAGGAGCTCAACCAGTCGCTGGAGAAGGCCAACCGGATCGTCGACTACCTGGAGCTCGCCGAGTTGATGTGTCTCGACGCGCTGCACCGCACCGAGTCCTGCGGCGGCCACTTCCGCGAGGAGTCGCAGACCCCGGACGGCGAGGCCGCCCGCAAGGACGACGAGTTCGGCTACGCGGCCGCCTGGCAGTTCACCGGCACCGGCGATGCTCCCGTCCTGCACAAGGAAGACCTGGTCTTCGAGTACGTCCACCCCACCCAGCGGAGCTACGCATGAAGCTCACCCTGCGCGTCTGGCGCCAGAAGAACGCCGGCGCCGAAGGCGCCATGTCCACGTACGAGGTGGACGGCATCTCGTCCGACATGTCCTTCCTGGAGATGCTGGACCTCCTCAACGAGCAGCTCATCCTGTCCGGCGAGGAGCCGGTCGCCTTCGACCACGACTGCCGCGAGGGCATCTGCGGCGCCTGCTCCCTCGTCATCAACGGCGAGGCGCACGGGCCGGAGCGCACCACCACCTGCCAGCTGCACATGAGGTCCTTCAAGGACGGCGACACGATCGACATCGAGCCGTGGCGGGCCGCCGCGTTTCCGGTGATCAAGGACCTGGTCGTCGACCGGTCCGCGTTCGACCGGATCATCCAGGCCGGCGGCTACGTCACCGCGCCCACCGGGTCCGCGCCGGAGGCGCACGCCACGCCGGTGCCGAAGTCCGACGCCGACTACGCCTTCGAGCACGCCGAGTGCATCGGCTGCGGGGCGTGCGTGGCCGCCTGCCCCAACGGCGCGGCGATGCTGTTCACCTCCGCCAAGGTCAACCACCTCAACGTGCTGCCGCAGGGCGCGCCCGAGCGGGAGACGCGGGTGCTGGACATGGTGGCGCAGATGGACGCGGAGGGCTTCGGCGGGTGCACGCTGACGGGGGAGTGCGCGACCGCCTGCCCGAAGGGCATTCCGCTGATGTCCATCACGAACATGAACAGGGAGTGGCTGCGGGCCACCCGTAAGGCGGGGAAGCGGTAGCGCCCCACGGGGAAGAGGACGTTCGTCGCACGGGCGAACGGGCGGGGCCGGGGGTGGTGCTCACCGGCCCCGTCTGGTTTCCCGTCAGCGCCGGCACCCCGGCGTTCAACATCCCCACATCCCCTCTCCCGGCACACGTCACGCGCACGCCAACCGGCGTCGGAAGAACAGGAGCGGCGGGCCGTACGCAGCGCCCGCCGCCGCCGTCGCCGACCCGGCCCGTGACCAGGAGAGAGCCATGACCGGCGTTTCCACCCTCGACCGCCCCCCGCAGCCCGCCGCGCCGACCCGCTACACCGTCACCCTCGCCCGTGACGAGGACGACGTGCGGGCCGCGCAGCGGCTGCGGCACGACGTCTTCGCCGGTGAGATGGGGGCCCTGCTGGCCACGCCGCAGCCGGGACACGACATCGACGCCTTCGACGCCTACTGCGACCACCTGCTGGTGCGCGACACCGTCACCGGACAGGTCGTCGGCACCTACCGGCTGCTGCCGCCGGAGCGGGCCGCCGTCGCCGGCCGGCTCTACTCGGAGGGCGAGTTCGAACTGGGGGCGCTCGACGCGATCCGGCCCGGGCTGGTCGAGGTCGGCCGCTCCTGTGTGCACCCCGACCACCGCGACGGCGCCGTCATCAGCCTGATCTGGGCCGGAATGGCCCGCTACATGGTCGACCGCGGGCACGAGTGGCTCGCTGGCTGCTGCTCGGTGCCGCTCGCCGACGGCGGGACCCTCGCGACGGCGACCTGGGAGCGGGTGCGCGCCAAGCACCTGGCCCCCGAGGAGTTCCGGGTGCGGCCGCTGCTGCCCTGGATCCCGAACGCCGAGGCCCCCGCCGGGCCCGGGGAACTACCCGCCCTGCTGCGCGGCTATCTCCGCCTGGGCGCCTGGGTGTGCGGCGAGCCGGCCCACGACCCGGACTTCGGGGTGGCCGACCTGTACGTGCTGCTGTCGATGCGCCGGGTCGACCCGCGCTATCTGCGGCACTTCCTCTCCCTCGTGCCGGCCTGATGAGCGTCTGGCTGCCCAGCGCGCCCTGCACCCCGGGCGGCTGTGTGGAGCAGGCCCGGGCCGTGGCGGCCGTACCCCGTGCCGTGCTGCGGCTGACGGCGGTCGTGCTCCTGGTCCTGACCGGGATCGCGCTGTCCCCGCTCTGCTGGGGGTGCCCCCGCCGGCGGGGGAGGATCCCCGCCGAGTGGGTCAGGCGGTGGTGCCGGGCGATCGTGTGGGCCGTCGGGGTCCGGGTCCGCGTCACCGGCACCGCCGCACCGGCCGGCGGACTGCTGCTGGTCGCCAACCACGTCTCGTGGCTGGACATCCCGCTGCTGGCCGCCGTACGCCCCGCCCGGATGCTCGCCAAGGCCGAGATCCGGCAGTGGCCGGTGGCGGGCGCGCTGGCCGCCCGGGGCGGTGCTCTGTTCATCGAGCGGGACCGGATCCGGGCCCTGCCGGAGACGGTCGCCCGGATCACCGGGGCCCTGCGCGAGGGCGCGGCCGTGGCCGCGTTCCCCGAGGGCAGCACCTGGTGCGGGCGCGCCCACGGCCGCTTCCACCGGGCCGTCTTCCAGGCCGCGCTCGACGCGGGCGTGCCGGTGCAGCCCGTCGGCCTGCGCTACCGGCAGGCGGACGGCGGACCGAGCACGGCGGCTGCGTTCGTCGGCGAGGACTCCCTGTTCGCCTCCCTGTGGCGGGTTGCCCGCACCCGGGGCCTGATCGCCGAGGTGCAGATACTCCCGGTCATCCCGGCCGGCCGCCACACCACCCGCAAGTCCCTGGCCCGGGCCGCCCAGCCGGGGCGCGTGGGCGGACCGGACCGGACACACGCCGTCCTCGTGCCACAGGAGGCGGACACGCCCGGGTGGTGCGCCGGTCCGGTCCTTGCGCGCCGTCCTTCAGCCCCGGACGCGGCAGGGCGCCGCCTGCGCACCACCCGCACGGCTCAGGGCATGACCCGCGCCAGATAGGGCGCCGTGACACTGCCCCCGGTCCGGGCCACTCGGGACGGAGTACCCACCGCCACGATCCGCCCGCCCCGGTCACCTCCGCCCGGGCCCAGGTCGATCACCCAGTCCGCGTCGGCCACCACCGTCATGTCGTGCTCGACCACGATCACCGTGTGCCCGGCGTCGACGAGCCCGTGCAGCCGGTCCATGAGGACCTCGACGTCGGCCGGGTGCAGCCCGGTGGTCGGTTCGTCCAGCAGGTAGAGGGTGTGGCCGCGCCGGGCGCGCTGCAACTCGCTCGCCAGCTTGATCCGCTGGGCCTCGCCGCCGGACAGCTCGGTCGCCGGTTGCCCGAGCCGCAGATAACCGAGGCCCACGTCGAGCAGGGTGCCCAGGCTCCGGGCGGCGGCCGGGACGCCGGTGAAGAACTCCGCCGCGGCCTCCACCGTCAGGTCGAGCACCTCGGCGATGCTCCGTCCCCGGTACGCCACTTCCAGCGTCTCGCGGTTGTAGCGGGCGCCGCCGCAGTCCGGGCAGGGCGCGTACGTGCTCGGCAGGAACAGCAGCTCCACGCTGACGAACCCCTCGCCCTGACAGGTCTCGCAGCGCCCCCCGGCGACGTTGAAGGAGAACCGCCCGACGCCGTATCCGCGTGCCCGTGCCTCCTCGGTGCCGGCGAACGCCTTGCGCACCACGTCGAACAGGCCGGTGTAGGTGGCCAGGTTGGAACGAGGGGTGCGGCCGATCGGCCGCTGGTCGACCCTGACCAGGCGGTCCACGCCCGCCGACTCCTCCGTCAGCTCGCCGATCAGCGTGGACTTCCCCGACCCGGAGACCCCGGTGACGGCGGTGAAGGTGCCGAGCGGGAACTCGGCCGTCACCGCGCGCAGGTTGTGCCGGGTCACCGGACCCACCTTCAACCAGCCGCGGGGCGCACGGACTTCACGCGCCGGCCCCGGTGACTCGTCGAAGAGGTACGCGGCGGTCGCCGACTGCTCCACCGACGCCAGTTCGGCCGGCGGCCCGCTGTACAGCACGCGTCCGCCGTGCTCGCCCGCGCCGGGGCCCACGTCCACCAGCCAGTCGGCGCCGCGCACGACGTCCAGATGATGCTCCACCACGAACACCGAGTTGCCGGCGGCCTTCAGCCGGTCCAGCACGGCCAGCAGCGCCTCGGTGTCCGCCGGGTGCAGTCCGGCGGACGGCTCGTCCAGCACGTACACCACGCCGAACAGCCCGGACCGCAACTGCGTGGCGAGCCGTAGTCGTTGCAGCTCGCCCGCCGACAGGGTGGGGGTGGAGCGGTCGAGGCTGAGGTAGCCGAGGCCCAGCTCGGCCACCGGTGCGATGCGGGACTTCAGGTCCTCGGTGAGGACCCGTGCGGTCTCGTCCGGGCCGTGCAGCAGGGCGGCCAGGTCGGTCAGCGGCAGCGCGGCCAGTTCGGCGATGGTCCGGCCGCCGAAGGTCACCGCGAGCGCCTCCGGGCGCAGCCGGCTGCCCCCGCACAGGGAACAGGGGGCGCTGGTCAGGAACCGTTCCGCCTTCGCCCGCAGGGACGCGGACTTGGTGTCGGAGAAGGTCTTCAGCACATACCGGCGGGCGCTCGTGTACGTGCCCCGGTACGGCCGCTGGATGCGGTCGGCGTCGCGCACGGGGTGCACGGTGACGACCGGCTGCTCGTCCGTGAACAGGATCCACTCCCGCTGGCCGGCGGGCAGCTCGCGCCAGGGCCGGTCCACGTCGTACCCGAGCGCGTCGAGGATGTCGCGCAGGTTCTTGCCCTGCCAGGCGCCGGGCCAGGCGGCGACGGCGCCCTCACGGATGGACAGCGAGGGGTCCGGGACCAGCGACTCCTCGGTGGTGTCGTGCACCCGGCCCAGGCCGTGGCACCGAGGGCAGGCGCCGGCCGCGGTGTTCGGCGAGAACGCGTCCGAATCGAGCCGCTCGGCGCCCGGCGGATACTCCCCGGCGCGGGAGAACAGCATGCGCAGGGAGTTGGAGAGATTGGTGACCGTGCCCACCGAGGAGCGCGAGGTGGGGGCCGCGCGCCGCTGCTGCAGCGAGACCGCGGGCGGCAGCCCGGTGATCTCGCCGACCTTGGGCGCCCCGACCTGGTGGATCAGCCTGCGCGCGTACGGCGCGACCGACTCGAAGTACCGCCGCTGTGCCTCGGCGTAGATCGTGCCGAACGCCAGGGACGACTTTCCCGAGCCGGACACCCCGGTGAACACGGCCAGTACGTCCCGTGGGATGTCCACGTCGACGCCCCTGAGGTTGTGCTCGCACGCGCCTCGGACACGGACGCAGGGATCATGTGGGCTGCGCATAGGGGGGAGACTCTATCCGCCCCCGTGCATCAGGACTGCGGCGGGTTGTCCCGGTTCGGGCGGGTACCGAACTCGTCCCTCAGCTTGTCCTGAGCGGTGTCGACCTGCGACTGGTACTTGTTCGCGGTGCGCTGGTCGATGTAGTCACCGCCCCTGTCGATGCCCTTGTCGGCCACGCCCTCATGACCCTTGAACATGCCCTTGATCTTGTCCATGAAGGACATGGCAGCCCTCCTCGTCGCTTGCGGCTTCCCCTGCCAGGTTCCCCGCGCGCGGCAGGATGCGCATCTCGGAGCCCGTCAGCGGCCGGGCGCGAAGAGCGCGGCGAGCCGCCGGAAGGAGTCCACCAGAGCCGTACGGTCGTAGGAGCTGGTGGTGACGAGGACCTCGTCGGCGCCGGTTTCCCCCAGTACCGTCTCCAGCTCGTGCGCCACCTGCTCCCCGGTGCCGGCGATGTGCCCGGCGAGAGCGGAGGTGTAGCGGTCACGTTCCTTCGCGGTCATCGGGCGGCCCTCGATCTCCTCGGCCGACGCGAGGGGCGGGAAGGTGCCGTGGGTGCGGGAGTACGCCATCGCCCACGCCTCCGGGACGAGCAGCCGCCGCGCCTCCTCCTCGGTGCCGGCGACCGCGACCGTGCCGGAGATCACGACGTACGGTTCGGACGCCCACGGGGACGGGCGGAACAGCGAGCGGTACTGGTCGATGCCGCGCAGCATCCGCTCGCGGCCGCGCAGATCGCCGATCACCATCGGCAGCCCGGCGCGCGCCGCGATCCGCGCGCCCTCGCCCATGGCCAGCACGAACGGCGGCACCCGCAGACCCTCCGAGGGGCGGGCGTGCACCCCGGTCGGCGAGCCGCCCTCGAACCAGGCCAGCAGCTCGCCCAGCTGTGCCGCGAAGTCCTCGGCGACCTCCTTGTCCCGGCCGAGGGCCTTGCGCACCCCGTCGGTGAAGCCGACGGACCGCCCGAGCCCCATGTCGACCCGGCCGGGGAACAGCGACTCCAGGACACCGAACTGCTCGGCGACGACGAGGGGTTGATGGTTGGGCAGCATGACCCCGCCGGTGCCGAACCGGATCGTCCGGGTGGCCGCGGCGACGGCGCCGGCCAGTACGGTCGGCGCGGAGCCGGCGACGCCGGGCACCCCGTGGTGCTCGGACACCCAGAACCGGTGGTAGCCGAGCGCCTCCGCCTCCCGCGCCAGCGCGACGGTGTCCCGCAGCGCCTCGCCGGGCGGACGCCCCTTGCGGGTGCGGGAGCGGTCGAGGACGGAGAACGGGGTCCGGGCGATCAGTGTGCTGCTCACACAGGCTTCAACGCCCTGTCGGGCCGGGGATTCCCCGCCGGACCCCGTGACGGCCGGTGCCGCACCAGGCGACGTTCGCCCCGTCGCGACGCCCGGCACGTGCTCCGTACGTCCAGTACGAGGGCCTCCGGCCGGCACACCGGGAGCACGCACCGGACGCCGCTCCTCGACGGCCGAACGTCGCCTGCGCGGCTTTAGGGCCTGTCTGAC
Organism: Streptomyces sp. NTD91; assembly: GCF_059510455.1. Classification (NCBI taxonomy): domain Bacteria; kingdom Bacillati; phylum Actinomycetota; class Actinomycetes; order Kitasatosporales; family Streptomycetaceae; genus Streptomyces; species Streptomyces sp. NTD91. The sequence continues at coordinate 101,227 of NZ_JCAJZW010000012.1, forward strand.
CATTCCCGTCCGCCGCGCGATGCCCTGCACGCTCCCCCCACTGCCCGGGCGGCGTGGGAGGTGCCCCCACGCGCCCTACCGGCCCCCAGACCCAAGTACGGTCCAGTACGCGGGCCGGGGCCGGCACACCTGGAGCACGTACCTGAGCGCCGCGCGGCCGCCCTTCGGGCGCCGACGCGAATCGTCGGACAGACCCTCTAGGGTGAGTCCGTGACCGACAGCACCCGGCGTCCGCTCGCCGTGTTCGACCTCGACAACACCCTGGCCGACACCGCCCACCGGCAGCACTTCCTGGAAGCGAGACCCAAGAACTGGGCCGCCTTCTTCGCGGCCGCGCCCGCCGATCCGCCCCTCGCCGAGGGCGTCGCGCTGGCCCTGGAGAGCGCCCGGGAGTGCGAGGTGGTCTATCTCACGGGCCGCCCCGAACGGTGCCGGCGCGACACGCTGGACTGGCTCGCGGCCCACGGGCTGCCCGAGGGGCGGGTGCACATGCGGAGCGACGCGGACCGCAGGCCCGCCCGGTTCACCAAGCTGGAGATCCTCCGCCGGCTCGCCCGCAGCCGCGGGATCCGGGTCCTCGTGGACGACGACGAACTGGTATGCGACGACGCCGAGCGGGCCGGGTTCACCGTCGTACGGGCCCGCTGGGCCGCCAAGTCCGAGGCGCTTCAGGAAGCCCAGGAACGGGAGGGCCGCACCTGAGGGCGGCCCTCAGGTCTGGTCCTCGATACGGAAGCCCACCTTCAGCCCCACCTGGTAGTGCTCGATCCGTCCGTTCTCGAGCTGCCCGCGGACCTGCGTCACCTCGAACCAGTCGAGGTTGCGCAGGGTCCGGTCGGCGCGCGCGATGCCGTTGCGGATGGCCTGGTCGATGCCCTCGTGCGACGTGCCGACGATCTCGGTGACCCGGTAGGTGTGGTTCGTCATGAGGGTGCTCCTCTCGTGTCACGCCGTACTCCACCGTGCCCCATCCCCGCTCCGTCCGCACGGTGTCCGCGCCGGTACCGCGGGTAGCCCCGGCCCCCTTGACCCTCCGCATTGGTCCATACCAAAATCCAGCACACCCGTACGAGCGGTACCGCTCGTCCCCCCACGTCGGGCCCCCCACGCCTGTGCGCACTCGCCTGCCAGACAGAACAAGGACCCCTCGTGAGACGTCGTCTGATCGCCATGGTGTGTGTCACCTGTTCCCTCGTGAGCGCCTGCGGGATGCTCCCCGGCGGGCGCGAGCGCAAGACCGTGACCGTGTGGCTCATGAAGGACAGCGCCTCCGAGGACTTCCTCAGGCGCTTCACCGCCGACTTCGAACGCACCCACAAGGACCTGCGCCTGGACATCCGCATCCAGCAATGGACCGGCGTCGTCGACAAGGTCCGCGCGGTGCTCAAGGACGACTCCGGCCACGGACCCGACGTCATCGAGGTCGGCAACACCCAGGTGCCGCTGTACGCCGACGGGGGCAGGCTCGCCGACCTCACGATGGAGTCGATGCGCGACTGGGGCAAGGACCAGTGGCTGCCGGCCCTCGCCGATCCCGGCGAGGACGCCGACGGGCAGTACGGCATCCCCTGGTACGCGGCCAACCGGGTCGTCATCTACCGCAAGGACCTGTTCGAGCAGGCCGGCATCACCCGCCCGCCGCGGACCCGCGACGAATGGCTCGCCGACACCGAGAAGCTCGACTCCGGAGGCGACCAGGGCATCTATCTCGCCGGCCAGGACTGGTACACGCTGTCGGGGTTCATCTGGGACGAGGGCGGCGACCTCGCGCGGCGCAAGGACTACCGGTGGCAGGGCGCCCTCGACAGCCCGGCCGCGCTGCGCGGCATGGACTTCTACCGGCGGCTGCAGGCGCTGGGCCGGGGCCCCGTAGGCGCCGACGAGGAACACCCGCCCCAGGCCGGGGTGTTCGCGGGCGGCAAGGTGGCGCAGATCATCGCCGTACCCGGGCTCGCCCAGGCCGTCGTGCGGCAGAATCCGGACCTGAAGGGCAAGCTGGGCTTCTTCCCGGTGCCCGGGAAGACCGCCGCACGGCCCGGCACCGTGTTCACCGGCGGCTCCGACCTCGTCGTCCCCGCGAACACCGAGGACCAGTTCGCCGCGACCGCCGTCGTCGGAGCCCTCGTCGGCGCCAAGTGGGACACCGAACTCGCCCGCACCATGAACTACGTGCCCAACAAGACCACACTGGCGGGCGCGGTCGCGGGGGAGGAGGGGGTCGCCGCCATGGCCGCGGGCGCGGCCCACGGCCGGGCGACCCCCAGCACCCCTCAGTGGGCGGACGTCGAGGCCGACAACCCGATCAAGGAGTACATGACCCGGGTGCTGAGCGGGGCGGACCCGGCGACGGAGGCCCGCCGGGCCTCCACGAGGATCACCCAGGAGCTCGCGCCGGACGTCTGAGTCATCGCACCACGCTCAGCGACAGCGCGAAGCGACCCTGCGCGTCCGTCCACCAGTGGGTCAACTCCAGCCCGGCGGCGGCCAGTTCGGTGGACACGCCCTCCTTGCGGAACTTCGCGGACACCTCGGTGCGCAGCTCCTCCCCGGCCGCGAAGTCCACGGCCAGGTCGAGCGCGGGCACCTTCACGGTCTGCGCGGTACGGGAGCGCAGCCGCATCTCGATCCACTCCCGCTCGGCGTCCCACAGCGCCACGTGGTCGAAGGCGTCCGGATCGAAGTCGGCGCCCAGTTCCCGGTCGACGACGGCCAGCACGTTCTTGTTGAACGCGGCCGTCACCCCGGCCGCGTCGTCGTACGCCCGGACCAGCACCCGCTCGTCCTTGACCAGGTCAGTGCCGAGCAGCAGCCCGTCGCCCGGTGCGAGCAGGGAGCGTACGGAGGCGAGGAACCCGGCGCGTTCGGCGGGCAGCAGATTGCCGATGGTGCCGCCGAGGAAGGCGAGCAGTCGCGGGCCCGGCGTGGCGGGCAGGGCCAGCGGGGCGGTGAAGTCGGCGATCAGCGCGTGCACCTCGAGGTCCGGTCGGTCGTCGACGAGTGCCTGCCCGGCCTGGGTGAGGGCGCTCTCGCTCACGTCGACCGGGACGTAGGCCGCGGGGGTGAGCGCGTCGAGGAGGAAGCGGGTCTTCTCGGAGGAGCCCGAGCCGAACTCGATCAGCGTGCGGGCGCCGCTCGCGGTGGCGATCTCACCGGACCGGCCGGCGAGGATCTCCCGCTCGGCGCGGGTGGGGTAGTACTCGGGCAGTTCGGTGATCTGCTCGAACAGTTCGCTGCCGCGTGCGTCGTAGAACCACTTGGGCGGCAGCCACTTGGGCTGGACGGTGAGGCCGTGCAGGACGTCGGCGCGCAGCGCGGCGTCCGTCGCGTCCTCGGGGAGTGTGCGGGTGACGAGCAAGGGGCTCACGTACAGGGCTCCTTCGACGATGGGGGCGCCCCCGCTCGAGCGGAGTCGAGCGTGGGGGAGGACGCCGGATCATCCAGCGGTGCGAGCAGCACGCCGGCGCGGCTCGCGGTGAGCACGGTGCGGTCGGGTACCTCCTGCCAGAGCGGGTCGTCGTCGTGGGGTTCGGAGGCGACGACCGTGCTCCGGCCGGGCTCCGTGCGGTACCAGAGGGTGTCGCCCCAGGCGGTGGCGGCGATCGTCGTCCCGTCCGTCAGCAACAGGTTGAGCCGGGAGGCGGGGGTGACTCCGGCCAGCCGGCGAACCGTTTCGCCGAGCGCCAGGTCCGGTTCGTCACCGCAGCGCAGCCGGTGCAGGACCAGCGCCCAGACGAACGCCGAGTCGGTACGGGCCTGCAGCGACAGCAGGTCGGCCGGGGGCAGGGCGGAGAGCAGCGGGGCCGCCGAGCCGGGCCAGCCCGCGAGCGCGCCGTTGTGGCTGAACAGCCACCGGCCCGAGGCGAAGGGTGCCGCGGCGGCCTCGTCGTCCGCGCCCGCCAGCGTCGCGTCCCGCACGGCGGCGAGGACAGCGCCGGAGCGCACCACCCGGGCCAGGTCGGCGAAGGACAGGTCCGCCCAGATCGGCCCGGCGCGCCGGTACCGGGCCGGTACGGGGTCGTCCGGGGCGTACCAGCCGACCCCGAAGCCATCGGCGTTGACGGTGCCGTAGCGCTGGCGCCGGGGCGCCCACGACTGGCGCAGCAGGCTGTGCTCGGGTTCCGTCAGGATCTGCCCGAGCGGCACCTCCGGGCCCAGATAGGCCAGGTGACGGCACATCAGACGGTCTCCGAGCGGGCGGTGCGGAACCCGGAGAAGATCTGCCTCCGGACCGGGTAGTCCCAGTTGCGGAACGTGCCCCGGCAGGCCACCGGGTCCACGGCGAACGAGCCCCCGCGCAGCACCTTGTGCTCGGAGCCGAAGAACACCTCCGAGTACTCCTTGTACGGGAACGCCCGGAAGCCGGGGTACGGCAGGAGGTCGCTCGCCGTCCACTCCCACACGTCCCCGATCAACTGCCGGACGCCGAGCGGGGATTCACCGGCGGGATAGCTGCCGGCGGGCGCGGGCCCGAGGTGCCGCTGGCCGAGGTTGGCGTGGTGTGGCGCCGGGTCGGCGTCGCCCCACGGGTAGCGCAGGGAGCGGCCGGTGGCCGGGTCGTGCCGGGCGGCCTTCTCCCACTCCGCCTCGGTGGGCAGCCGGCGCCCGGCCCAGCGGGCGTAGGCGTCGGCCTCGTACCAGCACACGTGCAGCACCGGCTCGTCGGGCGGAACCGCCTCGGTGATCCCGAAGCGGCGCCGCAGCCAGCGGTCTCCGTCCCGCCGCCAGAACAGCGGCGCGGTGATCGCGTGCTGCCTGACGTGCGCCCAGCCCTCCGGGGTCCACCAGCGCTCGGTGTCGTAGCCGCCGTCCTCGATGAACGCCTGGTAGGCCGCGTTCGTCACCGGAGTGGTGTCGATCCAGAAGGGGGCGACCTCCCGGACGTGGGCCGGGCGTTCGTTGTCCAGTGCCCATGGCTCGGTGTCGGTTCCCATGGTGAACGGGCCGCCGGGGACGAGGACTTCGGCCGAGCCGGTGAACAGCGGGACGGGCTCCGGGTCCGGGGCCGTCAGGACCTGCGGGCCCTTCCGGAGTTGATGGGTTATCAACATCGTCTCGTCGTGCTGCTGTTCGTGCTGGGCGATCATCCCGAAGGCGAACCCGGCCTCGGTCAGCCGGCTGCCGTGGAAGTCCGCGCCCGCCAGCAGGTCGACGACCCGGCCGCGCACCTCGGCGGCGTAGTGCCGGGCCTCGGCGGGCGGCAGCAGCGGCAGCGAGGTCCGCTCGGCGCGCGGGTGCTCGAAGGCGTCGTACAGGCTGTCGATCTCGGGCCGCATGGCGTCCCGGCCGCCGACCGCCCGCAGCAGCCACAGCTCCTCCTGGTTGCCGATGTGTGCGAGGTCCCACACCAGCGGAGACATCAGCGGCGAGTGCTGGGCGGTCAGGTCCGGATCCTCGACACAGGTGGTCAGCAGCGTGGTGCGGTCACGGGCGGTGGTGAGGGAGGCCAGCACCTGCTCCCGCAGCGTCTCGCTGTCCACCTCGGTCGTCGCGGCGTCGGTCTCGGGGGCGGTCATGTGCGGATGTCCTTCCTCCCGTGGGCGGTACGGCCGGGCGGGTGCGCGGGCGTCCCGCGGCCGGCCTGCACGTCGAGCAGATCGTCGGCCGGGCAGCGGCCCCGGGCGACGTAGCGGTCCCGGAACGCGGCCACCGCGCCGATCACCTCGGCGGTGGCGCCGAGCCGGGGCAGGGCCTCCAGCGCCGCCGCGATACACACGGCGGCGGATTCGCACAACTCCCGGTCGGCAAGGCCGAGCCGGGCCGCGTCGGTCCACAGCGGATTGTGCGGGGCGGGCAGGTCAAGGGCCCGCTCCGCGAGGCGTTTCACGCTCCGGTACGCCGTCTCGGCGGCCGCCGGGTCGTCGAACAGCGCCGCCGTCACCGCGAGCGGCACGATCCAGCCGTCGTCGCCGGGCTGCGCGTCGATCATCCGCAACTCCAGGTGGCCGCGCGGCCGCACCGGCGGGAACAGCGTGGTCAGGTGGTACTCCAGGTCCGCCCGGGTGGGCGGCCGGGGTGAGCGGGAACGGGTCCACTCACGGAAGGTGAGCCCGTCGGGCACCTCCCACGGCCCGCCGTCCCGGCGTACGCACATCACCGGCGAGTCCAGCACGTGCCGCGCCCAGGCGGCTCGGGGATCGCCGTCCAGCGGGGGAGCGCCCGCCCGGCCGGCACCGATCTCCATCCACATCAGCTGGCGGGTGGACATCCAGCCCGTGGGCTCGCGGCCGAGCAGGGGGGAGTTGGCGAACGCGGCCACCAGGACCGCCCCCAGCTGATGGGCCAGCCACCAGCGACGCCGGTGCCCGAGCGGGCCCGGCTCCTCGTGACCGGCGTCCACGCACACCTGCACGGAGGCCGAGGCACACATCATGTGGCGACCCGCGGGACCGGTGCGGTCCAGACAGGTCTCCATCGCGTCGTAGCGGGGGGCGCGCAGGAACCTGCGCGGGCTGTGCCAGGGGTCGTGGCCGACGCCGACCAGGCCGAGCCCCTGCTCCGCGAGGACGGCGCGTACGGCGTCCAGGTCGGCGGAGACGGTGGCGACGCACTCCATCAGGGAGGCGGCGGGCGGCGAGCTCAGCTCCAGCTGGCCACCGGGTTCCACGGTGAGCGGCGAGTGCAGGGGCACCGCCCGCAGCGCCGCGTACGCCGCTTCGAGCCGTTCGGGTGTCACAGGGAGTTGCGGCATCCGCAACTCATGGACCAGCCACTCCAGTTCGACACCGAGCGCGCGCGGCGGTCCTGTCTTGAAGCAGATGCCCCTCACCAGGGCCTCCACCTCGGCTTCGGTGACGGCGGTCCGGTGGTTCGTACCGTCGCCACCGCCACTCCGTGAATCGGACATGTCGGGATCCTCCTGAGATTCCACCATGTCGCCGGCCCGGTTCGGACGTGGGGCCGGGCAGGCGTGCGTTCCACCCAAGACCCTCGAGCCTTTCGGCACAAGGGCGCCCCCGCGGACGTCACGGTTCGGTCATCTCCCTTCCCGTAGGCGTTCTCGGTGCGTTCCGGGGGCGCGAAACTCCGTTGCACGGCACCACCAGCATCACTCAGGATGCGTGCATGAGCACGACGGGGGAGACCGCGCAGGCGGTGCTCATGGCGCCCACGGGGGTGGCGCCATGAGCGCGCGCCTGCGCGGGATCGCGGCCGAGACGGAACGGATCGTGGCGGCGGGCGGCTATCGCGCGCCGGACGGCCGTGAGGTGTCCCTGGCCGCGCGGATCGAGGCCGCGCGGGCCGGCACCCGGATGTTCGGTCCGGAACCGGTGTCGGTACGGCAAACGGGTGGATCCGGCACCGAAACGCTCGCCGTGGCCGACACGGCGTCCGCCGCCGGAACCGCTTGCGGCGCCACCGGTGAGACCGTCTTCGAAGTCACCGGGGAGAGCAGCCTGGAGGCTGCCCGGCGGCTGTCCGGCGCACCGGTCGCCGTGCTGAACTTCGCCTCGGCCCGGAATCCCGGCGGCGGCCATCTCAACGGCGCGCAGGCCCAGGAGGAAGCCCTGTGCAGGGCATCCGCGCTCCACACCTGCCTGTTGACGGCCCGTTCCTCCTACGACCACCACCGCGCCCACCGCGACCCGTTCTACACCGACCGGGTGATCCACTCACCGGCCGTCCCGGTATTCCGCGACGACCGGGGCCGGCTGCTTGGCCGAGCCGCATCCCGTGGGCTTCCTGACCGCCGCCGCCCCCAACGCGGGCGTCGTACGGCGCACCGCGCCGGAGCGGGTCGCCGAACTGCCCGGCACCCTCGCGGTGCGGGCCGAGCGGGTGCTGGAGACGGCCACCGCCCACGGCTACGGCCGACTGGTGCTCGGCGCCTGGGGCTGCGGGGTGTTCCGGAACGACCCGGCGCAGGTCGCGGGTGCGTTCCGGGCGCTGCTCGGGCCCGGCGGCCGGTTCGCCGGGACCTTCGAGCAGGTGGTGTTCGGGGTGCTGGACCGGACACGGGGCACGGTGGTGCGAGCGGCGTTCGCACAGGCGTTCCCGGAGTCGCGCGGACTCACGGCAGGCGCGCCGCACGCGGGTCAGGTCCAGCCGTAGCGCTCGTGCAGGCGCTGCCGGACGAGATTGAACCGCATCCGGTCCAGCGCGCACGCCTCCCGGCGCATGCCCTCCTCGTGCAGCCGCAGCACCCGGCCCGCGTCCACCCATGAGTCCCGGCCCGACCGGTCCCACGGCCCGCTGCCGATCGCGACCCACCGGGGCAGGCCCCGGGGCCGCTCGAGCGGCGTCGCCGCGCCCCCTGTCACGCCGTTGTGCCGCTTGCTGGACAGCTGTACGGCGAGGAACGTGCCGGTCGCCTCCCGGGCGACGACCAGCACCGGGCGGTCCTTGCCCCGGCCGTCGTTCTCCTCGAACGGCACCCAGGTCCACACGATCTCGCCGGGATCGGGGTCACCGTCATGGGCCGGGGAGTACTCGGTGCGCACCCGGCCGACCTGGCGCGGGTCCGCCTCGGCGGTCGCGTGGGGGCCGTACCGGCCGGGGACGTTCTCATCGGTAGACGTGATCACGGGGGAACCCTAGTGGGTGACGCGCAAGGGGCGATGCCCGCCCACCCCAGTGGTCCGGTCCGGGTGCCGTGGCCGGTCAGGCGCCGGGGCGGGTGCCGATCTGCAGGCCCGGGCGGCGCTGGTGGACGGTCACGTAGGTCATGCCCGTGTCGCCCGCGCTGATGCTGCGCGACGCGCCGTGCGGCAGCCAGACCAGGGCGCCCGCGGTGAGCGGCTGGGGCTCGTCGGCCGGGCCCGTGTCGAGCGCGCCGTCCCCGGAGACCACCAGGACCAGCACGTCCAGCCGGCTCTCCGTGTGCGCCGAGATCCGGTCGCCCGGGGCGAGCCGGACCAGGTTGGCGTCGAGCTGCCGTCCGCTCTCGGCCAGCTTCCACAGCACTCCGCCCGGCAGCGGCGGAGACTCGGCCAGCTCCCGGGCGTCGCACAGCACGCGAGCATCGGCCGTGCCGCCGCCGGTCGGCCCGGTGTTCCTCGCGGACCGCGACGTCATCTGCTGTTCCCCTCGACTCGTCCGCCTTCTCGCGGAACCGTACCCGCTGCTGACCCCCCGGCTCACCCTACAATTAATACATGTAGCATTCGTGAAAAATGAAGGCAGGCGGGAGGGCTTCCAAAGGTGACCAGGCGGGAGAGTTCGCGCCGCCGCGAGGTGCTGGACGTGCTGCGCGCCGCCCCTTCGCCGCTCGGCGTCGCGGAGACGGCCGAGCGGATGGGCGTCCACCCGAACACTGTGCGCTTCCATCTGGACACCCTGGTCGCCGAGGACCTGGTCGAACACCGGACCGAACCGTCACCGGGGCCAGGCCGGCCCCGTACGGTCTACTCCGTGTGCCCGGGATGGACCGTGGCGGCATGCGCGCCTACCGGCTCCTCGCGCGCATGCTGCTCAGCCGCTGGGCGTCCGCCGACCCGGCTGCGGCGCGCGAGGAGACGCGGGAGACCGGCCGGGCCTGGGGCGGTCTCCTGGTGCGGCCTCGGCCCCCGCACGAGGAGCCGGCGGCGGACCGGCCGGTGGCCGCGCTCCTCGCCCTGCTCGACGAGTTGGGCTTCGCCCCGCAGGCCGAGACGGCGGACGGAACCGGCGGACCGCCCCGGCGGATCCGGCTGCGGCACTGCCCCTTCCTCGAACTCGCCGAGGAGCACGGGAAACTGGTGTGCCCACTCCATCTGGGCCTGATGCAGGGCGCGTTGGCCCGGCTGGACGCCCCACTGACAGCGACCGGCCTGGAGCCCTTCGTCGAACCGGACTCCTGCGTCGCCCACTTGGCCGAGGCGGACGCCGCCTAGGGCGTGTTTCGAAAGTGGCGTCGTCCGCCCGGAGGGCGGGGTCCGCGGCGTCCGGTGCGGTGCATCGCAAGGCGGAGGGTCGTCCTCGTACCGGGCGTACGTGGACGATCCCGACAACGCGGCGAGGTGCCGTGCCAGGCGTCGCGGACCGGACGGGACTTTCGAAACACGCCCTAGTACCGCGGCGCGCGCTCCCGGTGCGCCGACCCGAAGTCCTCGTACGTACCCGCTCCACCGCCGGCCCCCGGCGGAGAAAGGCCCACACAGATGAACGTCACGTCCGCCGCCACCGCGAGCGCGGTCACCTTTGTCTGGCTCGGCATGGTGCTGGCGATCTCCTTCCTGGAGGCCCCGCTGAAGTTCCGTGCACCGGGTGTGACCGTGCCGATCGGCCTGGGCATAGGGCGGCTGGTCTTCCGTGCGCTGAACGCCGTTGAGGCGGTGCTGGCCGTCGTCGTGATCGTCGCGATCGCCGTGGGCGGCGCCCCGGCCGGCATCACGGCGCTGACCGCGGTCGTCGCGGTGCTGCTCCTCGGTCAGCTGGCCGTCGTCCGGCCCCGCCTCAACCGCCGGTCCGACCGGGTCCTCGCGGGCGAGGAACTGCCCCGCTCCCGCAGCCACCTCTGGTACGTGGGGCTGGAACTGCTCAAGGTCGCGGCCCTGATCGCCCTGGGCATCGCTCTGCTCACGGCGTGACGGCGCGGCCCGGACCGTCCCGGCCGCGCCGCTGACCCGGCCCCGACCCGGACCACGAAACCGTCAGGCGGCCCGTGCCGCCGGTCCCTGCTCCGGCGGCCACCGCTCGTGCCAGCGCAGCCCGGCCTCCAACTGGGCGGCGACGGACACCAGCAGCGGTTCGCTGTGGGCGGGGCCGAGCAGTTGTGCGCCCACCGGCAGGCCGTCGCCGACGAACCCGGCCGGTACGTTCACACCCGGCCAGCCCAGCACGTTCCACGGCCAGGCGTACGGGCAGGCGGCGATCATCGCCCGGTCCGTGGCCAGCCCGGGCAACCGGTACAGGTCGCCGATCCGGGGCGGGGGAGCGGCCGTGGTCGGCGCGAGGATCAGGTCGTACGAGGCGAAGAACCGGCCGATCCGCCGGTGCAGCACCGCCTCCGCGCGCCGCGCCGCCCGCAGCGGAACCCCCTCGAGCAACCGGCCCAGCCGGGCCGCGTCCCGGGTGCGCGGATCGAGCAGCGCCGGGTCGGGGGTGTCCCGGACCCACTCGGCGATCCCGACGGTGGCCCGCGGCACGAATGTCAGCCCGATCTGCCCGTACGGCGGATCGGCCTCCTCCACGTCGTGACCCAACCGCGCCAGCTGCTCGGCCAGTTCCGTGACCCGGGCACGGATCTCCGGGTGCGGGCGGGTCCGCACGGCGGTGAACGGCGGCTTCAGGGACAGGGCGATCCGCAGTCGGCCCGGATCGCGGCCGACCGCGTCCGCCACCGTCAGCGGTGGCGGACGGTGCGGGTCGCGTGCGTGGTTGCCGCTCGCCGCGTCCAGCAGCAGCGCCGCGTCGGCGACCGTCCGGGCGAGGGTGCCGTTGACCGTGATGCCCTGGAAGGACTCGCCGCGCGGCCAGGTGGAGATACGGCCGCGCTGGGGCTTGATGCCGATCAGATGGGTCCACCCGGCGGGGATGCGCACGGACCCGGCGCCGTCGGAGCCGAGCGCGGCGGGGACGAGTCCGGCCGCGACGGCGGCGGCCGACCCCCCGGACGAACCGCCCGGCGTGTGACCGGTGTGCCAGGGATTGCGGGTGTCCCCGAACGCCGGGCCCTCGGTGAACGGCCACTGCCCCAGCTCGCAGGTGTTCGTCTTGCCGACGATCACGGCACCGGCCGCGCGCAGCCGCCGTACCGCTTCCCCGTCCTCGGCGGCCGCCGGGAAGGCGCCCGCGCAGCCGAACGCGGTCGGCTCCCCGGCCACGTCCATGTCGTCCTTCACCGCGACCGGCACCCCGAGCAGCGGACGCCGTGTCCCGACGGCCGACTCCCGGTCGGCGGCGTCCGCTTCGGCGAGCGCGGCCTCGGCCCGTACGATCCGGAAGGCGTTCAGCGTCCCCTGTGTCGCCTCGATCCGGGCCAACGCCCGTTCCACCAGGGCACGGGAGGTGACCTCCCCGTCGGCGAGCGCACGGCGGGTCTCCACGAGACCGGGGGAACGGTCGTACGTCATGGGCGCGGCCTCCGGGAGACTCGGGGAACGATGTCCTACCGAACGGTAACGTCGGATTCGGGCGGGCGTGCGGTTTTCGGCCGGATGCCGTGGGCGGCTGCGCGCAGGCGCCGCCGGGCCGTCTCCTCGGCCCCGGCGCGACCCGCCGTCCGAGCGCCGGCCCACGCTCCCAGGTGCCGTACCAGGCCCAGCCCGGTCAGCACCGCGACCAGCGCGCAGACCCCCGCCCAGCCGCACCACCCGTAGGCGCGGGCACCGAGCCAGGAACCGAGGCTGCCGCCCAGGTAGGCGCAGGTCATGTAGGCCGTGTTCAGGCGGCTGCGGGCGTCGGGAGCGAGGGCGTAGACGCGCACCTGGTTGGCGACCATGCCGGACTGCATGCCGACGTCCAGCAGCAGCGTGCCCGCCACCAGCGACAGCAGCCCGGGGGTGCGGCCGAGGGCGCCGGCAGGGAGCGCGGCCGCGGCGACGAGGACCGTCAGGAAGCAGACCAGGTTCACCGCGTCGGCGCCGTGCCGGTCCACCAGCCGGCCCGCGATCGGTGTGACGAACATCGTCACCGCGTTGACCAGCGCCAGCAGCCCCACCGCGTCCGCGCCGAACCCGTACGCCGGGCCCGTCAGCAGCAGCGCCACCCCCGTCCACACGGCGGAGAACCCGGCGAAGACCGTCGCCTGGTACCACGAGGAGCGGCGCAGGGCCGGTTCGGCGCACAGCAGGCGGACGGGCTCCGCCAGCAGTCGCGGGTAGCGCTGCCGGGACGGCGGAGCGGCCGTCGGCAGCGCCCGGGCCAGGAGCAGCGCCACCGCCAGGGTGAGCAGGGCCGCCAGGAGGTAGGGCGCACGCCAGCCCAGCCGGTCGCCGAGGGCCCCGCCGGCCGTGCGGGACAGCAGCATGCCCGCCAGCGCCCCGCTCAGCAGCGTGCCGCCGACCAGGCCCCGCCGTTCCACCGGGACCAGTCCGGCCGCCAGTGGGCCGGCCAGCGGGGCGATCACCGTGCTCGCCCCGGCCAGCACGCTCGCCGCGAGCAGCGGCGGCAGCGCGGGCGCGGCGGCAGCGGCGCCCAGGGCGGCACCGGCCACGGTGAGCAGCGTGACCAGCAGGCGGCGCGGCGGCAGCCGGTCGCCGAGCGGGACGAGCAGGAAGATGCCCGCCGCGTAACCGAACTGGGTCGCCGTCACCACTCCGGCCGCCGTGCCGGAGGAGACGCCGAGGCCCGTGGCCACGAGCGGGACCACGGCCTGCGGGAAGTAGACGTTGCCGACCGCGACCCCGCAGGCCAGGGCCAGCAGTGCGACGAGCCGCGGGGTACGCTGCCGGGTGTGTCGATCCGTGTGCCGATCCGTCATGTGCCGAAGTCCACGCCCCGCGCGGGCGGTTGGCGAAGGATGTAGGCGGCCGCTGAATGATCAGCTTCCGGCTCGGGGCCGACGACCTCGCCGACACCCGGTTCGCGATCTCCCCGCTGAGCCAGCTGATGGAGAGCCTGCGCGTCCTGCGCGCCCCGGCCCTGCACCCCCTGCACCGCGGCTGGCGCCGTACGGTGCTCACCGCTCTCGCCCCCGCCGACCTGCCCCTCCTGTCGGCCCTGGTCGGACCCACGCTCGCGCTGCCCGACTTCCTGACGCCCCGGCCCACCGCGTACACCGCCACGCTGGAGGAGGAGCTGGCCGTCGTACGGGCCACCCCGCCGCAGATCGTACGGCTCGACCTGCGTGCCGCGCACGCCCCGCGCCCGCTCCCCGGCGCACTGCGGCAGGCTGGTGCGCCCGGTGACGGCCCCGTCCTCGAACTCCTCGACCTTCTCTGCGCGTTGCTGCACCGGTACTGGCAGACGGCCCTGCTGCCGTACTGGCCCCGGATGCGGCTCGTGCTGGAGGCCGACGTCACCCACCGCGCGGGACAGCTGGCCACCGGTGGCGCGCGATCGCTGTTCCGCGCGCTGCACCCCAATCTCGGCTGGCGGGACGGCGTCCTGACCATCGACCAGATGCTCGGCCGGCACGCGGTCGACGGCGCCGGGCGGGGACTGCGGCTGGTCCCCTCGGTCTTCGCGCACAAGCCGGCGCCCCCGGTCGGCGCCGACGTGCCGCCGATGCTCGTCTACCCGGGCCGGGGCACCGCGACTCTGTGGGAACCGGAACCCGCCCCGGACGCCTCCGCGCTCACCGCCCTGCTCGGCGCGCCCAGGACCACCCTGCTGCGGCTGCTCGCGGAACCCCTGCCCACGGTGGAACTGGCCCGCCGGCTGGGCGTGACCCCGAGCGCCGTCTCCCAGCACCTGCGGGTCCTGTACGACACGGGGCTGGTGACCCGCGCCCGGGACGGACGCAGGGTTCTGTACCGGCGCAGCGCGCTGGCCGAGACGCTGGTCTCGGGCGGGCCGCCGGGGTGCCGGTGACGCCGGCCCCGGTGGCGCCGGGGCACGCGAAAAGGGGCCGGACGGATCCGGCCCCTTCACGGCGTGTACGGCTCAGGCGGCCGCGGCCTCGTCCACGTTGCCGTGCAGACGGGCGACGACCTCGGTCAGCTGGGCGGCGACCTCGGCGTCGTCGGCCGGGTGGGTCGCGGCGAAGCGGGTCACCGAGCCGGGGATGGACAGCTTGACGTCCTCGAGCACCTTGCCGCCGGCGATGCCCACGGCCTTGCGGGCCTCGTCCTGCGCCCACACACCGCCGTACTGGCCGAACGCGGTGCCGACCACGGCGACGGGCTTGCCGCCGAAGGCGCCGGCGCCGTACGGGCGGGACAGCCAGTCGATGGCGTTCTTCAGGACGGCCGGGATGGTGCCGTTGTACTCGGGGGAGAACAGCAGGAAGGCGTCGGCGGCCCGGGCGGCCTCGCGCAGCTTGGTCGCGGCGGCCGGGACGCTGCCCTCGACGTCGATGTCCTCGTTGTAGAAGGGGATGTCGGCCAGGCCCTCGAACAGCACGACGTCGGCGCCCTCGGGAGCGAGCTTGACGGCCGCCTCGGCGAGCTGGCGGTTGTGCGAGCCGGCGCGGAGGCTGCCGACGAGCGCGAGGATGCGAACAGACATGGGGGTCTCCAGAGTGCTGATACATCGCCGTTACGATCCGGACCGGGGTCCGGTTAACTGTGTATCAGTCTAACCGGACCACGGTCCAGTTTTGTTCCCGATGCTTTACGCTGTCTTCATGTCCAGCGCCCTGCCGCCCTTTCCACCTTCTCAAGAGCCGCTCGACGCCCCTCGATTGCTTCAGGTGAGCGAGGGGCCCGAGGAGCCGTGCCTGCGTGCCGACGCGGCGCGCAACCGGGCCCGGCTGCTGGAGGCCGCCGCCCGGCTGATCGCCGAACACGGCGTGGCCGGGGTCACGATGGAGGCGGTGGCGGCGGCGGCCCAGGTGGGCAAGGGCACGGTGTTCCGCCGGTTCGGCGACCGCACGGGACTGCTGATGGCCCTGCTGGACCACTCGGACCGCAAGCTCCAGGCCGACTTCCTGTCCGGGCCGCCGCCGCTGGGGCCCGGAGCACCGCCCCTGGACCGGCTCAGGGCGTTCGGCGTGGCGGTGCTGTACCGGTCGGTCGAGCGGCTCGACCTGCAGCTGGCCGCGCAGCCGGAACCGACCCGCCGGTTCTCCCATCCCGCGCTCGCCGCGCTGCGGACGCATGTGGCCATGCTGCTGCGGCAGATCGTGCCGGACGCCGACTGCGAACTGCTCGCCCAGACCCTCCTCAACTCCCTCGACCCGGCCCTGATCCATCACCAGACCAGGCAGTGCGGCATGCCCATGCGGCGCCTGGAGGCCGGCTGGATCGACCTGGTCGCCCGGGTGACCCGTACCGACCCGCCCCGCTGAACGCCGCAGGCCGGCGATCGCGCCGCAGCGCGCCGGACTCGTCAGCCGTCCCGGCCCGCGAACATGTCGAGCAGTCCCTGCGGTGCGTCCGCACGGAACAGCGGCGCGGCGCTGTGGGCCGACTCCGCCGCCAGGGCCTGCGCGCGCCGGAACATCCGCTCCTCGTGGGCGGCGGCGCGGCCTCGGTGTCCCCGGGGCGGGCGGCCGGGGCGAGGCCCGGTTCGGCGCCGTCGAGCAGGGCCAGGTGGGCGCCCTCGCCCGCGAACGGCGACATCGGATGGGCCGCGTCCCCGAGCAGCGTGACCCCGGGCACCCGGTCCCGGCGGAGGCCGACCGGCAGGGCGTGGATCCGCCGGGGCGCGAGCGCCCCGTCGGCGTCGGCGACCAGGACCCGCAGGCCGAACATGTTCGTTGCGAACACGTTCGTGAGGAACATGTGCGGCAAACGTGTCCGGCGAGCCGTCCCGGATTCCCGTCTCGCCGAAGTTTCGTCGAACGGTGAACCACCTCGCCCCGCCGCCGCCCGTCTTCCGCCGCTCTGCCAAGATGCGGTCTGTCATGGTGCAGATACCGAACCCGCCCACGAGTGCCGATGTGGCCCGCCTGGCGGGCGTCT
Organism: Streptomyces sp. NTD91; assembly: GCF_059510455.1. Lineage (NCBI taxonomy): Bacteria > Bacillati > Actinomycetota > Actinomycetes > Kitasatosporales > Streptomycetaceae > Streptomyces > Streptomyces sp. NTD91. The sequence goes on from NZ_JCAJZW010000012.1 coordinate 117,651, forward strand.
CGCGCGCGACCGTGTCCTACGTTCTGAACAACACCGGCGCCGTGCGGATCAGCGAGCCGACGCGCCGGCGTGTGCGCGAGGCCGCGCGGGAGCTGGGGTACGTCCCCCACGCCGCCGCCCGCAGTCTGCGCGCCGGGCACAGCCGGATGGTCCTCATGCCCGCCCCGGCGATTCCGGTGGGCCCGCTCTACAGCGCGTTCCTCAACGAACTGCAGTGGGCGCTCGGCCGGCTGGAGTACACCGTCGTGCAGCACGGCAGCGTCGGCCTCCGGGGCGACGAGGCCGCCCGCGCCTGGGCGGAGTTGCGGCCGGTCGCCGTCCTCGTGCCCGGCGCGGACCTCGGAGTGCAGGGCGTCGGCGTCCTCAAGCGCTCCGGCGCCCGGGCCGTGGTCACCCTCGGTACCGGCCGGGTCGACGGCGCGCACGCCCTGCTGATGGACCACGACGCCGTCGGCCGGTGCGCGGGCGCCCATCTGTACGCGCGGGGCCGGCGCCGTATCGGGGTGGTGGTGCCCGAGGAGCCGGGTCTGGAAGCCTTCTCACGGCCTCGGCTCGCCGGAGTGCGCCAGGCGCTGCGCGGCACGGACGCCGCCGTGACCGAGCTGCCGCTCGCCTACGCGGAGGAATCCGCCGCGCAACTCGCCCGGCGGTGGCGACGGTCGGGCCTGGATGCGGTGTTCGCCTACAACGACGAGTACGCCATGCTGCTGATGCGCGCCCTGCAGGACGAGGGGCTGCGCATCCCCGAGGACGTGGCCGTGATCGGCGCCGACGACCTGATGCTCGGCCGGCTGCTGCGGCCCCGCCTGAGCACGGTGCACATCGAACTGCCCTCGGGTCAGGACCTCGCCGAACTGGTCGACCGGGCGGTCCGCGACCCGGGCGGCGAGCCGGAGACGCGCACGGTCCTGGGTGCCACGGTGGTGCGGCGCGAGTCCACCTGACCGGAGTGCGCCGGGGGATGCGTGTTCGGCGTGAGCGGGGTACACCTCCCGACGGTGGGGGGTTTCCGGAGCGACGCCACGGCTATTAGTTTTTCGCTCAACCAAATGGGGTCGGGGGAACCGTTCCGCACCGCCGGCGACCGATCGGAGAGCCGTATGCCGCTGCTCGACCCGAAGACCTGGCAGGCCCGCAGCCTGGCCGGACCCGCCCACACCGTCACCGAGCCCGCCACCGGAGAGGCGCTCGGGACCGTCACGCTCGCCGCTCCCGAGGACATCGCCGGCGCCGCGCGAGCCGCCCGCGCCGCCCAGGCGGACTGGGCCCGCACCCCCCACTTCCACCGCGCGCAGGTACTGCGCCGGGCGGGGGACCTGTTCACCGAGCGCGCCGGAGAACTGCGCGAGTGGATCGTGCGCGAGTCCGGATCCATCCCGGGCAAGGCGGACTTCGAGCTGCACGTGGCCGCCCAGGAGTGCTACGAGGCCGCCGCGCTCGCCTCCCGCCCGGCCGGCCAGGTGCTGCCGAGCGAGGCGCCCCGGCTGTCGTACACCCGCCGGGTCCCGGTGGGGGTGGTGGGCGTGATCTCCCCGTTCAACGCGCCGCTGATCCTGTCCATCCGGTCCGTCGCGCCGGCCCTCGCACTCGGCAACGCGGTCGTTCTCAAGCCCGATCCGCGCACCGCCGTCTGCGGCGGCCTCGCCCTGGCCGCCGTCTTCGAGGCGGCCGGTCTGCCGGAGGACCTGCTGCACGTGCTGCCCGGCGGCGCCGACGTGGGTGCCGCGCTGGTCGAGGATCCGCTCGTCCCCGTCATCTCCTTCACCGGGTCCACTGCGGCGGGCCGCGCCGTCGGCGAGACGGCCGGCCGTCACCTCAAGCGCGCCCACCTCGAACTCGGCGGGAACTCGGCCCTGATCGTGCTGGAGGACGCCGACCTCGACGCCGTCATCTCCACGGCGGCCTGGGGATCCTTCTTCCACCAGGGCCAGATCTGCATGACGACCGGGCGCCATCTCGTCCATGCCTCGCTGTACGACGAGTACGTCGAACGGCTCGCCGCCAAGGCCGACTCGCTGGCCGTCGGCGACCCGCACCGCGAGCAGGTCCACCTCGGCCCGGTCATCGACGCCGGGCAGCTCGCCAAGATCGACGGCCTGGTCCGGGAGAGCACCGCCCACGGCGCGAAACTCGCCGCGGGCGGCACCCACGAACAGCTCTTCTACCGGCCGACCGTGCTGGCCGACACCGGCGACCACACCCCGGCCTACACCGAGGAGGTCTTCGGCCCGGTCGCGCCGGTCCGCTCCTTCGGCACGGCCGAGGAAGCGGTGGCGCTCGCCGCGGACAGCCCCTACGGCCTCTCCCTCGGCATCGTCACCCGGGACACCGCGCGCGCCCTCGATCTCGCCGAACGGATCCCGACCGGCATCGTCCACGTCAACGACCAGACCGTGAACGACGAGGCGGTCGCCCCGTTCGGCGGCGTCGCCGCGTCCGGCACCGGCGCCCGCTTCGGCGGCGAGGCCAACCTGGACGCCTTCACCGAGCTGCGCTGGACGACCGTACGCGGCGACGTGGCCCCGTACCCGTTCTGAGAACCGAGGACTGGGGGGACTCTACTGGGCCGTGCCGGCCTGACCCGCCTGGTCCTGCTGGGCCGCGATGCTCTTGCGGACCTCGTCCATGTCCAGGCCCCGGGCCTGCCCGATGAGGTCCGTCAGCGCGGCCTCGGGCAATGCGCCCGGCTGGGCGTAGACGGCGACCTTGTCGCGGACGATCATCAGCGTCGGGATGGACTGGATGCCGAAGGCCTGCGCCAGCTCCGGCTGGGCCTCGGTGTCCACCTTGCCGAAGACGAGGTCCGGATTGTCCTCCGCGGCCTTCTCGTACACGGGTGCGAACTGGCGGCACGGCCCGCACCAGGCGGCCCAGAAGTCGATCAGCACGAAGTCGTTGTCGGTGACCGTCTGGTCGAAGTTGTCCTTGGTCAGCTCCACGGTGCTGCTCATGGCTGGGTCCCTCTTCCTGGTGTGGGGTGTGCCGACGGGGGAACACGGCCGCCGGGGCCGCCTATTCCACACGTGCACGTCTGTCGTTCGGCGCGCGTACCCGTGTGGCCGTCGCGCACACCACCCACCAGACTGACCCCATGACGGAAACGGAATCCATCGCGTACGACGTCGTGGTGCTCGGGGCCGGGCCCGTGGGGGAGAACGTCGCCGACCGCACCCGCGCGGCAGGCCTCACCACCGCGATCGTGGAGAGCGAACTCGTCGGCGGCGAGTGCTCGTACTGGGCGTGCATGCCCAGCAAGGCCCTGCTCCGGCCGGTGATCGCCCAGGCGGACGCCCGCCGCCTGCCCGGTCTCGCCCCCTCGGTGCGGGGACCGCTCGACACCCCGGCCGTCCTCGCCCGCCGGGACGAGTACACCTCCCACTGGAAGGACGACGGCCAGGTCGCCTGGGTGAACGGCATCGGCGCCGAGCTGTACCGCGGCCACGGCCGCCTGGCCGGCCCCCGCACGGTCACCGTGACCGCGCCCGACGGCACGGTCACCACCCTCACCGCGCGGCTCGCCGTCGCCGTCGCCACCGGCACCCGCGCCCAGCTGCCCGACATCTCCGGCCTCGCCGAGGTCAAGCCGTGGACCAGCAGGGAGGCGACCAGCGCCGAGGCCGCCCCGGACCGGCTGATCGTCGTCGGCGGCGGGGTCGTCGCCACCGAGATGGCAACGGCCTGGCAGGCCCTCGGCTCCCGGGTGACCCTGCTCGTGCGCGGCAAGGGTCTGCTGAACCGCATGGAGCCGTTCGCCGGGGAACTGGTCGCCGAAGCGCTCACCGAGGCGGGCGCCGACATCCGCACCGGCACCTCCGTGGAGTCCGTGACCCGGGAGAACGGCACCGTCGTCGTCGTCACCTCCGCGGGTGACCGTCTGGAGGCCGACGAGATCCTCTTCGCCACCGGCCGCGTCCCGCACACCGACGACATCGGTCTCGACACCGTCGGTCTGGAACCCGGCTCCTGGCTGGACGTCGACGACACCCTCCGCGTCAACGGCACCGACTGGCTGTACGGGGTCGGCGATGTCAACCACCGGGCCCTCCTCACCCACCAGGGCAAGTACCAGGCCCGTGTCGCCGGCGCCGCCATCGCCGCCCGCGCGGCGGGCGACCCCGTGCCGGACGAGCCGTGGGGCGCGCACATGGCCACCGCCGACCACCACGCCGTACCGCAGGTCGTGTTCAGCGACCCCGAGGCCGCCGCGGTCGGCCTCTCCCTCGCGGAGGCCGAGCAGGCCGGCCACCGGGTCCGCGCCGTCGACGTCGAGTTCTCCGCCGTCGCGGGTGCCGGACTGTACGGCGACGGCTACAAGGGCCGCGCCCGCATGGTGGTCGACCTGGAGGACGAGATCCTGCGCGGCGTCACCTTCGTCGGCCCCGGCGTGGGTGAACTCATCCACTCGGCCACCGTCGCCGTCGCCGGCCGCGTCCCCGTCAGCCGGCTGTGGCACGCGGTCCCGTCGTACCCGACCCTGAGCGAGGTGTGGCTGCGCCTGCTGGAGGCGTACCGCGACAGCTGACCGCGGGAACAGACCGAGTGTTCGTGTGGGTGACCGCGCCGGTCGGCAGGCGCGGTCACCCGCACGTGTCACCATGGCCGCGTCGTCGCCGCTGGTGGCGCGGGTGCCCGTCAGGAGTCCGGCGTAGCCGTGGCGGGCGATGCCGAAGGTGTGGCCCGCCGGGCAGCGCAGTGCGCCGCGGTCGGGGTGCAGGCGGCGCGTGCGGCACGTCGGGCAGCGCAGCAGGTCGAGGGAGCGTTCCAGGGCAGGGGGAAGCGACACGGGCACGAGGCAACTCCTGGCGCGGCGGAAGCGAAGGGGCCGTGCCTGCAGGCGCCCGGAGGGTCACTGCCTCAGGAAGCAACGGGCAGTGATGGAAAGGGAGTTCACGCAGCAGGCACACGGAGGAGGGCGATGCCGCCCGGTATCGCCCTCAACGCCTTCCGGTCACAGGAAGCAGCAGCGCGGGGTGCTCATGAATGCCACGCCCCGAGTGCACGGGCCGGACCCTGGGGCAGCGCGAAGCCGAGCGCCTCGGCCGCCGCGTCCGGCGTCGGCCGGTTCCACAGGGCGGCGACCGCCTCGTTCGTGGACAGGGAGCGCAGCTCGGCACGGTCCAGGTAGAGGATGCCGTCCAGATGGTCCGTCTCGTGCTGGACGATCCGGGCGGGCCACCCGCTGAACACCTCGTCCAGTGCGCGGCCGTTCTCGTCCTCGGCGCGCAGCCGGACCTCGGCGTGCCGGGCCACCACCGCCTGCCAGCCCGGCACGCTCAGACAGCCCTCGAAGAACGCCGCACGAGCGGTGCCGACCGGCTCGTACACCGGGTTGACCAGGACACGGAACGGTTGCGGGCCCCGGCCCCGGGCGCGCGCGACCTCCTCGGGCACCGGCGCCGGATCCTCGATGACCGCGATCCTCAGCGGCACGCCGACCTGCGGCGCGGCGAGGCCCACGCCGGGTGCGGCGTGCATGGTGCCGCGCAGGGCCTCGACGAAGCGGGCGAGCAGGACGGGGCCCAGCTGGCCCTCGTACGGCTCGGCGCCACGCCGCAGCACCGGCTGCCCGGCGGCGACGATGGGCAAGGGGCCGCCGGCGGCGAGGAGTTCCTCGACCCGCTCGGCGAGCGGTGCGTGATCACGGTCGGATGCCATCGCCTCAGCATGCCATGCGCCGTCCCCGGCGCCGCCGCCGTACCGGCGAGGGCGTGCCCCGACAGAAGCGACGTAGTCCGGCCCGCCGGTACGCCGCTCGGCCCCGGCCGAGGGCCCGGCCGCCTGCCGGCCTGCCGGGAACCGGGCCCTGTGTGTCTCACCGCTCCGGGAAGTCGCCCGCGAGCGCCGAGGCGATGCGCAGATGCTGCTCAGCCTCCTCGTGCCGGGCCTGCCGCTGGAGCGTGCGTCCCAGCATCAGCCGGGCGTAGTGCTCCACCGGGTCACGCTCCACGATGACCCGCAACTCGGCTTCCGCGCGGCGCAGTTGGGCCGAGTGATAGTAGGCGCGGGCCAGCAGCAGCCGGGGTCCGGTCTGCTCCGGTGCCTCCTCGACCAGCCCGGTCAGCACTCGCGCCGCGTCCGCGTAGTCCTTGGCGTCGAAGAACTGCCGCGCGCGTTCCCAGCGCTCGGCCGGCGTGCCGTGGTCGTAGTACGTGGTCTCCCGTTGCGTCTCCACCCGTGACCTCCTTCGCCGGCCACAACGGAACACGTTCGTTCAGTATTCCTTCAACTCTCACCGGTTCCGGCGCGTCGGTCCTGCAGGGCGGCCAGCTCCGCGTTGGCGCGTTCGGTGATCAGGGTCAGCACCCGGCCGGTCACGGCGCGGTCCTCCTCCGAGATGCCGGCGTAGATCCGGGCGGTCACCGGTGCCGTCTCGGCCGAGGCCGCGGCGTACAGTTCGCGGCCCGCGTCGGTGAGGGCCACCCGGGACGCCGCCGCCGGCACCAGCAGTCCGGCGGCGATCAGTTCCCCGATGGTGGTGTGGACGTCCGCCGGGTCCACCTTCACCGCGTCGATCACGTCGTCGGCCAGCGTCGCACGCTCGACCGGGCCGTCCGCGACAGCGACGAGCCGCAGGGTGACGTTCTGCAGGAAGGTGGTGCCGTGGGCGGCCAGCATGCGCTCCAGGACGGCGCGCGAGGCGTAGTGGGCCAGGGCGATGGTGCGGGGGCCGAGCAGGGGTGTGGTGGTGGTCATGACTGCTCCGTCTCGTGATCGGTGGTGCCGAACGGGTCAAGCGGTGCGTCGAGCAGGATCGTCAGTTCCCGGGTGAACTCCTGTGCCCGGGGGCTTCCGGGGCCACCGAGCGGCGCCAGCAGTTGTCGCAGCAGCCCCTGGACGACGTCGATCGCCTTCCGGGTGACCTCGTGGCCCCGCTCGGTGAGCTCCAGCTGTACGGCGCGCGGGTCGCCGGGATCACGGGTGCGCGTCAGCAGGCCGGCCGACTCCAGGCCGCGGGCCAGCTTGGAGACGTAGAGCGCCTCAAGGCCGGTGTGGTCGGCGAGCCGCCGCTGGCTGGGGCGCAGACCGCAGCGGTGCATGCCGTACAGCGACGCCACCAGTGCGTACTGCGCGTGGGTCAGCCCCAGCGGGGCCACCGCGCGGTCCACCGCGACCCGCCACTTCATGGACAACCGCCACACCAGGAAACCCGGGGTGGCTCCTTCGCGCTCCTCGCTCATGGGAGAAACAATACATGGCTACTATGTACATGGCTACTGTTTGGGGTGCCACCCGGTCCACCCGGCCGCTCGGGCGGCGCCCCGGCACCGCTACTTGAGTTCGATCACCAGGCCGAAGTCGTTGCCCCGGTGCCAGCCGGTGATGATCTCCGGGCTGTGGTGGGTGTCGTCGGCCCAGCCGTAGAAGTGCTGCCAGGTCACGTTGTCGCCGTACCAGTGGTTGTAGTCCGTCTCCGCGTACGCCTGCACGGCCTTGCCGTCGTGCTTGGTGTCCCACAGGTAGAACGCGCCGGAGGCGTACGACGTGCCGTTGACCTTCTTCGTGCACTCCTTGTGCTTGGCGGAGCCGCCGTCGTGTACTTGGCGGAGCCGCCGTTGATGTGGATCTCCTTCCAGCCGGAGCACTTGTTGGCCGCGGCTTCCACCTGGTGGGCGACCGGGGCGGCGGTCGCGGCCGGGGCGGCGGCGAGGCCGCCCGCCAGGGCGAGCAGCATGGTGGTCCTTGCCGTCGGCCGGCGGACGGTCCCGCGGTCGGGTCCCTGCGGCCCGTCGGCACGCCACCACCGTGCCCGCCCGCACCGGCCCGCCCAACACTCCGCGGCCGAACGAGGCACGTGCGGGATCCCACGCCGATGACCTGCGCGGACGCACACCACGGTGGGCGCGTGGTGGGACGGCTCGCGGGCACTTTCCGGCTGTGGGCGAGGGACCGGTCGGCCGAACGGGCCGGCCGGTGCTCAGTCGCCGGTGCCCACCTGTGCTGCGAGGAAGTCCAGCAGGGCGGCGTTGAAGGACTCGGGCTGCTCGGCGCCGGGCAGGTGGCCCGCCTTCTCGACGACGGTCAGGGTGGCGTGCGGGACGAGACGGTGGATCGCCTCGGCGTCCGCGACGGGTGTGAAGACGTCGTCCGCGCCGACGACGATGAGGACCGGTGCGGTGACGGCGGCCAACGTATCGCGGTAGTCGGGGCGTTCGACCCGTCCCCGCAGTGCCGCCGCCGCCCCGCGGGGGTCGGTGGCGCGCATCATGCCCAGCACGCGCGCGGCGACATCGGGCATCGCGGCGACGTTGTACGCGGCCAGCATCTTGTCGAGCACCTCGCCCGCGTAACCGTCCATCCCCTCGGCGAGGAGCCGGTCGGCCAGCCGGTTGCGGAACTGCCTGCCCTCCTCCGTCTCGGCGGGGAAGGAGGTGTCGCACAGGACGAGGGCGCGCACCCGCTGCGGGTGCCGGCGCTGGAACTCCATGGTGATCTGACCGCCCATGGAGACACCGCCGACCACCGCCCGCTCGATGCCGAGATGGTCGAGGAGACCGGCGAGGTCGTCGGCGAAGTCGGCGAGGAGGACCTTGCCGGGGGTGACGCCGCTTCGGCCGTATCCGCGCAGATCGGGGGTGATGGCCCGGTGCCCGGCATCGGCCAGCGCCCTGGCCTGGGGCGCCCACAGTGTGCGGTCGAAGGGGTGTCCGTGGACGAGGAGGACCGGCAGTCCCGTCGACGGTCCGAGATCGTCGAAGTGGAGGGTGGTGCCCCGCAGGGTCACGGTGTCGGGCTCGGTCACACTGGCTCCATGATCGGCTGGGCGGCTTCCCGGCAGCGTAGCCCTTGTCCTTGGGGGCAAGGTCAACCCGGAACAGTCAGCCACCCGTGGCGAACCCCGTCCTCGCGGGCGTCCGGGGGCAGCCGTTCGGGTGACTCGTGCCCTTCCCCGCCACTGTGCCGGCCCAGGGGAAACGTGACTCTACCGGCCACTCCGTACACGCGGTTTCATAGCGAATAATTGGCATATCGTCATGCATCGGGACAAACTTGATCTCGCCGGTTCTGATCAGGAACATTCCCGTTCTGGAGGAGAGCGCATGGCGGAGCAGTCCTCCGAGGTCCTGTCGGAGCCGGACGAACCTGCCGTCGCCGTGCGCCGGGCAAGGACAGAGAGGACGCCGGCCGGCCTGCTGGGCGCCGAAACCGTCCCGGTGGACGGCCACGTCTTCACCGACCTCGGCGCCAACTCCCCCGTGAAGGCCCAGTTCTGCGCCCGGATACGGAAGTGCGCGGATCTTCCGTCCCCGTCCATGCGGGACATCTACCGGCACCCCACGATCCAGAGCCTGGCGGCGGCTCTCGAAGAGACCGCTGCCGCCGCCCCGGCACCCGCCCCTCCGGCGCCGGCGCGCCTGCCGTCGTCGGCGCCGGAGCCGATGCCGGCCGGCAGCCGGTGGAACCACCTTCCCTGCGGAACCTTCCAGTTGCCGGCCTTTCCGGGCTACTCCCTCGTCTCCGGGTTCGGCACCGCCACCGGGTACGAGTGGATCGCCACCGGTTCGGGCCTGGCCGACGTAGTGCCACTCCCGGAGGACGGCACCTTCAAGTCCGACGGCACCACGCTCGGCGCCGGCTGCACGCTGGGCGTCGGCGCCCGTGTCCACTACGGCGTGACCATGGGCGACGTCTCCGTGCCGGCACCCGACTCCTTCCACATGGAGGGCGAGGAAGTCCCCCCGAACGCCCGGTGGGGCGGCAATCCCGCGGTGGACATGCCGGAGGGCGGCAACCGGCCCTGCGGCACCGGCCGGGCGACGCAGGCCGCCGACGCCGCCACGGCGACCGTGAGCTGAGGAAGGCCGATCGATGGAGACGCGCGTGGAAGCGGACCGTGAGTTCTGGTGCCGGGTACTGAACGCCGGTGGTGTCACCACGGTGCCCCGCTGGGTGCCGGCGCCGGCCCCGGGAGCCGCCGAGCACGAGACGCCCGTGCCGGTCGACGTGACGCGGGCCGTGCGGGAACTCGTCCGGCACCGGGGCACACCGGTCAGCGCGCTGATGCTGGCCGCCCACCTGAAGGTGCTGGCCGTGCTGTCCGGCGAGCCGGACGTGGTCACGGGCTGCACCATCGGTGTACGCGGCGAGCCGCTGCCGTGCCGGGCGGCCGTACCCCCGGGCTCCTGGCACGCCCTGCTGACCGCCGCCGCGCACGCCGAGGCGGACGTACTGGCGCACCGGGAGTTCCCGGTGGACAAGCTGCGGCGGGAACCCGGGTCGACCCGGCAGCCGTACGAGGTCGTCTTCGGTCCCCTCGGAGCCGACGAATCCCACGCCGACGAGGGCGCCCTGCAGGTGCGCTGGTCCGACCGGGGCGGACGGCTGACGCTGCGCCTGCGGTACCGCACGGACGTGCTCGACGCCACGGCCGCGGCGCGCATCGGCGGCTACCACCTCGCGGCGCTGCGGCTGATGACGGCCGATCCGGCCGCCGACCACACCCGGCAGAGCCTGCTGTCGGCCGAGGAGGTGCGGGAGCAGCTGGACGGCCTGGCCGGGCCCCGCCGGCCGCTGCCGGACGCGCGGGCACACGAACTGTTCGAGCAGCGCGTACGCGCACATCCGCAGGCCGTCGCGGCCGTGCACGGCGAGCGGGAGTGGACGTACGACGAGCTGAACCGGCGTGCGAACAGGCTGGCGCGCGCGCTGCTGGCGCGGGGACTCGGCCGCGAGGACGTGGTCGCCGTCGTCACCGAGCGCACCCTCGACTGGCCGGCCGCGGTGCTCGCGGTGTTCAAGGCGGGCGGCGCGTACCTGCCCATCGAGCCGCACTTCCCGGCCGGCCGTATCGCGGCGAGGCTGTCACGGGCGGGCTGCCGACTGGTCCTGACCGAGTCCGGCAGCACCGGCACCCTCGACCAGGCGCTGGCCACGCTGCCGGACGCCGAGACGCTGCGGGTCGACACCGCGTACGCCGAAGGGCACGCCGACCACGATCTCGGCGTCCAGGTCGACCCCGGCCAACTCGCCTACATCTGCTTCACGTCCGGCTCCACCGGCGAGCCCAAAGGAGCGATGTGCGAGCACGCGGGCATGCTCAACCACCTCCACGCCAAGATCGACGACCTGGCGCTCGGCGAGGGATGCGTGGTGGCGCAGACGGTCCCGCAGTGCTTCGACATTTCGTTGTGGCAGCTCCTGGCCCCGCTGCTGGCCGGCGGCCGGACCCTGCTGGTCGAGCAGGACGCGATCACGGACGTGGAGCGGTTCGTCGACACGCTGGAGCGCGGCCGGGTCACCGTGGCGCAGCTCGTGCCCTCCTACCTGGAGGCCGTGGTCTCGTGTCTGGAGCGGCACCCGCGCCCGCTGCCGGACCTGCGGTGCGTGTCGGTGACCGGAGAGGCGCTGAAACGGGAGCTGGTCCAGCGCTGGTTCGCCGTCCGCCCGGGCATCGGACTGCTCAACGCCTACGGTCTGACCGAGACGTCGGGCGACACCAACCACGAACTCCTCGACGGGGTGCCCGAGCGGGTGCTGCTCGGGCGGCCCGTCAACAACGTGCGCGTCTACGTCGTGGACGAGCACCTGTCCCTCGTCCCGCTCGGCGCTCCGGGACTGATCGCGTTCTCCGGTGTCTGTGTGGGCCGGGGATACGTCGACGATCCCGAGCGGACCCGGGAGGCGTACCGCACGGATCCCTACCGGCCCGGCGAACGGCTCCACCTGGGCGGGGACCGGGGACGCTGGCACCCCGGCGGCAAGCTGGAGTTCCTGGGCCGCCGGGACAGCCAGGTCAAGATCCGCGGCTTCAGGATCGAGATCGGCGAGATCGAGAACTCCCTGCTGCGCGTGGACGGGGTGCGCGACGGCGCGGTGGTCGTCGCCGAGCGGCCCGGCGGCGGCACACAGCTGATCGCCTTCTGCACCGGCCGGCGACAGCGGCCGGAGACCCTGCGTGAGGCGCTCGGCGCGACGCTGCCCGACTACATGGTCCCGTCTGCCTTCCACTGGCAGGAGAGCCTTCCGCTGACCGCCAACGGCAAGACCGACCGCAGGGCCCTGACCGCGCGGGCCGAAGCATCCGCACCGCGGGCGGAAGCGGAAGACGGCACCGGCCCGCTCAGCCCGACCGAGCGCAGGCTGGCCGCGACCTGGGCCGAACTGCTGGGGGTGCCCGAGCAGCAGATCGGCCGCACGGCCCACTTCTTCGACGCCGGGGGCACCTCCCTGACCGCGGTCGGGCTCATCCTCGCCCTCGACCGGGTGCTGTCCCTGAAGGACATCACCCGGCATCCGGTGCTCGCCGACCTGGCCGCCCTCATCGACGGCACGGCCCGGCAGCGCCCGGAACTGCTGCTGCCCCTGTCCGGCGCGAGCGGCGTGCCGGAGTCCGCGCTCGTGTGCTTCCCCTACGCGGGCGGCAACGCGGTCAACTACCAGCCCATGGCGACCGCGCTGGCGGCCGGCGGCGTGGCGGTCCTCGCCGTCGACCTCCCCGGACACAACCTGGCCGCACATCCCGAGCCGTTCGCGTCGGTCGAGCAGGTGGCCGAGCAGGCCGCTGCCGAGATCACCGCCCGTGGCCTGAACCAGGTCATGCTGTGGGGCCACTCCTCGGGCGCCGCGCCCGCGATGGAGACGGCCAGGAGGCTCGGACGGCGGGGCGTGCGCGTGACCCGGTTGTTCCTCGCGGCGCACCTGCTCGGCACGGCCGAGGGCCGGCGCGCCGCCGCCGACGAACTGACGAACCTCAGCGACGCCGAGATCGCGGCGCGGCTGACCCGGGACGCCGGTCACAGCGAACTGGCGGAGCTGAACGAGCAGCACGCCCAGCACCTCGGCGCGGCCTACCGGCACGACTGCGTCAGCGCCCACCACTACTTCCGGCAGGCCCTCCAATCGCCGCCGGAGAGGCTGTCCGCGCCGGTCACGGTGGTCGTCGCCGCCGACGACCCGCACACCGCCGGCCACATCGACCAGCACCGGGACTGGCTGCTCCTGGCCGACCACGTCGATCTGCACGAACTCGGCGACGGCGGCCACTACTTCCTGCGCACCCGTCCGGCCGAGGCGGCACAGGCCGTGCTCGACACCGTTCTGCCCCTCGCCTCCTCCTGAGCCCGCCGCACCCCCGGCGGTCCACCGAAAGGAATCCGAGATGCCGTTCTCCTCGCCGGCAGCCGCGCTCGACGCGGAGTCGCGGCCGGACAGGCCGGCACTGCTGCACGTCGACCCCCTCGACGACGCCGCGAGCTGGGCGGCCGAGTACCGCGACGTGCTGCGCGCACAGGTCACCGAGCACGGGGCGCTGGTCGTCCGTGGACTCGGTCTGCGGGGCATCGACCAGGCCGGAGCCGTCTTCGCGCGGCTGGCCGGCGGTCTGATGACGGAGCGGGAGGCCTTCGCCCACCGCCGGATGCATCTGCCCGGCGTGTACGCGTCCACGACCTGGCCCGCCAACCAGCCGATGTCCATGCACCACGAGCTGAGCTACCTGCTCGACGTCCCCGGCCTGATGCTCTTCGCCTGCCTCACCGCGCCCGAGCGGGGCGGGGCCACGGCGGTGGCCGACGCGGAAGAGGTACTGCGGGCGCTGCCCAGCGGCCTCACCGAACGGTTCGAGCGGGAGGGCTGGATCCTGACCCGCACCTACAACGACGAGATCGGGGCGAGCCTCGCGGAGTCGTTCGGCACCGCCGACCGCGCCGAGATCGAACGCTACTGCCGCGCCCACGCCATCGACTTCGCCTGGCAGCCCGACGGGACACTGCGCACCGAACAGCGCCGCAGCGCCGTCGTCCGGCACCCGCACACGGGCCGGCGCTGCTGGTTCAACCAGATCGCCTTCCTCAACGAATGGACACTCGCGCCGGAAGTGCGCGAGTACCTGGTGGACGTCTACGGCGAGGACGGACTTCCCTTCAACACCCGTTACGGCGACGGCAGTCCGATCGGCGAGGACGTCGTCCGGCTGATCGACTCCACCTACGAGGCGTACACCCGGCGCGAGTCCTGGCAGGCCGGTGACCTGCTGCTCGTGGACAACATCCGCACCGCCCACAGCAGAGAGGCCTTCACCGGAGACCGGGAGGTCCTGGTGGGCATGGCCGAGCCGCAGCGGCCGGGCGACCGCATGTCGATCCCGGAGGCGAGCGAGCGATGACGACGTACTGCTGACGGAGGCGCTCGGCAACGAGGTGCACATCGTCGCCGACCAGGACTCCAACGGCGGGTTCCTCGGCACCCGGATCGAGTCCGTGCGCGCCCTGTGCGCCTCCGACGTGTCTGGCTCAGCCAGTACACCGACGAGACTGGACGGCGCACCACCGCACGACGGGCCCGGAGATCGCGCGCCGGTTCCCGGACCTGGACGTCCTCTTCGTCGGGGCGGGCACCACCGGGACCCTGATGGGCTGCGCCACGCTACTTGCGGCAGTGGCGCCGGCCGGTGCGGATCGTCGCCGTGGACAGCGTGGGGTCGGTGGCCTTCGGCGGCGAGCCGGGCCGCCGGATGATCCCTGGCCTCGGGATGACCATGCGCCCGCCTCTGCTCGACGAGTCTGTGGACGAGGTGATCCGGGTGGAGGAGACGGACACCATCCGCATGTGCCACCGCATGGCCGGACGCGGCTTCCCGTTCGGCGGCTCCACCGGCACGGTGGTCGGTGCGGCGACGGACCGCTGTTGCGGCACGACGGGAGCGCCGTCACCGCGGCTGCCGTCGCGCCGGACCTCGGCGAGCGGTACCTCGACACCGTCCACCAGGCCGACTGGCTGCAGCATCTGTACGGCGATCAGGTGCTCGCCTCCGTGGACACCGGGCGGTGACGGACGTACCGCGCGGTCACCGGGCCGGGAGAGTCTGCTCGGCCCAGACGGTCTTGCCGTCGGGGGTGTAGCGCACACCCCAGTCCTGCGCGAGCTGGGTGATGATGAACAGCCCGCGCCCGCCTTCGTCGACGCTGTTCGCGTGACGCAGCCGCGGTGCGAGGGCGATGCCGTCGTGGACCTCGCAGGTGAGGGAGCGGTCCTTGATGAGCCGCAACCGCAGCGGCGGGGCGCCGTAGCGGACCGCGTTGGTGACCAGTTCGCTGACGATCATCTCGGTGGTGGAGGCGGTCTCCCCGTCCACGCCCCACCGGCCGAGCTGTTGCCGGGCGTGGGCGCGCGCCGTGGCGACGGTCTTGGGATGGTGGTCGAGCCGCCATGTGGCGACCTGGTCGGCGGGGAAGGCGTGGGCGCGGGCGAGGAGGAGGAAGACGTCCCCGTGGCCGGTGTCGCCGCGCAGCCGGTAGAGCACCTCGTCGCACAGGTCCTGAAGGGGCCGGCCGGGCTCGGCCAGCACCCGGCGCAGGGTGTCGAGGGACGGGACGGCTTGCAGGAGGGACGCGGTGTAGAAGGCGAGGACGCTGCCCTCGGCGACCGGGAAGGTGGCGGCGGCGAAGGGGGGTCCCTCGGCACTGCCCAGCGGGGGGCCTGCGGGCAGCTCGGGGATCTCGGTCCTGCCGTCGGGGTGGGCGACGACGGGTGGCGGATGGCCCGCCAGGGCGATGGCGCAGGTCTGGCTGAAGGGGTCGTAGACCGCGTACGCGGAGGTGCCCGAGAGCGGCTTGTGCTTGCCGTACGGCAGAGCCGCACGCTCCCGGGCGAGGCCGAGGGCGGTGTCGTTGAGGCGCGCGAGCAGTTCGTCGGGTTCCAGGTCGAACGCGGCGAGGGAGTGGGTGGCGGTCCGTATCTGGCCCAGTGTGGTGGCCGCGTGGATGCCCTGGCCGCCGACCTCGCCGATCATCAGCGCGGTACGGGCGCCGGGCAGGGCGAGGATGTCGAAACCGCCGCCTCCGCCCGTCTCGGAGGGCATGTGCATGTGCGCGGTCTCGACGGTGGAACCCGTCGCCGGGCAGGGCAGCAGCACATCGCGCTGAATGGCCAGGGCGATGGTGTGCTCGCGGGTGTAGCGGCGGGCGTTGTCGATGCACAGCGCGGTATGGGCGGCCACCGCCATGGCGAGGGCGACGTCGCCCTCGCCATGGGCGTCCGCCTCGCCGGTGCGGTACAGGCTCAGCAGCCCCAGTACGGTCCCGCGGAGCGTCAGCGGTGCGGTGATGAGGCTGTGGGCACCCGACGCGCGGATCGCCTCGCCGCGCGACGGGTCGGCCGCCAGCCAGGGCGTGTCGGGGTCGAGGGAGACCAGGCGGGGCCTGAGGTCGGCCAGCGTCTGGGCGTACGGCGTCGTGAAGGGCAGAGCGCGCACGTCACCCACCGGATGTGCCTGCCGCTGCTCCTCCCCACCGCTGTGGCCGAAGGCGATACGGCGCAGCGGCACCTCCCGCGCCAGAGGGCTCGGCGGAGGATCCTCGCCGCGTGCCACCGCGTCCACCACGTCCACCACGGCGACGTCCGCCAGCTCGGGCACCACCTCCTGTACCAGTTCCTCGCAGGTGACCACCAGATCGAGGGTCTGTCCCACCTCCTTGCACACCGCGCCGAGGAGGCGCAGGCGGGCTTCCAGCCGGGCGCAGTCGGTGACGTCGAGCATCTCCACCAGCACCCCCCGGACCTTTCCCCCGGCGCTCGTCAGACGGGAGGCGGAAACGGAGAACAGGTGCTCAGAGCGGGGTGCGCCGGTGCGACAGACCTCCACCTGGCGCCCCCGTGCGGGCGCACCGGTCTCCAGCACGCCGCGCAGCATGCCCTCCACCTCGGCGGGCGCGGAGAGCTCGTACACCTCGGTGAAGCGCCGGCCGGTGATCCGCTCGGCTTCGTACCGGGCCGGGCCGACGAGGCTGCCGCGCAGGACGCGCAGCTCAGGGTCCAGGATCAGCCGGCCGGTAGGGGACCGGTGGAACAGGGCGTCCACCACGGCCGCGTCCTCGACGGGCGAGAGGGGTTCGATGTCCGCCACGGCAACCCACCTCCACCCTCCAGCCTGCCCCCGGCGCCCGGGTGCCGCTCCCTCGCCCCTGCGACCTGCCGGAACACCACCGCGGTGGGGCACGCCACCCGCCGCCGACCGGCTCTCATCACCCGCATGCCGGGTGAGAACGCGGCGCGTGACGCGCTGGGCCAGGTCGCTGGCGTGGGGGAGAACCAGGAGACCGTCGAGCGCGCCCTCGGCGCCGTCCACGCGGGTGAGTCGGCATGGCGTCGAAGGCCCGCGGCGGGCGCCCCGGGTGGGCGCGTTCGCGTGGTGCGCGGAGTCGTCGCCGAGGCGTCGGCTCCGCGGGCCGGCCGGTGGTGCCGGGAAACGCGTGGGGACCAAGGACAGCGAACCGAGAGCCTCGCCGCTGCCGCCGCCGGAGAAGGCGGCTCCCCCGGCCGGAAGCGCGACGTCGACGATCCACAGGTCCAGCGCCCCGCCGCCGCGCGGCGGCCCGGAACATGCCCCGACACCGCCTCGCAGGAGAGGGCGGCCTCTACTCCCGGCCGCTGTCGGTGCGGCCGCCGCGCCACGGGGGCGACATGGCCGACCTGCGGGTCTCCTCCCCGCGGTGCAGGACGCGGTTCACCTGGCTGCGCAGGCGGTCCTGCAGCCGGTCCGCCAGTTCGTGTGCCGTGGCCTCCTGGGCATGCACGACCACGAGTGCGTTCCCCACGACGAGTTCGGCCCCGGCGGACCACGGACGCCCGGCATGGTGCGCCACTGCCCTGGTGACCCGCAGCGCGCCGCTGACGCCCGGAACCCCGGGCCGACCGAGGACCGCATCGACCTTCTCCCGCAGGTATGCGACGGCGTCCTCGCCCACTTCGCCCTCCACGCGGATGTCCACGGCGCCGCCGCCTGCCTGCGTGCCGGTGTCCTTCGCAGTCATGTGCTCCGCTCCTTCTGCTGATCGTTTCGCACCGGCTCCAGACTTGTGCGAGCACGGGTCCGGGCCCAGGGCTGTCAGGCCCCGGCGGCGGGGCCGAAGGACCTTCACCCGGGTCCGCGGCCCGGGCCGGGAGGTGGGAGGCGGGGCCCTCCGTCACCGGTGCGGAGCGCGGGCACGAGGCTCGCGCGGAAGCCCTCCCGGCTCCTGAGGCATGCGGGTGGACCACCTGTGGCACGGGCTGCGAGGCGGGTGCGGTGACCCGAAGTCGCGGGCCGCACCGTCGGATCCTGCTCGACGCCGGCCTGCTCACAGGCGTGCCGCGTGGTCCGGGACGTACGTCTGCAGGTCGCGCGGCGGGCGCTCGTAGCCGGTCGACGGCGGCCGGGACGGCAGTTCCAGAACCGGTGGCGGTACGTCGTGGTAGGGGACCGAGCCGAGCAGGTGGGCGATCGTGTTCAGCCGCGCGCGACGCTTGTCGTCGCTCTCGACCACGTACCAGGGCGCCTCGGAGATGTCCGTGTGAACCAGCATCTCGTCCTTGGCCCGCGAGTAGGCTTCCCAGCGGGTGATCGACTCCAGGTCCATCGGCGACAGCTTCCAGCGCCGCAGCGGGTCCTCGAGGCGGCGCCGGAACCGCTCCTGCTGCTCGCTGTCGCTCACCGAGAACCAGTACTTGCGCAGCAGGATCCCGTCCTCCACCAGCATCCGTTCGAAGATCGGGCACTGCCGCAGGAAGAGCTGGTACTCCTCCTTCGTGCAGAAGCCCATCACATGCTCGACCCCGGCCCGGTTGTACCAGGAACGGTCGAACAGCACGATCTCCCCGGCGGCCGGCAGGTGCTCCACATACCGCTGGAAGTACCACTGGCTGCGCTCGCGCTCGGTCGGCTTCGGCAGCGCCGCGATCCGCGCCACCCGTGGGTTCAGGTGTTCGGCGACCCGCTTGATGGTGCCGCCCTTGCCCGCCGCGTCCCGCCCCTCGAAGACGACGACCAGCCGCGCCCCCTCCGCCCTGACCCACTCCTGCAGCTTCACCAACTCGGTCTGCAGGAGCAGGAGTTCCCTCTCATACGGCTCGCGCGGCAGCTTCGCCGCCTTCCTGCCGGCCATGCCGCCTCCACCACCCGACGACTCACGACATCACGCACGCCCGGACTCGAGCGCCATGACACCCACCGTACGTTCCGGCGAAGACCGGCGCGCCACCGGGCAACGGTGACGGAGTACGGAGGGAGCCGTCGACAACGGCGGCGCGGTGTCCTGGGACGACGGGGCCGACACCAAGAGCCGATGGGCCCTCTTGCCCCCCGCGATCCCGCCCTACGGTGGAGCCGATCACCCGATCGACGGGAGGAGTGCAGGTGGAGATCGTCGCGTACGGCGTCCTCGCTGACGAGGAGCCGTTGCTGAGGGAAGCGTTCGACACGGCGTTCACGGGCCGCCGGCACGAACTGCGGTGCCTGGGGCTGTTCCTGGACAAGGACACCGTTCCGACCGCCGCGGGCCACGAGGTCGTCCTCAGCAGTGTCAACGACACCCTGGACGCCGAGGTGCTGCGCTCGCTGGCGGAGCGCGGCACCCGGCTGATCGCCCAGCGGTCCACCGGGTACAACAACATCGACCTGACCGCCGCCGGGGAACTGGGGCTCACGGTCTCCCGCGTGTCGTCCTACTCTCCGTACTCGGTGGCCGAGTTCGCCTGGACCCTGGGCCTCGCGGTCAATCGCCGGATCGTCCGCGCCGCGCACCGCACCCGGGAGTTCGACTTCCGGCTCGACGGACTGATGGGCCGTGACCTGCGCGGCCGGACCGCCGGTCTGGTGGGCACCGGGAAGATCGGCACCGCCTTCACCAGGATCGCCCACGGCTTCGGGATGCGCCTGCTGGGCTGGGACGTCGCCGAGAACCCCGACTGCCTCGCCCTGGGCATGGAATATGTCCCGCGTGACCGCCTGTTCGCCGAGGCGGACCTGGTCAGCCTGCACGTGCCGCTGCTGCCCGAGACCCATCACCTCGTCGACGCCGACGCCCTGGCGCTGATGAAGGACGACGCGATCCTGATCAACTCCAGCCGCGGCGGACTGGTGGACACCGACGCCCTGCTGGAGACGCTGCGCGCGGGCCGGCTCACCGGGGTCGGGCTCGACGTGTACGAGGAGGAGGCCGACGTGTTCTTCCTGGACAAGTCGCTGGAGGTGATGACCGACGAACGCCTCGCGCGGCTGATGACCTTCAGCAACGTCCTGGTCACCTCGCACCAGGCCTACTTCACCAGGGACGCCGTCGGGGAGATCGCCCGGGCCACCGCGGCCAACGTCGAGGACCACCTCGCCGGCCGCTGTGGCGCCAACACGCTCGTCGGCCCCCGGACACCCTGAATCCACGCTGCTCCCGCCGCCCGACGTGAAGAGGAGCCGCCGGGCCCCATGCCACGGGCCGCGCCGGGGCTGTTCGGCTCTGTCCGGCCCGGGCGCCCCCTGGACGATCATGAGGGCGGCGGCCGGGAAGGCCCAGGTCCACACCCGCACCGCGGCACGTTCCGGCCCGCCGTCGACATGGCGAGGAGGCGGACGCCCACGGACGGCTCCCACACCACCTTCCTGTTCCTGGTGCAGCACCGGCTGGGCGCGGAGGGGGTGCCGCGCCGGTACGCCGACCGCCCGGACGGTGGCAGAGCACGAGTACGGCGCGAACCGGTGGACGGTCGCGGCCGTACCCTCCGCGCTGGTCGCGCCGTTCGTCACCCTCGCGGTCGCCCATGGACGGACACTCCGGCAACCACCGCTACGCCCGGGGCCGTCGTCGGTGACGCGTGGCGCGCCGGTCCGGACCGCGTGACCGGTCACCTGGTGCGGGCCCTCGAGTCCGTCCGGTGCGGTGCGCGCGCCCGCGCGGGGTGCGTGGCTGCGGGGCGTCGTACGCGGGTGACGGTACTGAACCGGGCCGCGCGCCTGCGCAGATGGCGGCGGCCGGGGGCCGGACGGGGCCGGGCCGGTGCGCCCGCGGTGCGGTAGAAGATCTTCTTCCCGATCTCGACGAGGAGCAGGTAGACGACGACCATGGCGGCCACCGCGGCGAAGAATCCGGACGGGAGCAACCGGAAGCCGAGGACCGGGGCCAGCGGAGTGGCCGGCAAGGTCGCACCGACGGCGACGACCCCCAGCGCGGTCAGCGTCATGGCCGTGCTGGGGCGACGGCTGCGCCAGAAGGGGACGCGCCGGGTGCGGATCGCGAAGATCACCAAGGTCTGCGTCGCCAGCGACTCCACGAACCAGCCGGTACG
This sequence comes from Streptomyces sp. NTD91, assembly GCF_059510455.1. Classification (NCBI taxonomy): domain Bacteria; kingdom Bacillati; phylum Actinomycetota; class Actinomycetes; order Kitasatosporales; family Streptomycetaceae; genus Streptomyces; species Streptomyces sp. NTD91. Next base: position 138,681 of record NZ_JCAJZW010000012.1, read on the forward strand.
GAACTCGGCCGGACCGGCGTGGAAGACCCACAGCATCACCGCGAAGGTCACGAAGTCGAACAGGGAGCTGATCGGCCCGAAGCAGATCATGAAGCGCCGGATGAAGGCGATGTCCCAGTGCGCGGGCCGCCGTACCTGGTCCTCGTCGACCTCGTCGGTGGGGATGGCGAGCTGACTGGCGTCGTAGAGAAGGTTGTTCAGGAGGATCTGGGACGGCAGCATCGGCAGGAAGGGCAGGAACAGGGAGGCGCCGGCCGCGCTGAACATGTTGCCGAAGTTGCTGGACGTGCCCATCAGCACGTACTTGATGGTGTTGGCGAAGATGCGCCGTCCCTCTGCCACCCCGTCGGCCAGGACATCGAGGTCCTTCTCCAGGAGGATCACGTCGGCGGCGTCCTTGGCCACGTCGGTGGCCGAGTCCACCGAGATGCCGACGTCGGCGGCGTGGAGCGCGAGGGCGTCGTTGACGCCGTCGCCGAGGAAGGCGACATCGCCGCCGGTCCGCCGCTGGAGCCGCACGATGCGGGCCTTGTGCTCGGGGCTGACCCGGGCGAACACGGTGGTGTCGCGGATCGCGGCGGTGAGCCGCTCGTCGTCCATGGCGTCGAGGTCCGAACCGGTCAGCACTCCGGCGCCGGTCAGCCCCAGGTCGTGGCAGACCTTGGCGGCCACCGCGGGATTGTCCCCGGTGACGACCTTGACCCTGACCCCGAGGGCGTGGAGCCGTCCCAGCGCCCGGGCGGCGTCCGGCTTGGGGGGGTCGAGGAAGACCAGCAGCCCGGCCAGGCGCAGGCCGTGCTCGTCGGCGGCGGTGGGCGCCGCACCCGCCCCGGCGGGACGTGTCGCCACCGCGACGACGCGGTTCCCGGCGCCGAACTCGACGTCCAGTGCCCGGCGGACGGGCTCGGGCACCTCAAGGCAGCGTTCCAGCACCGCCTCCGGGGCGCCCTTGGTGATCTGCAACGTGTCACCGGTGGAACCAGTGACTGTCACCGACACCATCCGCCGCTCGTGGTCGAAGGGGAGGACGCCGTCCCGCCTCCACCCGTCGAGCAGCGGGCGCTGGGCGGCCGCCGCCGGGGAGTCCCACAGCGCGTCGTCGAGCGGGTTCCCGCCCACGGGCCGGCCCTGGTCGTCCACGTCCGTCTCGGTGCACAGCAGACCGAGGCGCAGCACCTCTTCCGCCGGGGCACCGGCGACGGGCACGGCCCGCATGAAGTCGATGCGTCCCTGGGTCAGCGTCCCGGTCTTGTCCGTGAACAACACATCGACGTCGCCGAGGTCCTCGATGCACACCAGCCGCTTGACCAGGACCTTGCGCCGGCTCATCCGCCGGGAGCCCGCCGCCAGACTGGTCGAGACAACGGCGGGCAGCAGCTGAGGAGTGATACCGACGGCGATGGCCAGGGAGAACAGCAGCGCGTCGATCAGCGGCTTGTGCAGCATCACGTTGATGACGAAGATCGATGTGGTCAGCGCCCCGGCGACGTGGACCAGGAGCATGGAGAACCGGCGCAGCCCCGCCTGGAACTCGGTCTCCAGCTGGTAGCCGCTCAGCCCGGCGGCGATCTTACCGAACTCGGCCTCGGGACCCGTGGCGACCACGACACCGCGGCCGCTTCCCGAGTGCACCACGGTCCCCATCAGGGCGCAGCCGGACAGGTCCGCCACCGCCGTGCCGGCCGGTACGGCGCTGGTGTCCTTCGCGACCGGCAACGACTCACCGGTCAGCACCGACTCGCCGCACTCCAGCCCCGCCGTCGCGAGCAGCCGCAGGTCGGCGGGAACGATGTCACCCAGCCGCAGCTCGACCACGTCACCGGGGACGAGGCCGGTGACCTCCACCTCCTGCGGTCGCCCGTCGCGCAGCACGACCGCACGGTGACGGATCTTCGTGTGCAGCGACTCGGCGGTCTTCTCCGCCCGGTACTCGTTGAGGAAACCGAGCCCCGTGGACAGGGCGACGATCACGCCGATGATCACGGCGTCGGTGCGCTCGCCGACGAAGTACGACACGACGGCCGCGGCCAGCAGCAGGCCCAGCAGCGGGGACCGCAGCTGATGCCACAGGACGAGCCACGCCCGGGCCCGGTGCGAGTGGACCGCGTTGGGTCCCCAGCGCCTCAGCCGCCGTGCCGCCTCGTCCGACGACAGGCCGCCGTCACTCGCCGCGAGATCGGCGAGCACGTCCGCGGTGGTCCGGGCGGCCGCGGCGGCCGCGCGTCCCACGGGCACCGGTCGCACCGGCGTCGCCGTCACCATCACCGGCCGGTCCTCGGGCGACGGCCCCCGGGCGCGGCGCCGGGGGAGCGCCGGGCGGTGACCACGAGGCGGGAGCACGGGCACGGTCGGGCCCCAAGGAGCATCATGGTCCCAGCATCCGTCCTCCTCCGGCCGGCCCCACAGGGCCATCCGGGCCCCGTCCCCGGGACCGCCGGCCGCGGCGCCGGTGGAGCCCCCCGGCGCACCCGGCCCGCGCCTTCGGTGGCGCCGGCACCGGCGGCAGTTCCGGCGCGGGCAGCGGATCGTCCGTCGTACCCCTGCACGACCCCGCACCGCGACCCGGATGGTGTCCCGCCAAGTGGTGTAGGAATCCGGACCAACTCGCTCCGGCGACCGCTTCTTCGGCAAGCACCGTCGAGATTCCTCGGATGGAGTCGATGCTGTTCCCGGCCGCCGCAGCGGCCTCTGCTCGAGCGTCGGCCCTGTCAGTGCTTGTGACCTGCGGAGTCGTGAACTCCGCATCGCTACACCACTTTGCGGGACGCGACCGCGACCCGTTCGTCCGCTCCTTCCGGCCCCGTCTCGCGCGCCCCTGAAGCCCGGCTCACGAGGCGGTCGGCCGCCGACGTTCGACAGCACCGACTGCCGCGAGCGGCCTGCCGTCGAGCGCGGGATCAGCCGGTGCCGTGACCGCACACGTCCGCCGTTCCGGTGCCGCCGGTCCTCCTGCCGGTCGGACGCGGCGCCCCGTCCGACGGGTGCAGTCAGGCCGCGAACCACTGTCAAGCTCACTACGGCCGGGCTTGGTTGCCCAGCTCCGCGAGACGTGAGAGTGCGGGGAGTGCCGCGGTGATCGCCCGCTGTTCCTCGGGCGTCATCCGGGCGACGAGCGGAAGCAGACGGCGGGTCCGGTCCTCGAGGCGGGACTTGCCGACCTGCCGACCGGCCTCGGTGAGGTGGACGAGGGTGGCGCGTCCGTCGCGCTGGCAGGACGGCATGGTCGTCGACGCCTTCCAGGAGATGTACGGCATGGCCCTGCGCACGGTCGGCCGCACCCTGTACTCCACACCCGTCAGCCCCGGGACGGCGGCGAAGGTGGAACGTTCCTTCGACGTCGTGCTCAACGGCCTGTTCCGGCAGATGTTCCTGCCGGCCTCGATCCGCCGGCTGCCCCTGCCGTCCCAGCGCCGGTACCGGAGCAACCTGGACTTCCTGCACCGGACCACCCAGCGGCTCATCGACGACTACCGCGGCTCCGGCACCGAGCGCGACGACCTGCTCGCCGCCCTGATCGCCTCCCGCGACGACGACGGCGGCCGGCTCGGGGACAAGGAGATCCACGACCAGGTCATCACCGTCATGGCGGCCGGCACCGAGACCGTCGCCGGCACGCTCACCTGGGTCTTCTACCTCCTGTCCCAGCACCCGGAGATCGAGGCCGCGCTCTACGACGAGATCGACGCCGTCCTGGACGGCCGCGCCCCGCAGTGGGACGACCTGCCGAACCTCTCCCTGACCGACCGGATCATCTCCGAGACGCTGCGACTGCACCCGCCCGCCTGGCTGTTCACCCGCCTCACCACCTCGCCGACCGAACTCGCCGGCCGCCGGCTGCCCACCGGCACCACCGTCGTCTTCAGCCCCGCCGCGGTCGCCCGGTACGAGGACGCCTTCGACAACCCCGAGAAGTTCGACCCGGACCGCTGGCTCCCGGACCGTGTCGCGCCGGCCGCCCGTCACGCCTACGTCCCGTTCGGCACCGGCGCCCGCACGTGCATCGGCGACCTCTACGCACGCACCGAGGCGACCCTGGGGCTCGCCACCGTCCTCGGCCGCTGGCGGGTCACCTGCCAGCCCGGCATGGACGTCCGCCCGGTCCCGCTGGCCACCGTCTACCACCCGCGCCGGCTGCACCTGAGGCTGGACGCACGCACCCCGCACCGGCCGGGGGCGACGCGACGTGACCGAAGGGAACGTCGTCCTGGCCGGGCCGCGCGGCTTCTGAGCGGGCGCAGGGCGCGGCTTCGGCATCGCCGAGCGGGCGCTGGACCTGGACGGCGTGTACGTGCGCAAGGAGATCGTGCACAACCACCACGTCGTCCCGGAGCTGTGCCAGCGCAGCGCGGTCTTCGTCGACAGCGAGGAGGAGATGGGTGCCTTGCCGCACTGCTGCCGCAGCCGGACGCGTGGGGCAGGGCTCAGGCGCCCTTGCCGTCGACTCCGGTGTGCGTGGTGCGGAAGCGTGCCCGGTAGGCTCCCGGCGTGATGCCGAGGTTGCGCGTGAAGGCCCGGCGCAGGGACTCCGGTGACCCGAAGCCGGTGTGCCGGGCCACCGTGGCCATGGGGTCGTCGCTGTCTTCCAGCATCGCCTGGGCGGCCTCCATGCGGACCTGCTCGACGTAGCGGGCCGGGGTCGTGTGCATCTCGTCGTGGAACAGGCGTGTCATGTGGCGGGTGCTCACACCTGCCCGGCGCGCCATCGCGGCAAGGGTGTGCGGGGCGGACGGGTCCTCGGCGACCGCGTCCAGGACCCGGCGCAGCATCTCCTGTCTCGCGCGCGGGGTGTGGGTGCGGACACTGAACTGGGACTGGCCGCCCGGCCGCTGCATGAACACGACCATGTCCTTGGCCACGGCGCGGGCGACGTCGGCGCCCAGGTGCTCCTCGACCAGGGCGAGCGAGAGATCGATGCCCGAGGTGACGCCTGCGGAGGTCATGATGTGGCCGTCGCGTACGAACAGGGCGTCCGCTTGCACGGTCACCTTCGGGTAGCGCAGGGCGAGCTGGTCGGCGAAGCGCCAGTGCGTTGTCGCCTTCCGTCCGTCGAGCAGTCCGGCCGCGGCGAGGAGAAAGGCGCCGGTGCAGATGGACGCCGTGCGGCAGCCGCGTGCGTCGAGCCCTCTCATGGCGTCCAGCAGCGCGTCGTCCTTGATGAGGGAGGGCCACTCCGGGCCGCCGGGGATGACGACCACATCGCTGGCCGCCTGTACCTGCGCGGCAGCGAGGTCGACGCGCAGTCCGGTGCCGGCTGCGGTGACCACGTCAGCGCCGTCAGGGGAGACCGTGCGTACGCGGTAGCGGCCGCCGAATTCGTTGGCTGTCGTGAACACCTCGATCGGTCCGGTGACGTCGAGCAGCCGTACGCCGGGGAAGACCAGCACGGTCACCAGGAGCGGCTTCCTGTCCTTCATCGTGCGCCTCCCGGACGGACTGGGGCCCACATCGGAGGACACCATCATCCGCCCGGCGATGCTCTGCCGCTCCCCTGCCGATTGTCGTCCGCGTCCCTGCGGCATGCCGCTGCCCTCCGTGGTGTGGAACGAGGCATCGGGCTCCGGCGCCTCGCCCGTGTTCAGCGGTCGCTTGCCGTCTCGTCATGGCCACAGGTGTGGCCACAACACGCTCGGACAAGGACATCGGGGCATCGGGCCGGCACCCGGCAACGGGCCTGCACGGTGCTCGATGTCCTGGTGTGAGGGCGTCGTGGCGCGTGCCGTTCTGTGGCGCGAGCCGCGCTTCGCCATAGCGTCGAGGGCGCCAATGGGCCGACGGTCTCGGCCGCGTCCCTGAGCTGCTGGGTGCGGCCCGGCCAGTCGGCCGGCACGTCACCGTGGCTGGTCGTGGACGGTGACGAATCCGACACCCCAAGAGAAGGCACTCCGCGCCGTGACACCCCACCCCAGTACCAGCCGAGCGGTCCCGTCCCAGGTCGGCCCGGCCCCGGGATCATCCGTGCTCGTACGTGACCAGCCGGACGAGGCGAACGGCAGGAAGCGTGGCCGGCTCGGTCCCGGCTGGTTCGCCGCCGTCATGGGCAGCGGGATCGTGGCCGTCGCGGCCGCCACCCTGCCGCGCGGTTTCCCCGGGCTCGGCGAGGCCGCCACGGTGGTCTGGGCGGGGACCGCGCTGCTGCTGATCGTGCTCGGGGTCAGCTATACGGGGCAGCGGGCGCTGCGGGTGCATGCCGGTGATCCGGTACTGGCCCAGTTCTTCGGGGCGCCGCCGATGGCTCTGCTCACCGTCGGGGCCGGGACGCTGCTGCTCGGCCGGCGGCTGATCGGGGAGCGTGCGGCGGTGGATACGGACTGGGTGCTGTGGTCGGCCGGTACGGTGCTGGGTCTTGCCACCGCCTGCACGGTGCCGTATCTCATGGTCACGCGGCACCGTTTCACGCCGGACGCGGCGTTCGGCGGCTGGCTGCTACCGGTGGTGCCGCCGCTGGTCTCCGCCGCGACGGGCGCGCTGCTCATCCCGCGGGCGCCGGCCGGGCAGGTGCGGCTGGCCCTGCTGCTGTGCTGCTACTCGATGCTCGGGCTCGGGTTGGTCGCGGTCCTGCTGGTGCTGGCCATGGTGTACAGCCGCCTGGTGCATCATGACGCGCCCGGCGGTGCGGTGGTGCCCACGATGTGGATCGGCGTGGGGGCGCTGGATCAGGCGGTGACAGCGCTGGGGACGCTGGCCACGGCGTCGCCGAGCGCGCTGCCCGCCCCGTACGCGCGCGGGAGTGGTGTCGTAGCGCTCCTGGGTGGGCTCGGGATCTGGGGCTTCGCCCTGCTGTGGCTGGTACTGGCCACGGCGCTGACCGTACGGGAAATCCGCAGAGGGCTGCCCTTCGCAGCCACCTGGTGGTCCTTCATCTTCCCCCTCGGTGCGTGCGTCACAGGCACCAGCGCGCTCGCTGCTCGTACCGGCTCGCAGCTGTTCGTCTGGATCGCCGTCGTCCTGTACGCCCTGCTCGTCGCCGCCTGGGCGGTGGTCGCCTGTCACTCCCTGCGCCATGCTGTCCGGCAGCGTGATCTCGCCCGCCGCTGACAGGGCCCGTGCAACGCTCCGCATGACACGGACGCGTCGCGCGAACCCGGCTGTCTGCCGACGGGCGGCCGGGTTCGCGCCCCATCGCGACACGCGCCTATGGCAGCGCCCCGGGTGCCGTCGAGGCCGTGCTCTGCGGGCGGGCCGTCTGCCCCGCACCGGCGGATCGGTGCGCGGTCGTGGGGCGGGCCCGGAGTCTCGCTGCCACCATGGCGGCGAACACGACAGCCCAGAACGTTCGAGGAGATCGCGAGGGTGAGGAACGCGAAGGCACGCGGCCCGAGGAGATCCGCGACGAACCGCTCGCGCCGGCGCAGCAGCCGCCAGCCGTGGGCGGGCACCAGCACGGCACAACCGGCCAGGGCCACCCACAGCAGTACGGCGGAGGCGGCGTCGGCGCCGTGACGTACAGGGCCGTGGAGACGATGCCGGTGCCCATCACGAACGCGAGTGCGCCCGCGTTGAGATCGGCCACCGCGGCGGAGACCGCCGCGCGGTGTCCGGGCGGCCGGGAACCGGGAGCGGTGCGTCCGTGCCCGGGAAGGGCGGCATCCGGGCGCCGCTCATCGTGAGAGCCGGGTTCGGTGAGCCATTCGGCCAGGACCGCGGTATGGCCGTGGTCCATGTCCTGGGTGGAGGTCAGCGGGGTGAGGCTGCGGTGTCGGGCCAGGTCCCGAAGCCGGGGAGCCGCGTACTTGTGCCGTTGATCGCCCAGTTCGGTGAGATAGCGGCGGCGGAACTCACCGAACCGCTGGGGGTGGTGGCCGTACCAGCGCTGCAGCTCGATGGAGGGTGCGACCGTGCCTCTCGGGCAGCGCAGGACCGTCGGCGCGTCGGTGATCGACACGGCCTCCCGCAACTGCCGCCGCAGCGTGCGCGCATCGCGGGGAGCCCCGATACGCAGGCCGGGGACAGCTTGGAGCATCGCAAGATCCCACAGCCCGTTGTGGCTGGGGCCGTCGTCACCGGTGACCCCGGACCGGTCGAGGACCAGGGTCGCACCGAGCCGGTGCAGCGCGAGGTCCATCAGCACCTCGTCGAGGGCGCGGTTCAGGAACGTGCCGTACAGGGCGATCACGCGCCGTCACGATCTTGTGGACCTACGCCTGGGGCCCGACGTCCCACAGCAGCCGGTCGCGCGGGGAGTCGAAGACCCGGTGCAGCGCCAGGGTCAGTTCCACGACGCCGAGCTCGGGCCCCAGCTGGCCTCCCGTGGCCGCGACGTGGCGGACCAGGAAGTCGCGGATCTCCCCGGCCAGCCGGACCAGCTCTGGATGGCTCAGACCTCTCAAGTCCGCGGGCTGGTTGATGCGCGCCAGCAGGCTCATGCCGCTGCTCCTCCTCGATGCTGCCGTGGTGTCGACGGATACGCGCGGTGGGCAGCCGATGCGCACCGCGCGAGCCGCCGATCACTGGAAGGCCGATGTCACGAGAGCCTTCTGCTCCACGCCGTGCCGGCGGGCCGAGCCAGCCGCGGGCGCAGGCGCCTCGGGCCGGCTCACGCACTCCACGGCGCGCCGGGTCAGCCGGTGCAGGCGCGGCGCGACGAACGACCAGGCACCCTGGTTCTCCGGCTCCTCCTGCACCCACCGCACGTCCGCGGCCGCGGGGAAGCGGGCGAGTTCCGCCGCGAGTTCCTCGTCGGGGAACGGGTAGAGGCGCTCCACGCGGACGATCGCCGTGTCGGTCGAGCCCGCGGCGTGCCGGTGGGCGTCGAGGTCGTAGAAGACCTTGCCCGAGCACAGCAGCACGCGCGAGACACGGGCCGGGTCCGTCGTGTCGTCCGGCAGGACCGGGCGGAAGCCGCCCCGGGTGAACTCGGCCAGGGCGGAGACGGCCGCCTTCGACCGCAGCATCGACTTCGGGGTGAAGACCACCAGTGGCCTGCGGCCGTCCAGCGCCTGCTGCCTGAGCAGATGGAAGTAGTTGCCCGGCAGCGAGGGCATGGCCACGGTCATGTTGTCCTGCGCGCACAATTGCAGGAAGCGTTCGATCCGGGCGGAGGAGTGGTCGGGGCCCTGGCCCTCCAGGCCGTGGGGCAGCAGCATGGTCACTGCGGAGCGCTGGCCCCACTTCTGCTCGGACGAGGCGATGTACTCGTCGACGACCGTCTGCGCGCCGTTGGCGAAGTCGCCGAACTGGGCCTCCCACAGCACCAGGGCCTCCGGACGGCCCTGCGCATAGCCGTACTCGAAGGCCAGCGCTGCCAGTTCGGACAGCATCGAGTCGTACGGTGCGAAGCTCGCGGCCTGCGGGCTGAGGGAGTTCAGCGGCGTGTGCTCCGCGCCGGTGCGCCGGTCGGTCAGTACGGCGTGGCGCTGGCCGAAGGTGCCGCGCCGGGAGTCCTGTCCGGCCAGCCGTACCGGGACGCCGTCCAGCAGCAGCGAACCGATCGCCAGTGTCTCCGCGGTGGCCCAGTCGACGGTGCCGGTGTCGAGCGTCGCCGTGCGCCGGTGGAGCTGCGGCAGGACACGCGGGTGCACGGTGAAGCCCTGCGGCAGGTCGGTCTGCGATGCGATGACCTGACGGGCCCTCGCCTCGTCGATCGCGGTCGCCGTGCGCTGCGTGGCCGCCTGTCCGGCGTCGGCGCAAGGAAGGTCTTCGGCCGGTGCGGGAGCGGGCAGCGCCCGGGTCTCGGCGAAGGCCCGTTCGAGGTGATCCTGGTAGTTGCGGCGGGCACTGTCCACCTGCCGCTCGCCGATGTCCCCGCGGCGTATGAGGGCCGCGGCGTACAGCGTGCGCACCGAAGCCTTGGCGTCGATGCGTTCGTACATCATCGGCTGCGTGACGGACGGGTCGTCGACCTCGCTGTGCCCGTGGCGCCGGTAGCAGACCAGATCGACCACGACGTCCTTGTGGAACGTCCGGCGATAGTCGAAGGCCATCCGTGCGACGCGGTCGACGGCTTCCGGGTCGTCGCCGTTGACGTGGAAGATCGGGGCCTCCACCATCCGTGCCACATGGGTGGCGTACGTGCTCGAACGGCCGTTGGCGGGCAGGGTGGTGAAGCCGACCTGGTTGTTGACGACCACGTGGACCGTCCCGCCCGTGCGGTAGCCCGGCAGTTGCGACATGTTCAGGGTCTCGGCGACCACGCCCTGGCCGGCGAAGGCCGCGTCGCCGTGGAGGACGACCGGCAGTACGGGGAAGGGCTCGCCCTGGTCCCGGGCCAGGTCCTGCTTGGCGCGCACCACGCCCTGGGTCACCGGCCCCACGATCTCCAGGTGCGAGGGGTTCGCCACGACCGAGACGGCGATGGTGCCGCCGTCCAGGGCACGGTAGGTGCCCTCCGCGCCGAGGTGGTACTTCACGTCCCCCGAGCCCTGGACCGACCGGATGTCCACCGCGTCCTCGAACTCGTCGAAGATCTGGCCGTAGGACTTACCGATGATGTTGGCCAGGACGTTGAGCCGGCCGCGGTGCGCCATCCCGATGACGGCTTCTTGGACGCCGTCTTCGATGGCGCGGAGCAACAGGGCGTCGAGCAGCACGATGGCAGACTCGCCGCCTTCGAGCGAGTACCGCTTCTGGCCCACGTACTTGGTCTGCAGGAACGTCTCGAAGGCCTCCGCGGCCCCCAACCGGTAGAGGATCCGCAGCTGTCCGGCACGGTCCGGGCGGCGCTGCGGCCCCTCGACGCGTTGCTGGATCCAGCGGCGTTCCCGGGCGTCCTGGATGTGCATGTACTCGAACCCGGCGGTGCGGCAGTAGAACTCCCGCAACGCCCCGAGCACTTCGTCGAGTGTCATCGTGGTGTGCCCGGCGAACCCGTCCACGGCGAAGTCCTCCGCCCGGTCCGCGTCGTTGAGTCCGAACGCGGCGATGTCGAGTTCCGGATGTGCGAAGGCGGGCCGGACCATGAGCGGGTCCGTGCCTGCCATCAGGTGCCCGCGCACGCGATACGCGTGGATGAGCGCGGCGACCCGTACCGCCTTGAGCGCCGCCTCGTCGGTGCCCTTGTGGTGTTGGGCTGAGGCGGTCAGGGAGGCCGCGGCGGCCGGGGACACCAGAGTGGCGAAGAAGTCCCTCCACGTCTGGTCGACCGAGCCGGGGTCCTGGAGGTAACGCCGCCGCTGCTCGTCCACGACCCATTCGTTGAGCCCGAAGTCCAGCCCGTGAGACGCTGCTCGAGCGGTGTCTGATTGCGACGCCATGGCGCGAACGCCTTCTTTCCTCTGCGAAGCCTTGGGACGGCGGACGCGGCTACGGTGGTCGTCCGCCTGCGTGTCAGGTGTTCGAGGGCTTCGCAACCATTGCGGAGACCGACCCGTTCGACCGCGTCGCACTGACGACGCTAGGACGCCGGGAGCGCGGAGACGGATGGTCGGGCGCGCCACGACGGCCTCACATCAGGACATCGGCCGGGTGACGGCCTGCTGCCTGCCGTCGTCGCACAGTCGGAGTGCGGGCGGGTGACGCCGTCCTGATCCGAGGGCTCCGTGTCCGTCCGGCCCGGGATCGACGTCGTACGGAATCTGGTCGTGATGCTGCGGCCAGTCACATCGAAGAGCCGCACCCCGGGTGAAGACGAATACCGTCACGGTGGTCGGGCCCCGTCCGGGGCGTTTGGGGTTCATCGGGTGGCTCCGGGCCGTGCGCGGCGCAGACGCCAGTACTCCGTCGAGCGCTGGTCGATGAATGCTCCGAAGCGGTCGGCGAGCCGGTCGTAGCAGGGGTCGGGCCGCGAACCGTCGGATGTGCCCGGGCTCATGGTGCGCCTTCGAGTCGTACCGAGACTACGACATGTTTACTCCCTGCTGGGAGGCAAGGGCTCCCAGTCCGCCACTTGGGGGGGCGTCAGGCGCGATTGAGCGTTCGCAGGGCGAGCCGCATGCATTGACACGGAGTGACAGGTCCGCCTTCTGACGGCCTGCCGTCAGAAGGCACGCATACGATGGGACTGATGTGCGGCTGAGCGCGCTTCTCTGCGAGGCGCAGCGTCATGAGGCGGCTGTCCCGGCTACCATCGCGCAGGAGGTCCACCATGGCGACGCTGTTGTCCGTCAACGTAGGACTGCCCAAGGATGTGCCCTGGCAGGGAAGGACCGTGCACACCGGAGCCTGGAAGGCCCCTGTCCAGGGCTGCCGCATGGTCCGGCGGCTGAACGTCGACGGAGACGGTCAAGGAGATCTGGCCGGGCACGGCGGCGAAATGCGAGCCGTCCTCGTCTACCAGCTGCAGTCCTACCAGTACTGGCAAAAACAGCTCGGTCGCGACGACCTGACCTTCGGGATCTTCGGGGAGAACTTCACGGTCGACGGCCTGCCCGACGACGAAGTATGCATCGGTGACCGGTACCGCATCGGCGAAGCGGAATTCGAAGTCTCCCAGCCCCGCGTCACCTGCTACCGGGTCGGCATGCGCCTGGGCGAACCCACCATGGCTTCCTTGCTCGTCGCCCACCACCGGCCGGGTTTCTACCTCCGGGTGATCACCGAAGGCCGCGTCCAGGCCGGTGACGCCGTCACCCTCACCCGCAAGGGACCGGAACAGCTCAGCGTCGCCGACGCCGACGCGCTGCTCTACCTCCCGGACCGCGACCCCGCGAAGCTGCGCAAAGCACTGAACATCCCCGCCCTCAGTCCCGGATGGCAGCAGTCCTTCCGCGAACTCGCCGCGCCCGAGCAGCCTGCACAGAAGCCGGGACAGCCGGGCGAGCAGCCTGGCGAAGAACCGGGATGGCAGGGCTTCAAGCCCATGCGCGTCACCCGCATCGTCCCCGAGACCCCCACCGTCTCGTCCCTCTACCTCACCACCGCCGACGGCACACCCCTGCCCGAGGCCCGCCCCGGCCAGTACCTCTCCATCCGCCTGGCCATCGACCATGCCGCCCCCGAAGTGCGCAGCTACTCCCTGTCCTGCGCGCCCACAGCCGACACCTACCGCATCAGCGTCAAGCGCGAACCCCATGGGAAAGCCAGCGGCTACATTCATGCGAGGCTCCACCCCGGCGACCTCGTGGACATCGCCAGCCCCCGCGGAACCTTCGTACTGGAAGAACACCCCGTCCCGGTCGTGCTGATCTCCGCGGGGATCGGTGCCACACCCGTGCTCGCCATGCTCCACCAACTCGCCGCCACGCGAGATCCGCGCGCCGTCTGGTGGATCCACACCGCCCACGACCGTGCCCACCACGCTTTCGCGGACGAGACTCATACCCTTCTGGCCCAACTTCCGGGCGCCCGCGAATACATCTACTACACCGGCGAAACCCAACGTCCCGACGAGCACATCACTCACGGCCGCCCGACCGCTGCATCCCTCATGGCCATGGGCATCCCCGCCGAGGCCAACGCCTACCTGTGCGGCCCACCCGCCTTCATGGATGACCTCGCCGGCTTCCTGCGCGATCTGGGTCTGCGCCCCCAGCAGATCCATACGGAACAGTTCACCGCTCTCCCCGCCATCAACCCCGGCATGACCGCCACCGCCGTGATCCGGCCGCACCAGCCACCCGGTCCCACCGCAACCGGGCCCCTCATCACCTTCGCCCGTAGCGGCATCTCCACCCCATGGTCATCCGCTCACGCGACCCTCCTCGATCTTGCCGAAGCCTGCGGCATCCCCACCCGCTGGTCCTGCCGCACCGGCGTGTGCCACACCTGCATCACCCACCTCGTCGCAGGCGACATCACCTACACCACCCCACCCCTCGAACTTCCCGAGCCCGGGACCGTCCTGGTCTGCTGCAGCAAGCCGACCACCGAGGTCGTCCTCGATCTGTGATCGGCAGACAAAGCGGGTGAGGAGCCGTCCGACCGGCCACGTAGTCGTGGTGGACCGCACGCCGGACGCAGATCCTCGATACCCATGGCGGCCGTCGGCTCGCCGAGCACCGAAACCGCGCAGGGCCGGCGTCCAGGACTGCATGAGCCTCGACCGCACCTCTCTGATGAGTCCCGCCGTTGAAGCGCGGGCGGCGCGGAGCCGAGACCCGGCCAACGTCAGACGATGTCGACCTGGTGCCGGCCAGACGACGTGTCGCCCCCGTCTTGCCGCCGTCCCTCACGTGGTGTCAACGCGGTGCGGCGACCGCCGTGCGATGGAGGACGTCCTCGGCACGGTCCCAGGACCAGCCGCTCTCCACCACCAGGGTGCGCCAGCCGGTGGGGCCGAACCAGCGCCAGAGCAGGTCGGCTGTCTCCTCCGCCGGATAGGAGGGCGGTGGAGTCAGGGTGTGCATATGGCGGGCGGTCGTGTGCAGCGCGTCGCGGTGGTCCGCGGTGGCGCGCTCCCACAAGGCCTCGCCGTCCTCGTGGACGGGCAGCCCGTGCGGATCGCCTCGTGCACGGTGAACCGACTCTCGTTGCCCATCCGCGTGCCGTGAGCCAACGCTCGAAGCACCGACTCTGGTGTCCGTTCCTCAAGCAGCGTCTCCATCGCACGTTCGTAACCCGATGCGTTCACGCCTTCGTCGACGATCCGATTCAGGATGTCGCTCCTGCTCCCCACGCTCGCGAAGACGGTCTTCGAGGCCACGCCCGCCGCCGCGGCGATGTCGGCGACGGTCACCCGCCCGTAGCCGCGCTCGGCGGAGACGGCGTATCCGGGTAACGGTTCCTCGTACGGAACCGACCAGTGCCCGGTTCGACGGACGGGAGGAGGGTGATCGTGGGGACGAACCGAGACCGTTGTGCTTCTGTTCGCGCGCCGACCGGGCCGAGAGCCTCTCCCTGCATCGGCGTCCTACGGCCGCCCGAGGTTCGCTCGCTGAAGGTAGCCGACCGGCCGGTGTCTGGAAGTACGCCACCGGGCGCACGCCCGCGTCGAGGACCGCATCCGCTGCGGCAGGACCACCGGCTTCGGCCGCTTCCCCTCCCGCCATTTCGCGATCGACCAAGCGTGGCTGGAGCCGGCCCTGACCGCCCTCGACCTGCTCGCCCGGATGCGCACTCTGCTGCTGGAAGGCGAGCTGGCCACCGCCGAGCCGAAGAAGCTCCGCTACCGGCTGCTGCACGCAGCCGCCCGCATCACCCGCGGCGGTCGCCGCCCGCACCTGCGGATCTCCGCGACCTGGCCCCGGCGAAACGAGTTGACCAGCGCGTTCACCCGCCTCACAGCCCTGACACGGCCGGCCACCTGAACCGCAGCACCGTCCCTGCCCACCCACGACCCGAGGAGCCCTGGAGAACCCGACCCGCGCGTCGGGCCCCAGCCATGCCCACCCGGCCACGAGCAACCGGAACCAGCACTTCACTTCGATTCGACCTGCTCAGCCACGCGAAACGGCGAGGCTAGGCTGTGGCCGCGGCGCGGTAGAACTCGGCTGCGGTGACGGTGGCAGGGACGCCGAGTTCGGCGGCGACCGCGGTGATCGCCTTGTCGCCGACAGCGAGATCGGCCTGGCCGTCCGTGGTGAAGTACGGCGCGATGAACGTGTCGTAGTGGGCCCGGGCCTCTTCCGCGGTCTGTCCGCCGAGGAACGTCTGCATGTGGCGCACCGTGGTGTCGGGGTCGTCGTGGATCACCTGAAGGGCGCGCCGGTGGGCTCGTACGACGGCCTGGACCGCGGGGTCGTCGGGTGGGATGTGGGTGGGGTCGACGGCCACGCCCACGGTGGGGATCTGGAAGTGGTCGCCGACCCAGGCCAGCACCTGCCAGCCGTGCTCGGCGGCCACCGCCTCCGGTGCCATGGTGCTGCCGACGTAGGCGGCGTCGATGCTGCCGTCGTTGAGCCGGCGCAGATCCATGCCGTAGTCGCCGGGCGAGCGGACGACGGTGTTCACGTCACGGTCCGGGTCGAGGCCGGCCTTTCGCAGCACGATCCGGGCGAATGCGCCGGGCGGGGTGTGCGGGGCGTGGACCGCCAGCCGTCGCCCGGCCAGGTCGGCGAGGGAGGTCAGGCCGGGGCGGGCGAGGAACCAGAACAGCGGGCGGTGGGTGTTGACACTGAGTGCGACCCACGGGGTGCCGTCGGTCAGTCGTGACAGCAGTGCCCGGCCGAGCCCGATGGTGGCGCAGCGGCGCAGCCGTTCCACGTCCCAGGTGCAGCCGTCGCGCAGCGCGACGTGTACACCCTCCTCGGCGTAGTAGTCCTGCTGGTCGGCGATGTAGGCGGCCAGCTCCTCGTGCAGGCCTCGTCCGACGTAGGCCAGGTCGATCGTGTGCATGAACGTCTTTCCTTGATCGTTTAAGGGTTCGGCCGTGTGCGCGGAGGTCAGCGGGGCGTCAGTACATGGCCATGCCGCCGTTGACCGCGGCCGTGGTACCGGTCATGAAGGAGTTGTCCTCGGCGGCGTAGAAGGCGACCGCCTGGGCGACATCGGCCGGGTAGGCCAGGCGGCCCAAGGGGGTGGCGGCCACCTGCCGCTGCCTCGTCGCGTCGTCGAGCACGGCATCGGCGGTGCGGGACTCCACCGGGCCGGGCGAGACGACGTTGACCGTGATGCCCTGCGGGCCGAGTTCCTGGGCGAGATACCGGGCGAACTGCTCGAGTGCGGCCTTGGAAACGCCCAGCGCGATCATGCCCGCCCGAGGCAGGCGGCTGAGTCCGGTGCCGAGGTAGATGAGGCGTCCCCACCCTCGTTCGGTCATCGTGGGCAGTACGGCTTTGGTGACCGCGAACGCCGCGTGCATCTCGGCGTCGATCTTGCCGCCCAGTTCTTCCCACGTCATGTCCTGGAACGGCTTGACCGCATACGGGATGAGCGCGTTGTGCACGAGCACGTCGATGCCGCCCCAAGCTGCCTGGACCTGTCCGACCATGCTCTCGACGGCCGCCTCCTCGCGCACATCGGCCTGCATGGCCATGGCCTGGCCGCCCGCGGCCTCGATGTCGGCCACGACCTCCTCGGCCGCCTTGGTGTTGCGGAGGTAGTTGACCACCACGCGCATTCCTCGCGCGGCCAGAAGTCGCGCCGTGGCCGCGCCGATTCCGCTGCCGGCCCCCGTCACCAATGCCACCCTGCCGGTCGTCCCGGTCATGGGCCCACCTCCTGATCGTCGTCGCGGGCCGTCGGGATGACCGCCCGGGGTTGTTCGTCGTCGATGCCCCGGCCTGTCGGGCGGATTGCCCCGTACAGCACGGTGTCGACGGTCGCCCGCAGCAGATCGGCCGCGGTCCAGTCCAGATCGCGTGGCAACTCCGACATGAGCAGCCGCTCCAACGCGCCGCGGGTGATCTCACTCATCAGCTCGGGCGGCGCCGCCAGCAAGCCCTGCCGGTGTCCCTCCCGGAACAGCTCGTCGAGCCGCCGGTAGACCACCGCGTCCACGCGCTGCTCCACGTACGGGCGCAGCATCGCGTCGCCCCGCCCCGTCGCGAGCTGAGGCGCGCCGATCCGCCCGAGCTCACTGCCCGCCGCGATCAGGAACCGCTGCACCCGCCCAGCGAACGGCTGCTCTGCTGCGTCCTCGGTCGCCGCCACCAGCGTGCGCTCCACCGCGGCGAACTGGCGGTCCAGCACCGCGGCCAGCAGGCTGCGCTTGTCCGGGAAATGACGGTAGATCGTCTTCTTGCTCATCCCGAGCTCACGAGCGAGATCGTCCATGCTCACCCGCGCGAAACCCGACCCGAAGAACAGCCGGCCGGCCGCCTCCACGATCACGTCCGCACGCCGCTCGTCACTGGTGGAAACTTCTGAAACTGGATTAGTTTCCATAGTTCCCATCGTTGCTCTCCGTCTCTTCGCTGTCAAGGCATGCCGTACGTCCCAAGTGCCTGCCGTGCAAGCCCAGCCGGGGCGCGCGCTACCCGGCGGTGGCGAGCCCGATGAGCAGCAGGGCGATGTCGTCCGTCCGGGGCGCGGTCTGCCGTGCGTGGTCGATCAGGGTCGTGGCGAGCCGGTCCATGGGCTGGGCCGGGGCCCGGGCGAGCTGGGTGGCGAGCCCGGACATGGCGTCGTCCATGTCGACCCCGGGAGTCTCGACGAGGCCGTCGGTGTACAGGGCGAGGAGGGTGCCGGGGGTCAGCGGGATCTCGGTGGGGGGGTAGTCCGCGTCGGGGTCGATGCCGAGCAGCACGCCGGGTCGGAGTGGAAGGA
Organism: Streptomyces sp. NTD91; assembly: GCF_059510455.1. Classification (NCBI taxonomy): domain Bacteria; kingdom Bacillati; phylum Actinomycetota; class Actinomycetes; order Kitasatosporales; family Streptomycetaceae; genus Streptomyces; species Streptomyces sp. NTD91. Next base: position 156,699 of record NZ_JCAJZW010000012.1, read on the forward strand.
CCTCGGCGTGGCCGTCCGGGTGACGCACAACGGGCGGGGGATGGCCGGCGGTGGCGAGGACGGCTCGGTGGTGTGCGAGGTCGAGGTGGGCGTAGAGGCAGCTGACGAAGCGGCCCGGGTCCATGGCGACCAGCTGACGGTTGGCCTGCGCGAGGGCCTGTGACGGCGTGGCCCCCGAGGCGGCGTGGGAGCGGATGGCGGGGCGCACCCGGCCCATGAGCGCGGCGGCGGTGACGTTGTGGCCCTGGACGTCACCGATGACCGCGGCTGCGGTGGTGTCGTCGACCCGGACCAGGTCGTAGAAGTCGCCGCCGATGTCCATGCCGCGGACGCTGGGCAGATAGCGGGCCGCTACATCCAGTCCGGGAAGGTTGGGCAGCGAGTCGGGGAGCAGGGCCGCCTGCAGGGTCTTGGCGAGTTTGTTGCTGGTGTCGTACAGGCGGGCCCGTTCCAGCGCCTGCGCGATCAGTCCCGCGAGCGCGATGAAGACGACCCGCTGCTGGTCGGGAAAGGGGTGGGGCCGGTCGAAGGCGAACACGCACGAGCCCACCGGACGCCCGGAGGCGATCAGCGGCAGAAACGCCCAGGCATGCAGACCCTTCTGATGCGGGGCGGGCGGGTAGGCCCGGGACAGCTCGTCGAAGGAGGCGAAGAAGCTGGGCACGCCGGTGGCGAGGACCCGGACCGCGGGTGCCGGGTGGGTCAGCGGCACTCCGTCGAAGTGTTCGAGCAGCGAGGGGTTGTAGCCGCGGCGGCCGATGACCCGCATTCTGCCGTCCTCGGCCGCGAGCAGGGCGACGGTCCGGGCTCCGAACGCCGGCAGCATCTCCTCGGTGACCAGATCGACCACGTCTGAGACGCCCACGGTCTCCGACAGGGCGGCGGCCAGGTGCAGCACCCGGTAGATCTCGCCCAGGCGGATCGGCTCGCCCTGGAATGTCTCCGTCATGGTGGGCCCCGGCTGCGAGTCCCCGCCCGGACCGGTCGGCGATATGCGGACGCTCACCCCCGAGCCGTCGGGATAGAGCTCGAACGCGAGCCACTGGTCCGGCGGGTGCATGGCGGTGTAGTAGCCGGGCTTCCGGCTGACCACGGTGGCGCGGAAGTGGTCCTCGAAGGCCGGGTCGGTGCACCAGGGCAAGGACTGCCAGGGACGCGTGCCGATCAGATCGTCGGGGCTGCTCGCGCCCAGTAGGGCGGCGGCGGTGGCGCTGACGTAGGTGAACCTGCCCTGGAGGTCGAGGGAGCAACTGCCCCAGGGCAGCCGCTCGACGAGGTCGGCCGCGGCGAGCGCCTCGGCCGGCCCCCGCTTGCCGGCGGGCGGCTGCACCAGGGTGCGGGGTGTGGGGCCCGGGCCGACGGCGTGGCCGGTGCCGGCGGCGTCGCGCAGGAACCGCGCCAGACGCCGACCGGCGGCACGGACCCGTTCAGGGCTCGGGCCGTCGGTTCTGGTGGCGCCGGCGCCGGGCCAGAACAGCAGCAGCGCACCCCAGACCGTGGTTCCGGTGCGGAGCGGTGCCGCGACCACCGCATGGTGGTAGGGCAGGGCGATCGCCGTGCGGGGATAGCGACGGGCGAGGTCCTCCGGGTCGCCGAGCCAGACGAGCCGCCGCTCGCGCACCGCATCGGTCACGGGAAAGCGGCTCGACAGCGGGACCCCGAACCAGGGCGCGAGATACTCCGCCGGCATGCCTGCGGCCACCTCCAGCCGCAGGGTCTGGCCGTCGGACGCCAGCAGGAAGACCGCTCCCGCGTGCACGCCGGTGTCGCGCACGGCGAGCTCCAGCAGCCGGTCCAGCTCGGCCCGGCGCAGTGACCCGGCGGTGGGTGAAGGGGCGTGGGGCCCGTGGGGCTGCGCCGCGCCGCCTCCCCGCATGGCGCACATATCAGTACCGTACGTCCGCACCCGCCGACCCCGCGCGGAGGCCGCTGCCGATTCCCGTCCCGGACGCTGTTCCCCACGACGGTCTGCTCGCCCCGTTCGTGTCAGCGTTCGAGGACGAGGGCGAGGCCCTGGCCCACGCCGATGCAGAGGGTGGCGACGCCCGTGCCGGAGCCGCGGCGGGCGAGCTGGTGGGCGACGGTGCCGGCGAGGCGGGCGCCGGAGGCGCCGAGGGGGTGGCCGAGCGCGATGGCGCCGCCCTGCGGGTTGAGGATCGCCGGGTCGAACTCTGGCCATTCGGCGAGGCAGCCGAGGACCTGGGCGGCGAAGGCCTCGTTCAGCTCCAGCACGTCGAGATCGGCGAAGGTCCGGGCGGCCTTGGCCAGGGCCCGGTCGACGGCCTCGACGGGGGCGAGGCCGAAGTAGTCGGGGTCGATCGCGGAGACTCCGGTCGCGCAGACGCGTGCCAGCGGCTCGCGGCCGATGGCCTTCACACCCTCCTCGTCGGCCAGCAGCAGGGCGGCGGCGCCGTCGTTGAGGGGGGAGGCGTTGCCGGCGGTGACCGTGCCCTGCTTGGTACGGAAGGACGGCTTGAGCCTTGCCATCGCCGCGAGGGAGGCGTTCGGGCGTACGCACTCGTCGGCCACGAACAGCTGGAGGTCGCCGTTGCGCTGCGGGACCGGAACGGGCACCAACTCGGCGTCGAACAGGCCCTGTTCCTGGGCGGCTGCGGCCTTCTGGTGGCTGTGCAGGGCGAACTCGTCCTGCTGCTCACGGCCGATCTTGTGCTTCTCGGCGATCAGCTCGGCTGACTCCCCGAGAGGGATGGTCCACTGCGGGTTCATCGCCGGGTTCACCATGCGCCAGCCCAGCGTGGTGGAGTACAGCTCGGCGTGGGCGGCCGGAAACGGTCTGTCGTTCTTGGGCAGGACGTAGGGGGCGCGGGTCATGGACTCCACGCCGCCGGCGATGGCGACGGAGGCGTCGCCGACTGCGATGGCGCGGGCGGCCTGGATGACGGCTTCGAGTCCGGAGGCGCACAGCCGGTTGACCGTCGCCCCGGGCACGCTGGTGGGCAGGCCGGCGAGCAGGGCGGCCATGCGGGCCACGTTGCGGTTCTCCTCGCCGGCGCCGTTCGCGTTGCCGAGGTACACGTCCTCGATGCGCGCTGGGTCCAACTGGGGTATGCGGGAGAGGAGTTCGCCGATGACCTGGGCGGCCAGGTCGTCGGGGCGTACGGAGGCCAGGCCGCCGTTGTAGCGTCCGATCGGCGTGCGCACGGCGTCGACGATGTAAACGGGGTTCATAGCAGGCCCTGCGTGACGGTCAGCTTGGCGTCGGTCCTGGCGATGATCTCCTCGACGTCGACGGCCGGTGCGCACTCGACCAGCACAAGCCCCTCGTCGGTGACGTCGAGGACACCGAGGTCGGTGATGATCCGGTTCACGCAGCGCCTCCCGGTCAATGGCAGCGCGCACTCGGTGAGGATCTTCGGCGAGCCGTCCTTGGCGGTGTGCGTCATGACGACGATGACCGTGCGGGCGCCGTGGACCAGGTCCATCGCACCGCCGATCCCCGTGATCATCTTTCCGGGGATCGCCCAGTTCGCCAGGTCCCCCTGCTCGGAGACCTGCATGGCACCCAGCACCGCGACGTCGATGTGCCCGCCGCGGATCATCGCGAAGGACAGTGCGGAGTCGAAGAAGGAGGCGCCGGGCAGGACCGTGACGGTCTCCTTGCCGGCGTTGATCAGGTCCGGGTCGACCTCGTCCGCACCCGGGTAGGGGCCGGTGCCCAGGATGCCGTTCTCCGACTCGAGGATCACCTCCACCCCTGGCGGCAGGTAGGTGGGGATCAGCGTGGGCAGGCCGATGCCGAGATTGACGTACTGGCCGTCGCGCAGCTCACGGGCGGAGCGGGCGGCCATCTCCTCACGAGTCCAGGCCATCAGCTGGTCACCGTCCGCCGCTCGATCTTCTTGTCCGCCGCCTGCTGCGGGGTGAGGGCCAACACCCGCTGGACGAAGATGCCGGGCAGGTGCACCGCGTCCGGATCGATCTCGCCGGGCTCGACCAGCTCCTCCACCTCCGCGATCGTGAGCCTGCCGGCCATGGCCGCGAGGGGGTTGAAGTTGCGGGCGGACTTGTTGAACACCAGGTTTCCGTGCCGGTCGCCCTGCGCCGCCCGCACCAGCGCGAAGTCGGTGCGGATGCCGCGTTCGAGCACGTACTCGGTGCCGTCGAAGACCCGCACCTCCTTGGCCGGCGAGGCCAGTGCGACCCCGCCGGAGCCGTCGTAGCGCCAGGGCAGCCCGCCCTCGGCGACCTGCGTGCCCACCCCCGCCGGGGTGTAAAAGGCGGGGATGCCCGCGCCGCCGGCGCGCAGCCGTTCGGCGAGCGTGCCCTGCGGGATCAGCTCCACCTCCAGCTCACCGGACAGGTACTGCCGCGCGAACTCCTTGTTCGCCCCGACATACGATCCTGTCACCCGTCCGATCCGGCCCGCCGAGAGCAGTACCGCCAGGCCCGAATCCATTGCCCCGCAGTTGTTCGAGACGACCGACAGCCCGCCGACGCCTCGCTCGAACAGGGCCTGGATCAGCACGTTCGGCACACCACTCAGTCCGAACCCGCCCACGGCCAACGACGCTCCATCCGGCACATCCGCCACGGCCTCCAGGGCCGTATTGACCAATTTCCCCATATTTTTCGGATCTCCAGATGCTCGCGTGAATTCTGTGTCCATCGCGGAGTGTTTTACGCCGCCGACATGTCCGCCCGATGTGCATTCAGCCTGCCGGGGCCGTCCGCTGAGACCTGGTTCCACGGTCCGATGCCACGGCGCGCTTGGCCATCCCGCAGATCGGCGATATTGGCTGCGATTCAAGGGTTGTGCCGTCGGCCGTTCTCGCACGAATCGGGTATTTCACATTCCTGCGGGAACGAGATGCTGACGTGACAGGCGGGCGACCCCGTACGCCACCAGCGCGAGCCCGAGCACCTGGAGGGTCAGCCACCAGCCACCACGCAGCCTTTCCCCGTAGAGGGTGACGCCGAGGGCCAGGCTCACCAGGGTGTCCCCGAGGGTCAGGGCAGGCTGGGAGGCGACCAGCGGTCCGGACTGCATGGCGTTCTCCAGCAGGAACAGGGCGCACACGCCGAGGGCTGCGAACGCATAGGTCTGCCATGTGGTGAAGAAGGCACCCGTACCCCGGCGGCTGAGGGCGGCGGTCGAGGACTTCATGAGCGCGGCAGTGAGGGAGTAGGAGACGGCGGCGGCCAGGCCCATGCACGCGGCGCGCGCCGCGCCGTTGGGCAGCCTGACCGCGACGCTGCACAGCACCACCACGGCGAGCAGGCAGCAGGTCAGTACCGCTGTCCACCGGGCCGCGGGGATCCCGAGAGTGCCACCGGTCGGCGCGGCCGCGAACAACGCCAGGCCCAGGCCGCCCCCGATACTGCCGACGGGCACCCAGCCGGCCCGGGGCAACGGGCGCCCGAAGACGATGCTCGCGAGCAGCAGCACGAACGGCAACTCCAGCATGAAGAGCGGCTGTACGACCGCCAGGGCGCCGGTGGCCAGCGCGGCGCCCTGGAAGATCGCCGACAGGGCGACCCCACCTATGCCGAGCAGCCAGACCGGAGTGCGCAGCAGGTCCCACATCAGGCCGATGCGCAGACCGCCGGACTGCGGGACGACGGTGGCGGCCCGGCGCTGCATCACGGTTCCCAGTGCGTTGGTTGCCGCTGCGAGCAGAGCGAAGATCGGCGACAGCACGGTCAACATCGTGGTCTCCTGTCCCGAGATCACTGTGATCGATGATCGATCGATCGTGGGTGTGGGTCAGTGCTCCGCGAGAAGATGCATCAGTTGGGCGTCCAGGTCGACATGCACGTGCTCGGTGCCGGGTGACACCACCGCATCGGTGCGTTGCAGGAACTCCGTCACCACCGGCCAGGGGAACATGAGGTCCGCCCGTCCTGCGGGCGGCGTGAGGACGACCTGCACCATGTGCTGTCCCTGGTGCCAAGCAGGGCGCAGGCGGACGTCGCCGATACCGACTGGCTGGAGCAGCCCCTCTCTCAGGAGCTCACGGGCGAAGAACCACTCGACCGCCCGGTCACCGCCGAGGCGGAAGATCGCACGGACCGCGTGGGGATCGTCGGGACGATAGCCCAGTCGCGTGGACACGGGCACCGCCGAGCCGTCCGGCATGACGAGGAGTGCACATGCCTCGGCATCGACGGCACCGGTGCTGGGTCTCGGCATCTCTTCCTCACTCACTCGGTACGGGAGCCGAGCCCTCCGGCCCGGGGCTGTCCCGGACACCGGGCCGGAGGGCTGTCAACGGGTGTTCCATGCGCTCTTGGAACACCGCTGGCCCCTGCGTGCATCCCGCCTTCCGCCGCCGTCCCGGGTGACCTCGCTCACCGGCCCGTGGTGCGGACCCACTGCCTCGAACGTGGCCCGCCGGGACGAGACGGTGCTCCTGGGCATAGCCCTCCAGCAGCGAGCGCAGCCGTCGGTGACCTCGGTGCAGTCGGGACAGCACGGTGCCGACGGGAGTCTGCATGATGTCGGCGATCTCACGGGTGGTGAAGCCCTCGACGTCGAAGAGGTACACCGCCGTTCGGAAGTATTCCGGGACGGCTTGCAGTGCCGCCTTGACGTCCGGGTCGGGCAGGTGGTCGAGCGCCTCGGCCTCGGCGGAGCGCAGTCCCGACGAGGTGTGCGAGGCCGCGCGGGCGATCTGCCAGTCCGCGATCGCCGTCGTGTCGTCGCGTTGCGGCCGCCTGCGTTGACCGCGGCGGTAGTTGAGGAACGTGGTGGTGAGGATGCGGTACAGCCAGGCGCTGAGATTCGTGCCCTCGCGGAACTGGTGGAACGAGGCGTAGGCCCGGGCGTACGTCTCCTGGAGCAGGTCCTCGGCGTCGGTCGGACTGCCGGTCATCCGCACGGCGGCCGCGAAAAGCCGGTCACGGTGTACCAGTGCCGGTTCGAAGCGGGCCTGCATGTCGTGGTCCGCCGCGGCCTTCGTGTCCTCATCGGTCGTCCCCGTCGCCGCCGGACTCAGCGGGATGTCGGGGTCGGCCTCGCAGTCGGGTCCGGTTCCGGTCATGGTGCCTCCTGGGGTGGTGACGACGTCCGGATCTCAGCCGTCGATCAGGTGCGCGCCGGACCGGTCCGCACCTAGGGCGTGTTTCGAAAGTAGCGTCGTCCCCCGGAGACCAGGCGGGACTTTCGAAGCACGCCCTAGTCCGGGAGACGCACGGACAGCGGCCGTATTCCTGGGTTCGGCACCCCCGACCTGAACCCTCGCCCCTCGTGAATGCGGCCCCCCGGACGCCGTTCCGGTGACCTCGACCGGCATATCCGCCTGGCAGAGGTCCGGATCCAGGATCCAGCCCATGGACACCCACCGCATCGCGCAGACGAGTGATGTCCGTCGGGAGCCGGAGGCCCCGGGCGCGGAGCCTGTCGCACGAACAAGGTATTTCAACGCCGGCGCCCGTTATCCCTCGCGGATTACGTTGACCCCCGTCATTCAGGCATCGAGAGTCTTGGTTCCAAGCAGACGGCGGGACTGGGGAATTCTCATGAAGACATTCGTGCATCGTGGACAGATCACCAAGGTGGTCTTCGGTAGCGGTACGCGCAGCCGTATTCCTGAAGACGCTGATGCCCTCGGATGCCGTCGGGTGCTCATCCTGTGCACACCTGGTCAAGCGGGCCAGGCAGTGGAGGTACACGACATACTGGGTACGGCGGCGGTGGGAACCTTCACGGAAGCGGCTCCGCACACCCCCGTCGAGGTCACGGAGAAGGCCGTCGCGTATGCCAGAGCCGTGGGAGCGGACTCGGTGCTCGCCATCGGCGGTGGCTCGACGATCGGCCTCGGCAAGGCGATCGCTCTGCGGACCGGGCTGCCACAGCTGGCGTTGCCCACCACCTACGCCGGCTCGGAGATGACGCCGATCCTCGGAGAGACCGAAGGGCGCCGGAAGACGACCCGCCGGCTGCCGGAAGTGCTGCCGAAGACCGTGGTGTACGACGTCGACCTGACGTTCACGTTTCCCGCGGCGGCATCGGTGGTCAGCGGCGTCAACGCGATGGCGCACGCGGTGGAGGCCCTCTACGCACAGGACCGGGACCCGCTCGCCTTCCTGATGGCCGGTGAAGCGCTCGAATCCCTCATCCGCTCCCTCCCGGTCGTCGCACAACGTCCGGACGACCGCGAGGCGCGGGCCGACGCCCTGTACGGGGCGTGGCTGGCGGGCACGTGCCTCGGCACGGTGGGCATGGCCCTGCACCACAAGGTGTGCCACGTCCTGGGCGGCACGTTCGGGCTTCCGCACGCCGAAACCCACACGGTCGTGCTGCCGCACGTCGTCGCCTACAACGCACCGGCGGCGCCCGAGGCCATGGCACGCATCGCAAGGGCGCTGTCGGCGGCCGACGCCGCGAAGGGACTCTTCGACTTCGCGGGACGGCTCGGTGCCCCCAGGGCGCTGCGGGACCTCGGTATGCCGGAATCGGGCATCGAGCAGGCGGCCGAACTCATCGTGCGGGACGGCTACTGGAACCCGCGACCAGTCGAACGGACGGCGGTACGCGCCCTCCTGGCCCGCGCCTGGGCCGGACAGCCGCCGTGCACATCATCCGGCGACGGACATCCCCGGACCGGGTCCGCGGTCCACCACTCCACCACTACGGGAGCGCGTCATGCGTGATCTGACCAGCGACACCATCACCGAGGCCGTGATCTCGACGATGCGGGACACCAAGGACTCCCGCGTCGCCGAGATCCTGGAATCACTGGTGCGGCACCTGCACGCCTTCGTCCGCGACGTCGAACTGACGCAGGACGAATGGGCCCGGGGCGTGGACTTCCTGACGCGCACCGGGCAGACGTGCACTTCTACGCGTCAGGAGTTCATCCTGCTGTCCGACGTGCTCGGAGTCACCATGCTGGTCGACGCCCTGACCAACCGACGCCCCAGCCAGGCCACACAGAACAGCGTGCTGGGCCCGTACTTCAGAAAGGACAGGCTGCAGCAGGCAGACGCCGCCGACATCTCCGGCGGTCTGCCCGGTATCCCGCTCTTCTTCGAGGGACGGGTCGTGGACCATCAGGGAGCGCCGGTGGGCGACGCGGCGGTGGACGTCTGGCACAGCGACGCGGACGGCCACTACGACATGGAGGTGCCCGGACTGGACGAGCCGGCGATGCGCGGGCTGTTCCGCACCGACGAGACCGGGCACTTCGCTTTCCGTTCCATCCGCCCGTCCAGCTACCCGATACCCGGTGACGGCCCGGTCGGCGAACTCATGAGCGCGACCGGCAGGTCGCTCATGCGCCCCGCCCATGTGCACCTGCTGATCGAAGCGCCGGGATTCCAACGCGTGACCACCATGCTCTTCCCCTCCGACGACCCGCACCTGGACACCGATCCGGTGTTCGGCGTCAAGGAGTCGCTGGTCGACAGCTACGACACCTACCCGGCCGACGCCGGGCCCTGCCGGGGCACGACCGACGTGCCGTACACCCTGCTGCGCCACACCTTCGTCCTCGAACCCCGCGTCACGGACTGATCCCCACGGCGCCACCACGACGGGAGCCGGTCATCCACGAGGACGGCCGACGTCGAACACTTCCTCACACCGCGGGGCTCAGCCCCGAATTCACGGAGGTCCTCAAATGAGTGAAACCCTTGATGTCGTCTTCGGGTTCCGAGCCACGATGAGCCGGCTCGCCACGGGTGTCAGCGTGATCACCACATGCTCGGGCAGCACGCCCATCGGCATGACGGCGAGCGCCGTCTCCGCGCTGTCCCTCGAGCCGCTCCAACTGATCGTGTGCATCGGCAACCAGCTCTACACCCGGACCGCGATCGCTGAGCACGGTCGCTTCGCCGTCAACGTCCTCGGCGAGGACAGCGAGCACCTCGCGCGGAACTTCGCCGTTTCCAAGCCGGACAAGTTCGCGGGTGTGGAGACCATCGACGACCATGGGGTGCCGGTACTGAAGGACGCCATCGCGGCGGTCGTGTGTGACGTCGCAGCGGCGCTGCCCGGCGGCGATCACACCATATTCGTGGGCGACGTCCGCCACTTCGAACACCGGATGGAAGGTCGGCCGCTGCTCCACTTCGGCGGAGACTTCGGCACGCTCAGGCCCCCCTGCTAGTGCCGCAACGGGCAACGTTCGTCCCGTCGCGACGCCCGGCACGCTCCCCCACTGCCTCAAGGGCGTGGGAGGTGCCCCCACTCGCCGCACCGGGCACAAACCCACGTACAGCCAGTACGAGGGCTCGCACCCGGCACGCCGAGAGCACGCACCGGACGCCGCTCCTCGACGGGCAAACGTTGCCTGCCGCGGCACCAGGGCGTGTTTCAGCGGTCCGACGAAGGCTGCCGTATCCCTGCCCCGGTCTACTACGGCCCCCGGCGTCCGGCTCCTGCAGGCGAGCCGCGGGACGCCGGGGGCTCCACTAGTCCCGACGACTCCACCGAAGGTGCCATGACCAGTTCCGTGCCGACCTTCAAGCTGCGTCCTGGGGACCAGCCCCCGCACCAGCTGACCCGCCCCCGACTGCTGCGCCGGCTGGACGCGTCGACCGAGCCCGTGGTGGTGGTCTCCGCGCCCGCCGGTGCCGGAAAGACGGTGCTCCTGACCGAGTGGTCGCGAAGCCTCGCAACTCGTGGCGCGTGCGCCTGGCTCAGCCTGGACGCGTACGACAACGCCCCGAGCCGGCTCTGGGCCGGCATCCTGCGGGCGTTGCAGCACGTACGGCCGGAACTGCCCGTCCGCCCCCACAGCGGCGAGTGGACACTCGACGCGTGGCTCGAGGAGATCCTGCCGAGCCTCGTGAGCGGACTGGACGGACAGGGACCGCTCGCGCTGATCCTCGACGGAGTGGAATCGATCACGGACGTCGATGCGGTCCGCTGCCTTTCGGATTTCCTGACAAGGCTTCCGCAGGGCCTTCGCGTCGTTCTGTCGACCCGTCACGTACCGGGTGGGCCCGTACCGACCCTGCGGGCCCGGGGCGTCGTCGCGGAACTCGACCGGCACGACCTGGCGTTCACCCCCGAGGAGGCACAGGCCGTGCTCACCGATCTGCTCGGGTCCGCTCCGGATCCGGACACGTTGAGCGCGGTGTACGAGGCCACCGAGGGGTGGGCGGCGGCGCTGTGCATCATGGGCCGTACGCTCGCGCGCTCGTCGGACGGCGCCGACACGGCGGCCGACCTGGCCCGTGGCAGGCGAGCGGTCACCGAGTACCTGGCCACCGAGGTGCTCCACCGGCTCACCACCGAGCAGCGCGAGTTCCTGCTCCGTACCAGTGTGCTCGACGAGTTGAGTGCCGGGCCGTGCCGAGCCCTCGCCGGGGACCGGGCGGGCGTACTGCTGCGCGAGCTCGCACAGACCGTCCAACTGCTCGTACCCGTAGCCGCCGATCCCTCGGCGTACCGGCGTCACCGCGCACTGTCCGCGCTGCTCTGCGACCTTCTCGGATCCGAAGGGCGGGAGACCGCCGTGTCGTTGCACAGGACGGCGGCTCGGTGGTACTCACGGCAGGGCGAGACGACCGCGGCCGTACGGCACTGGGTGGGCGGCGGTGACGAGGCCGCCGCCGTCGCGTCGATACTCCACGACTGGGAACAGGCGATCTCGGCAGGCCGTGGTCGGGAGGTCAGACAATGGCTGGAGCTCTTGCCGCTCCGCACGGTCGCCGCCGACGCAAGACTGTGCGTCGTGGCGGCGATGGCAGCCCTGTCGGGGGGTGCTCCGGAAACGGCCCGGCGCTGGCTGGACGTCGTCCGGCTCAGGGGGCCGGGAGCGGAGCAGGTCGGCGAAGGCAGCTCGGTGTCCGATGCGGCGGCCGTCGCCCGGGCCGTGGCCTGCTGGCTGCAGGGGGAGGTCCTGACCGGCGACCGTCTCGCCGAAACCGTCTTCGCCGGCACCGTCCCGTTGACTTCCTGGCGTGCCCTGGCCTGTACGGCCCGGGGTACCGCTTCGCTGTGGACCTCCCGGTACGCGGAGGCCGAGGCGCTGCTCGGCGAGGCGACCCGTGACGCGCATGCCGCCGGGCACGGCCTGACGCTCGTCCGCGCGCTGGGGCTGCGGGCGCTGTGCGCCCTGTTGGCCGGACGCCGTGAGCCGGCGCGCATGCTGAGCGACGAAGCCCTGGACGCGGCCGGAACGGCCGGGCTGGAGCGGCACTTCGTCGCTGCGCCCGCCTACATCGGCAGGGCCGGCCTGCTCCTCGATGAGGGACGGGCCGACGAGGCCGAACGGACCCTGGCCGATGCGGAAGCGGCGCTGGCGGACTCGTCCAGGACAGGCAGCGAACCCCAGATGCACGCCTTGTATCACGGCACACGGGCACGACTTGCCACTGCGCGAGGCAACGCGGACGCCGCGCGGGAAGCCCGTGAGGCGGCCGAGCGGGCAGCGGCCCGGTGCGAGTCACCAGGAGTGCTCACGGATCTGCTCGGGGGAGTCGGGGAGGACACCGTCGTGCCGCTCGTCGTGTCCGGCCCCCAGGAGCTGTCGCTCGGCGAGCGCCGGGTGCTCCGCGCCCTGTGCGGTCCCCTGACACTGCGTGAGATCGCCGCCGAGTTCTATGTGTCCCACAACACCGTCAAGACACAGGTACGGGCGGTCTTCCGCAAACTCGGTGCGCACGACCGGAGCGCAGCGGTCGCCAGGGCCCGGGAGTACGGCATGCTCTGACCCGGGCCCCGGCATCCTGCTACGAGGCGTTCTGGCGAGAGGCGTCCTGGCGTCGGGCGTAGTCCGCCTGGGCCAGGTACGCGGTCTCCTGCTCCCCGTCGTTGCTCACGCTCTCGATGCCGCAGACCTTGCGCGCGAGGTCCGCCATGCTCCCGGTCGGGGACATCTCGGCGCGCTTCATGGTGAGGCTGCGGATGGCCAGCAGGGGCGTGCCGTTGAAGTTCTCGAAGACGCTGATGCGGTCGCCCCAGTCGGACAGGAACATGTCGCGGATCACCCGGCTGATCTTCAGCCGGTCGTGCGGCCTGCCGACCGGTCCGGTCTGCAGCGCCGTCAGCCACGGCCGCAGTTCGGGCCGCTCCCACTGCCCCTCGGTGGGATAGATGAGCGCGGCACGACCGGACAGGTCGATGAGCTCGTGGGTCAGCTCGGTGATGTGCTCGATGTAGTACGCCCGCCCGAAGTCGAACATCAGGACGTTCGGCTTGTAGATGCCGCCGGGAGTGAAGAAGCCTTCGTCCTCCGAGGCGATCACATGCGCCTTGAGCGTCTGGAGGAAGCCGGCGAACCGGGCGACCCGCGCCTGGACGGGCGGCAGTTGGTAGGTGCCGATGTGCTCGGTGATCAGCAGGGCCAGACCGAGCATCAGCTCGGCCTTGACCATGGCACGCACCAGCGAGTGGTAGTGCAGCCAGTCGAAGACGCGCTGCGGGTACAGCGACGCGTGCTGGGGGTTGCCGATGTGGAAGACCCGGTCCCAGGGGATGAGCACGTCCTCGAACACGATGATGCTGTCCAGCTCGTCACCCATCGAGGCGAGCGGATGCTCCACCTCCTCGCCCTCGCGGACGTTGCTCTCCCGGCAGATGATGGTGACCCCGGGGGTGTTGGTCCGCACCGCCCCGTAGATGATCTGCTCCGACACTATGCCGGGGCGGTAGAAGACGCCGATGTGGATCCAGTCCCCGAAGGCCGCGCCGGTGCTGATCGACTTCACACCCCGCACGGTGATGCCCTCGTCCGAGGTGGCGACCACCCGCAGTGCGGGGGAGATGGCCTGTGCGGAATCGCGCGAGCGGTCCGCCTGCGGGTCGACGAAGGCCGGCGTCGCGTTGAGGTCGCCGTCCCGCATCACGTTCCAGAAGTCGAGGATTCCCCGGGTGAGGTCCCGCCCGTCGGTCCCGACGGACTGGCTGCTCCAGGGCTCGGGGTCGTCGACGTAGGTCAGCAGGACGTAGTTGTTGACGTCCGGTGTGCGCGGTATCGCGCTGCCGCCCAGTTCCCGCTGCACCGTCTCCAGGTAGCGCCGCTTGCGCAGCAGGTCCTCCTTGGAGCGGTGCTGGAACCATGTCATGGACCGCCGGACACCGTCCTCGTCCAGGAACGTCATGACGTCCTGGAGGTCGGGACGGTGGTGCAGGTCGTAGAAGTCGGCGATGCTCCGGGCGTACGCCCTGGTCTTGGGGTGCGTGGCCACGTCGTCGACGAGTTCGTCACCCACCCACACCGTGCGGCCGTCGTTCAGTGCCGCGAGGTATTCCTTGCCTGTACGCACGTCGTGCTCCTCTCGGGGGCAAGAGATCTGGACGCCCCGAAGGATGTGTCGTGGCGGGGTGAGCGGACGGCACAGAACCGGCAATCACCCGGGTGAAAGCGCCGGGCACACATGAACCGGCGTTGAGGGCGATGTGGCCGTGCGGCATGCTGGCCCCATGCGCAGCACAGACCCCGTGGGTGACCGGCCCGGTGGGCGTGGGCACCGGGCCGTGAACGGCCTGCGCCTCAGAGGACGGGGCCGCGAGATGGCGGCTGTCCGTGAGGCCCTGGGCGCGGTGCGTGGCGGGCGGGGTGCCTGCGTCGTCGTGGAAGGCGCACCCGGCGTCGGCAAGAGCCGGCTGCTCGCGGAGCTGGACGAGATGGCACGGCGGTCCGGGTTCGACGTGGTGTCCGTACGGGCCGACGAGCTCGACCAGTACGCCGCGGGAGCCGCCCTGCAGTCCGCCCTGCAGTCCTCCGGCGGCTCCGAACGAGCGGCCGCGGCCACCGACGACCAGCGGCTGTGGCTGCTGGACAGCATCACGGACGCTCTGGAGGACCGCGCTCAGCGCGCCCCGGTGGCCGTGCTGGTGGACGATGCGCAGTGGGCTGATCCGGCCACGCTCCTGGTACTGCGCACACTGCCCCGGCGACTGGCGGCCTCGCGGATCCTGTGGGTGCTTGCGGTACGGTCGGAGACCGAGCGGCCGACCGTCGCCAGGGTGCGGGAGGACCTCGAACGCCTCGGCGCCCGGTGGCTGACCCTCGGCCCTCTGCCGCAGCAGGAACTGCAGCACATCGCGGCCGATGTCCTCGGGGCGAAACCGTCACCCGGTCTGGCCCGGCTGCTGCGGGGCGCCGCGGGCAATCCGCTCCTGGCGATCGAACTGGTGCGCGCCTTCGCCGACACCGACGCCGTCAAAGTGGAGGCGGGCGTGGCGAGCCTCCTGCACGACGGCATCCCGGTCGGCTTCCGGCGGACCGTGGCCGCGCGTCTGGACCGGCTTCCGGAGGATGCCGTGCGCCTCCTCCAGATCGGATCCGTCCTCGGCCGGGAATTCGACCTCGGCACGGCCGCCCGCATGCTCGGCAGGCAGGCCGGAAGCCTGCTGTCGGGCGTCGAGGCCGCCATGAACGCCGGTCTGCTCTCGGGTGACGGCCCACGACTGGCGTTCCGCCACGACCTCATCCGGCAGGCCGTCCACGAGAATCTGGCGCCGGCCGTACGGACCGCTCTGCACCGGGAGGCCGCCGACGTTCTGCGCGGCATCGGGGCACGATCGGCCGAGGTGGCCTGGCACGTCGTCCTGTCGGGCGGCCCGGTCGACGACGACGCCGTCACCACACTGACCACCGCGGTACGGGAGCTGTCCTCGTCGGCCCCCGACGCGGCCGCGGACCTGGCTCAGCACATCGCCGGACTGCTGCCCCTGCACGACCCGCGGCGCATCGCCCTGCTGACCGACGCCGCCGAGTACCTCGGCCGCACCCGCCGGGTGCACCAGGCGCTCGACCTGGTCGACGCCACCCTGTCGGACCGGCTGGAGCCGCTGCAGGAAGCGCGTCTGCGTCTGGTGGCCGCCGAGATCCACCAGGCCGCGGGCGACGACGCCGCCGCGATGACACACCTCCGGCAGGCCCTGGCCCTTCCCGCGCTGCCGGCCGACCTGCGCATCAGGCTGCTCAAGACCAAGGCGACGGGCCATGTGTACCTCGGGGACATCACCGCTGCCGAGCAGACCGACGTCGGGCTGGTCGAGGCCTCCTACCGCAGCGAGGACCCGGCCGTCGTCGTCAGCGCCATGGTGTTCCAGTCGCAGACGTTCTTCTACCGTGGGCGCCTGACCCGCGCCCTCGAACTCGCCGAGGAGGCCACCGCACGTGCCGGCACGGAGTCCGGCGTACTCCACCTGCGGCCGCCGCGGATTCCCGCGCTGTGGCTGGCCACGGTGCTGACCGCCACCGACCGGCTCGCGGACACCGAGCGGGTGCTGCGGGAGGGGCAGCGCGAAGCGGAGGCGCTGGGCCTGGGCTGGTCACTTCCCCACTGGCATGCGAGCCGTGCCTGCGCGCTGTTCGAACAGGGGGCGCTGGACGACGCGGCCGTGGAGGCCGAGTCCAGTCTGATGGTGGCCGACGAACTCGAGATCACCCAGCCGAATCCGCAGGCCCGCTCCGTCCTGGCACTGGTGGAGATCAGACGGGGCGACCTCGCCAGAGCCAGGGACCATCTGCGCGTCGCCGAAGCCGGATCCGGCCCGAGCACCCAGCGGTTCGGCCTGTGGGTGTCGCTCGCACGCGCCTGCCTGGCGGACGCGGAGGGCCGGGACAGCGCAGCGGCAGCGGCGCTGGGCGGCAGCTTCACGGACGCCGAGCCGGCACGCCTGCTCGCGGTGCCGCCGTCCCACTGGCCCGGGATCGCGCGCATGGCGCTCCGCGGCGAGGACCCCTCGCTCGCGCAGGCCGTGTCCCGCGCGTTGCGCACCCTCGCCGAGCAGGACGACAGCCAGCAGATCATCGGGACAGTCCGTGCCCATGTGGACGGCCTGCTCCACGACGACCGGGGTGCACTGGCGTCCGCCGTCAGCGGTTACCGCAGCACCGGCAGGCGGCTGGCCCTGGCCACGGCCCGCGAGGACCTCGGGAACCTCGTGGCCGCGTCGGGCGACACCACGTCGGCGATCCCGTACTTCGAAGAGGCCGGTGAGCTGGCGTCGGCTTCCGGAGCCCTGCGCGATCACGAACGGATCATGCGGCGCCTCAGACAGTTCGGCGTGCGCACAGCTGTCCCACGGCACCACACGACCGGCGCACCGGGATGGGAGAGCCTGACCGAATCCGAGCGCAAGCTCATTCCGCTCGTCGTGGAGGGCCTGACCAACCGGGCCATCGCCGACCGGCTCTACGTGTCCGTGCACACCGTCAACACGCATATGAAGCACATCTTCACCAAGCTCGGCATCAACACCCGAGTCGAACTGACCCGGCTGGCGATCGAACAGGGCGGCATCTCCGACGGGGCGCAGTGAGCTACGCCTGCGGCGGCGGAGCGCGGCGGCGAGGATCCCGTGAATGGGCGATGCCGGCGCCTGCCGTACGGACGCTGCCGATCGCTGACGGCGCCACAGGCACGGCGCCGTCAGCGATCCGATCACAAGCGGACGGCTGAGTCCGGGGACCGACCGGGTCGTTCCCCTGGGGCAGACCGGGCCGCGTACCAGGCGCTCGAGAAGGAGTACCGGCGTGGCAGGACTTCCCCTGTGTCGCGGACGGATGGTCAACCGCGGCCCGCGTCGGTCGGCACCGACGCGCTCTGAGCTCCGGAACCCCTCCGGTCATCCACGCGACCGCAGGCCCGGGGGCAGGCTCTCCCCCTCCGGTACCGGTTTCGTCCGGCTTGCGGCGGTGTCGCCGACGGCGGTGTGCGCGGGCGGCCATGGCAGCAGGGCGATCAGGGAGTGTGCCCGGTGGATGAGGAAGGCGGCGAGCGGCAGTTCGGTGGCCAGGGCAAGCCCCCCCGCCATCCAGACGTCCTCCGTGCCGGCGTCGAGCGAGACGTCGAACCAGGTGTCGCAGATCAGCAGGACCGCGGTGGCGTGCGCGTACAGAATGACCGAACGGCTGCGGCGCCAGGCCAGGAACGCCGTGGACGCCAGCGCCATGATGAGCAGCACGTCGAATCCGACCCAGGTCAGGCGCCACTCGTGCACACGGTGGGACGACGGCAGCTTCAGCCCCAGCATCACGGTCCAGGGTATGAGACAGGCGGCGCACGTGGCGAGCAGCTCCGCGGTGTGCCTCCTGCGGCGGTCCGGCGCGAGGCCGCGGTGGCCGGTATGTTCCTCGGTCACTTGCGGTCCGTCCTCGCGCACTTCCTTCGACACCGGCAGGTTTCCCGGATTCCACATGGGCACAGCCGTAACGTCGTTCCGGATATTCCCGCGGTGTGCCACCGAACTTCTCGGGCCGCGGGCGATGCCGGCGTCACCCACTACGGGCGTGCCAACCCGAACGTCTTCAGCTGCTCCCAGATCCACGGGTAGAAGCGTTCGTACCTGGTACAGTCCCAGACGTCTCCGCGATGTCCGTCGTGGTGCCCACCGACGGTTCCCGTCTCGGCCACGGCACCCGCTCGCGCAGGGACACGCGCGTCGGCCGGAAGAGCAGCCGCGTTCGCGGAACCCCCGGCGACGAGGAGGGTGCCTCCGGCGAATGCCAGAGCGGCGGCGGTGGTCGCTATACGCTGTACGAGCTTGTTCTTGGTGCGCAAGACAATCATTCCTTGGTTTCCGGAGAGTAGAAAGTGCCAACGCGGCCAGTTTCGATCAGGAAGGTGCGTAGTGCATCGCATGATCTGGTGATTGACTGCTGTCCAGGTGGGGCCGTGCTGCAGGTATGCATTGTGGGCTTGAGTCGAGACTTGGTAGTCACATGAATCGCTAGATTGTGCGATGTTCTCAGTTCCTCTCCGATCTACTCTGCCCAGAGAGCTGATATCGCTCGAGTTTTCTTGACTCGGCGGTCGTCTGCCGAAGAAAAGTGGCACACGAAACCAGATCGGGGTCGGGGGCGTGGAGGGCCGGGATGTCCAGGCGCAGTAGCAAAATCGAGTTCGTAGGCTCGCAGGGCGTCCCGCTCGTGGCGCGCCTGGACCTGCCGGAGGGGACGCCTTGGGCGTACGCCGTATTCGCCCCCTGCTTCACATGCGGCAAGGACTGGTTGGCGGCCGCTCGGATCTGCCGGGAGCTGGCCGAACGCGGAATCGCGGTCCTCAGTGTGGACTTCACCGGCATCGGTGAGTCCGGGGGTGACTTCGCCGACAGTACATTCAGCTCCGATGTGGACGATCTCGTGCGCGCCGCCGACCACTTGCGCGAGAACTTCACGGCACCGTCGCTCCTCATCGGGCATTCGCTGGGCGGCGCAGCCGTGCTGGCCGCCGCGCACCGGATACCAGAGACGGCGGCGGTGGCCACGATCGGTGCGCCTGCGGAGCCGGAGCACGTCGTGCACACGTTCGGCGGCAGGCGGGAGGAGATCGAGCGGAACGGGGAGGCCGAGGTGAGTCTCGGAGGCCGCGTATTCCACATCCGCCGGGAGTTCCTCGACGACATCTCCGCGCAGCCTCAGGCCGAGCGCATCCGCCGACTGCGTCACGCGCTCCTGGTGTTGCACTCGCCGATCGACGAGACGGTAGGTGTGGAGAACGCCCAGCGGATCCTCGACGCAGCACGGCACCCCAAGTCCTTTGTCGCGATCGATGGCGCCGACCATCTGCTCACCGATCGTGCCGACGCCCGCTACGTCGCGACGCTGCTGGCCGCGTGGGCCGGCCGTTACGCGCGCGGTTCGGTCCAGGCCGGGCCGGCGTGACGGAATTCGCACACCCCGAGCCGATAGGACTTCCGTGCGCCGAATGTGCCGTATATCGCATCATTCAGACATTGTGACGCTACTGGGACAGGAGTAGGTTTCGCACGTGATTAGAATTGCATCGATCGCATTTATTGGAGTCCTCGCAGTCGCATTCGGATCCTTCGCGGCGACCGTATCTCCCTGGTGGTGGCCAGCCGCTGTGCTGTGCGCGGTGTTGGCGGGCGTGGGTACCTACGATCTCCTCCAAAAGCGCCACTCGGTGCTGCGCAACTACCCTGTGCTGGGACATGTGCGCTTCATGCTGGAGTCGATCCGGCCGGAGTTGCAGCAGTATTTCATTGAGCGCAATTACGACGGCCGTCCCTACGACCGGGATGTGCGCAGTCTCGTCTATCAGCGCGCCAAGGGCCTGGAAGCGGAGCAGGCGTTCGGGACCGAACGGAACGTCTATGCCGAAGGCTACGAGTACTTCGAGTCGTCGATGAGGCCACGCCCGGTGCCGGCGGAGCAGCCGAGGGTCCGCATCGGTGGTCCGGACTGCACCAAGCCCTACGACATGGCCCTGTTCAATGTGTCGGCGATGAGTTTCGGCTCGCTGTCCGCCAACGCCATCCTCGCCCTGAACCAGGGCGCCGCCCTCGGGGGCTTCGCACACGACACGGGTGAGGGCGGCCTGTCGGACTACCATCTGCGGCACGGTGGCGACCTGGTGTGGGAGATCGGTACCGGATACTTCGGCTGCCGCACCGAGGACGGCCGTTTCGACCGGGCGCGGTTCGCGGAAAAGGCTGCTCACGACAGCGTGAAGTGCGTGTCGCTGAAGCTGTCCCAGGGAGCCAAACCCGGCATCGGAGGAGTGCTGCCCGGGGAGAAGGTCACCGCCGAGATAGCCCGGGTACGCGAAGTCCCCGAGGGGCGGACTGTCATCTCGCCCCCGTACCACGAGGTTTTCAGTACCCCACGGGAACTGATCCGATTCATCGCCGAGATGCGCGAGCTGTCCGGGGGCAAGCCGGTCGGCTTCAAGCTCTGTGTGGGCTCCCGGCGTGAGTTCCTGGCGGTGTGCAAGGCCATGATCGAGGAGGGCACCACGCCCGATTTCATCATCGTCGACGGAGCGGAGGGCGGCACCGGAGCCGCCCCGCTGGAGTTCGCCGACCATCTGGGCAGCCCCCTCACCGAGGGCCTCATCACGGTCCACAACGCTCTGGTCGGCGCCGGCCTGCGGGACCGGATCAGGATCGGCGCCAGCGGCAAGGTGGCCACCGGAGCCGACATCGTCAAGCGCATGGTGCAGGGCGCCGACTTCACCAATGCGGCTCGCGCGATGATGTTCGCGATCGGCTGCATCCAGGCGCAGAGCTGCCACACCAACACCTGCCCCGCCGGAGTCGCCACACAAGACCCGCGCCGCGCCCGTGCGTTGCACGTCGACGACAAGTCGGTCCGGGTCCAGCGCTTCCAGTCCGCCACGGTGAACAGCTCCCTGAAGATCATCGCCTCGCTGGGCGTGAACGGACCGGCCGAGCTGCGCCCGCACATGCTGCGCCGGCGCGTGGATCCGGTCACGGTCCGCTCCTACGCGGAGCTCTATGAATGGCTGGACCCGGGGCAGTTGCTGATCGAGCCGCCGGAGTCCTGGGCGGTGGACTGGAAGGCCGCCGATCCTGATCGTTTCGCCGCTTGACTGGTCTCGCCACGGTGAGCGGGCGGGGTGCGCCATCGAGGCCGGCACCCCGCCGCTCTTCGCCGTGCCCAAGTCGCGGCCCGTGCACGGCCCGTGCACGGCCCGCGCATCGACCACGTCCTCGCCCAGGCCCCGCCCGAGGCATGGCAGCGTCTGTCGGCGGGTGCGGGAGCCGAGGGCGAACGGTTCTACGACTGGGCAGCCGTCCGCTTGCCCGCGGTGTGGGAGTTCGACGGCGACGAGCCGACCCGGCAGCGGCGGATGCTGGGCCGCCGCAGCAGGAGCAAGCCCGACGAAATCGCGTACCACCTCGCCTGCGCCCCGCTGGCGGCCACCGTCGTAGAAGTACCAGGCCCGCCGCTACATGCGATGGTGCCGGCACATCACGCTCACCATGCTCGCCCACGCCTTCCTCACGGTGAGGGCCGTCCAGAAGTGAGAAAATGGGGTGACCCGGCCGACGCACCCGACCTCGTGGACCTCACAGCAGCTGAAATCCGTCGTCGGCTGGCAGCTGGAGCCCGCGCCACCCTCCTGCATGCCGCGACCACACGGTGAACTGGTCCGGATGGCGGCGTCGCCACCAAGTACGCGCCCGCCGCTGCGTCTAGTGCCGCGG
>NZ_JCAJZW010000013.1:0-176690 GCF_059510455.1 Streptomyces sp. NTD91
CCTAGATCAGCGCGAACTGGCCCTCCGGGCCCTCCTCGCGATGGTCCAGGACCGAGGCCGGGCGGCGTGACGCCTCCGGCACCGGCAGGACGCCCGCCCGGCGCAGACCGGCCGCGGTGATCGCGGACGCCACCTTCAACTCCGTCCGCAGCGGGCGGAGTTCGGCCAGCAGGGCGAGGACCGTGACCAGTTCCAGCAGTTCCGACGTCCAGGTCTGCGGCCAGCTCGCCGGGCGGATCGCGGACAGGGTGCCGGGCGCGGGCGCGGTCGTACGGGCCGCGAACCAGGACTCCAGGACGCGCGCCCCGGCCACCTCGTACTCCCACGCCTCCGGCGGGACGGGCGAGATACGGCCCTCGTCGAGGTGGAGGGCCTCCTCGTCCGGGTCGTAGTGCAGGGTGAGGGGCCGGGCCGGCAGGGGCGCGCGGACGTAGGGGCGGCGGCCTCCGGGCAGCTTGGGGCGTTCGCCGTCGCGGCGCATCAGCCACAGCATGCGGCGGCCGAGATCGACGCCGGCCGTCCACAGGGCGGGGTCGTCGGTGAGCGGAACGGTCAGGTCGGGGGTGGCGGTCGCCAGGATCCAGGCGAGGACGTCGACCGGAGATGCGGGCTCGCCCAGGCGGTCGGAGAGGTGGGCCGTCAGACCGGGCGCGAGGTTGGGTTCCGCGCCGCCGGGGCGCCGGTACAGGGGGCGGATGCGACCGGTGCGGAGGGTGGGGAGCAGGGAGGTCGCCAGCAGGGGATCCTCGCCGCCCGTCTCCACCGTGAAGACCTGGTGGGCGTCCGTCACCCGCCACAACTCCGGCCGCGCGGCGTCGATCAGCCGCTGGTCCGGGATCAGCCACTGCTCGTCGAAGGGTGCCGCGAGGACGCGGACGGGCTCGGCGCAGGGGCCCCCGGCCCTGGCCAGCCGACCGGTGCCGGTGGACTGGCCGGGGAGCTGACCCACCGCGGAGTCGAGGGTGCGGGCCCGGGTCGGCTCGAACAGGACTTCCCGGTCCGGGCCTTCGGCCTTCAGCAGCGCGTCCCAGCGGGCCTTCAGACAGGCGGGGTCGGGCGCCGTCGGCCAGGCGCGGCCCGGCCGCAGCGGTGCGACGGACCACGGCATGAGGTCCGCCAGCAGCGGAGCGTCGTCGTGCGTCACGCAGGGCATCGTACGGCCTGACCGGGACCCCGTATCAGGTCGCGTCCAGGGTCACGGTGAACGAGAACCGGTCCCCCCGGTAGTGGATCACCGCCACGTCCAGCACCCGCCCGACGCTGTCGTACGTCACGCCGGTGTAGTGCAGGATCGGGCTCAGCAGCGGCACCTGGAGGAGCCGGGCCGTCTCCGGATCGGCGAGCCGGGCCTCCACCGTGTCCGTGATGCGGCTGATGTCCGCCCCGACCACGTCCCGCAGCACCTTCGTCATCGGCCAGCGGATCAGGTCCTCGGGGTGGATCCGTGCGGCGAGTTCGGGGCGGACGTGGTTGACGGCGTGGTTGGTCGGCTCGCCGGTCTTCTCGTCGCTGCGCAGCCGGTGGTACGCGGCCACCTCCGTGAGGTCCGGGAAGTACTCGGTGAGACCGGCAGGCACGGGCACGTTGCCGTGGTCCAGCAGTTCGGTCGTCATCCCCGACTGCTGGGCCACGATGGCGTCCACCGAGCCCAGCAGCCGGACGGGCGCGCCCCGCCGGACGTCGGGCTCGATGAACGTGCCGCGCCGCCGGTGCCTGCTGATCAGGCCCTCGTCCTCCAGCTCCTTCAGCGCCTGCCGCATGGTCAGCACGCTCACGCCGTAGTGCTCCGCCAGTTGCTCCTCCGTGGGCAGCCGCAACGGGTCCTCGGGGGAGCGGCCGAGTATCGAGGCGCGCAGGGACTGCGACACCTGGTACCACAGCGGCAGCTTGCGGTTCAGGACGATGGAATCCGGGGCGAAGGAGGTCACTCGGCTATCCGTACCGGTCGACGAACGTGAGGCGCAACAGCGGCGTCAGGCGCGGAAATGGCTCTCGAGCCCCATCCAGACGTCGTCGTAGCGCTGCTGGAGGTGGTCCGCGGCGGCCGCGTGCGGGGTGAGGGTCACCGGCCATCGGGTCTCGAACATGAAGGCCAGACCGTCGTCGACCTTCTGCGGCTTCAGCTCCGCCGTGCTGGCCCGGTCGAAGGTCTCCCGGTCCGGGCCGTGCGCCGACATCATGTTGTGCAGGGACCCGCCGCCCGGCACGAAGCCCTCCGCCTTGGCGTCGTACGCGCCCTCGATCAGGCCCATGTATTCGCTCATCACGTTGCGGTGGAAGTACGGCGGCCGGAAGGTGTCCTCGCCCACCAGCCAGCGCGGGGCGAACACGACGAAGTCGACCCCGGCCAGGCCCGGGGTGTCCGAGGGGGAGGTCAGGACGGTGAAGACGGACGGGTCCGGGTGGTCGTAGGAGATGGTGCCGATCACATTGAAACGGCGCAGGTCGTAGACGTACGGCACATGGTTGCCGTGCCAGGCGACCACGTCGAGCGGGGAGTGGTCGTAGGTCGCCGTCCAGAGGTTGCCGCAGAACTTGTTCACCACCTCCACCGGGCCGGTCACGTCCTCGTAGGCCGCGACCGGAGCCTGGAAGTCCCGCGCGTTGGCGAGGCCGTTGGCGCCGATCGGGCCGAGGTCGGGAAGCCGGAAGGCCGCCCCGTAGTTCTCGCACACGTAACCCCGGGCCGACTCGTCCAGCAGCTCCACACGGAAGCGCACCCCACGGGGAATGAGCGCCACATGAGCCGGCTCCACGGCCAGCCGGCCGAACTCGGTGTGCAGCAGCAGCCCGCCGCGCTCCGGCACGATCAGCAGTTCGCCGTCGGCGTCGGAGAAGACGCGTTGCATCGAGGCGTTGGCGTGGTACAGGTGCACGGCCATGCCGGTGCGCTGGGCGGCGTCGCCGTTGCCGCCGAGCGTCCACAGCCCGGCGAGGAAGTCGGTGCCGGCCGGCGGCTCGGGGAGCGGGTTCCAGCGCAGCCGGTTGGGGTCGGGCACGGCCTCGGTGAAGGGGGCCGTGCGGATCGCGCCGTTGTCGGTGCGGGTGAACGCCGGGTGCGCGGCCGAGGGGCGGATGCGGTACAGCCAGGAGCGGCGGTTGTGGGCCCGCGGCTCGGTGAACGCCGTACCGCTCAGCTGTTCCGCGTACAGCCCGAGCGGCCCGCGCTGCGGCGAGTTGCGTCCCTCGGGCAGCGCGCCGGGCACCGCTTCCGAGGCGTGTTCGTTGCCGAATCCGGTCAGGTACGACAGCCCCGCCGCGGTCTTCCGCGCGTCCCCGCTCATGATCGCTCCCTTGCGCTCCTGATTCCTATGTAACACCGTAGGAATAGGAGGGTGGCGGGCGCAAGAGGGCGGCGCCCCTCCCCCGGCGACCAGGACGCGGTGTCCATCCGCGAGCGGTCCGTGCTCCGCCCGCGAAGGGGTGCGCGTACTCCGTCAGGCGGACCTCGAGGGGTGGGCGGAACCCGACCTCAGAGGGATTCGGCGGACCGGCGCGTTGTCCTACTCTCCCGGCATGCCCAGGACGTCGTGGACCCACAGGACGCTCGCCGCGCTCGCGGCGGCCGTCCTGCTGCCGCTCGGCGCGGCGGGCTGCGCGTCGGGTCACCACGACGGCGGCACGATCTCCCCCTCCCCGGTTGGCAAGGTTCTCGACGACACCGACGAGACCGGCCGTCATCTGCGGGAGGTCGACCGGAAGGACGCACCGGAGGTCGCCGTCGAGGTGACCCCGGACCCGGCCGGGGGCTGGGACGTCGGGCTGACGTTCCGTCACTTCCGCTGCTCCGCGCCCGGCGCCGGGACGACGGCGGTCCGCGGGCGCGGGCTCGTCTCCCTCTTCGTCGACGGCCGCCGGATCGCCCGGCTGCGCTCTCACGGCTACCACCTGCCCGACGGCCTCGTCCCGCACGGCACCCACCACGTCACCGCGCGCTTGTACGCCGACGACGGAACCGTCTGGGCCGTGCACGGCAAGCCGGTGCAAAGCACTGCGGACATAACCGTGTCGGACACGGAGTCGTCGGGGCCCTCGGCCGGTACGGCGACCGCGGCCGCCCGGAAATGAGTGCACCGGCCACTCTTCCCCGTACTGGAGGGTGAGGTTCACCGCACCCGGGCGGGGAGGCATCATGAAGTCCGTGCCCCACGCGACATCGCTCCGCCGCGCGCCCGTCCAGCGGCGCAGTGCCGAACGGCTGACCAGGATCCTGGACGCCTGCGCCGAACTCCTCGACGAGGTCGGCTACGACGCCCTGAGCACCCGCGCGGTCGCCCAGCGCGCCGGTGTGCCCATCGGCTCCGTCTACCGGTTCTTCGGCAACAAGCGGCAGATGGCCGACGCCCTCGCGCAGCGCAACCTGGAGCGGTACAGCGAGCGGGTCACCGAGCGGCTGAGGAGGGCGGACAAGGGGGACTGGCGGGCCGCGATGGACGTCGTCCTGGACGAGTACCTGGCCATGAAGCGCACCGCCCCCGGCTTCTCCCTGGTCGACTTCGGCAACCAGATACCGGTCGGCGCCCGCCGCGGCGAGCCCAACACCCGCGTCGCCGACCGCCTCACGGATCTTCTCTCCGGCTACCTCGGCCGTACCCCCGACGACCACCTGCGCCGCGTCTTCCTGGTCGCCGTGGAGTGCGCGGACACCCTCGTCCAGCTGGCCTTCCGTACCGATCCCGACGGCGACGAGGCGGTCATCGCCGAGACCCGCGAGCTGTTGCGGGCGTATCTGGGGCGCGTGCTCGACTGAGTGCCCGGCCGCAAGGCGTACGGGAAAGGACTCCCCTCCGTGCATACCGGTCGGTATGCTCACCTCGATGGCCCGAGCCCGTCCGTGCTCGCCCGGCACCGCCGCCGACCCCCCCGGGAGGACCCGTGTCCCGCACCGCCCTGCGAATCTGCCCCCTGTGCGAGGCCACCTGCGGGCTGACACTCACCATCGAGGGCACTCGGGTCACCGGCGCCCGCGGTGACCGCGAGGACGTCTTCAGCAAGGGGTTCATCTGTCCCAAGGGCGCCTCCTTCGGGGCCGTCGACTCCGACCCCGACCGGCTGCGCACCCCGCTCGTGCGCAGGGACGGCGAGCTGCGCGAGGCCACCTGGGAGGAGGCCTTCGACGCGGTCGCCGCCGGTCTGCGCCCGGTCGTGGAGGGGTACGGCCCGGACTCCGTCGGCGTGGTCCTGGGCAACCCCAACGTGCACACCATGGCCGGCGCCCTCTACCCGCCGGTGCTCCTCGCCGGCCTGCGCACCCGCAGCCTGTTCACCGCCTCCACGGTCGACCAGATGCCCAAGCACGTCTCCAGCGGGCTCCTCTTCGGCGACGCCAACGCCATCCCGGTGCCCGACCTGGACCACACCGACCATCTGCTCCTCATCGGCGCCAACCCGCTGGAGTCCAACGGCAGTCTGTGCACCGCCCCCGACTTCCCCGGCAAGCTCAAGGCGCTCAAGGCCCGCGGCGGCCACCTCACCGTGGTGGACCCGCGCCGCACCCGCACCGCGCAGCTCGCCGACCGGCACCTGGCGATCCGCCCCGGCACGGACGCCCTGCTGCTCGCCGCGATGGCGCACACCCTCTTCGCGGAGGACCTGGTCGACCTCGCCCACCTCGCCCCGCACGTCCAAGGCCTCCACGAACTCAAGGAAGCCGTGGAGGACTTCACCCCCGACGCCGTGGCCGGGGCGTGCGACATCGACGCGCGGACCGTCCGCACCCTCGCCCGCGAACTCGCCGCCGCCCCCGCCGCCGCCGTCTACGCCCGCATCGGCAGCTGCACCGTGCCGCACGGCACCCTGGCCAGCTGGCTGGTGGACGTCCTCAACGTCCTCACCGGCAACCTGGACCGGCCCGGCGGCGCCCTCTTCCCGCAGGCCGCCACCGACAGGACGCCCCGCCCCGCGGGTCCCGGCCGGGGCTTCGCGCTCGGCCGCTGGCGCTCCAGGGTGCGTCGACTGCCTGAAGCGAAGGGCGAGTTGCCGCTCTCCGCGCTCGCCGAGGAGATCGACACCGCGACAGAAGAAGGGGAACCGATCCGCGCCCTGATCGTCGTGGCCGCCAACCCGGTGCTGTCCGCGCCCGACGGTGACCGCCTCGCCAAGGCCCTGGACTCGCTGGACTTCATGGTCAGCGTCGACCCCTACCTGAACGAGACCTCCCGCCATGCCGCCGTCGTGCTGCCCCCGCCCCCGCCGTCGCAGAGCCCGCACCACGACTTCGCCTTCAACACCCTCGCCGTGCGCAACCAGGTCCGCTACACCCGCCCCGCCGTCCCGCTGGAACCGGGCCGGATGGCCGAGAGCGAGATCCTCGCCCGGCTGGTCCTCGCGGCCACCGGCATGCACGGCGCCGACCCGGACGCCGTCGACGCCATGGTGATCGACCAGACCCTCGGCAAGGCTGTGCAGGAGAAGCACTCGCCGGTGTACGGCCGCGACCCGAAGGAGCTCGCGGGGCAGCTCACCGGCGAGAGCGGTCCCGAGCGGCGGCTGGACATGATGCTGCGCCTCGGCCCGTACGGAGACGGCTTCGGCGTACGGTCGGACGGCCTGACCCTCGCCACACTGCTCGCCCATCCGCACGGCATCGACCTCGGCCCGCTGCGCCCGCGCCTGCCGCAGCCGCTGAAGACCGTGAGCGGCAAGGTGGAGCTGCTGCCCGGGCCGATCGCGGCCGACCTGCCCCGGCTGCGCGAGGCCCTGCGTGAACGGCCCGCGGGGCTCGTGCTCGTCGGCCGCCGTCATCTGCGCTCCAACAACAGCTGGATGCACAACGTGCCCGCCCTCACGGGCGGCTCCAACCGCTGCACCCTGCACATCCACCCCGAGGACGCGGCCCGGCTCGGCGTCCGGGACGGGGCGCACGTCCGCGTCAAGGGCGCCGGGGGAGAGGTGGTGGCGCCGGCCGAGGTCACCGACGCCGTACGGCGCGGAGTGGTGAGCCTCCCGCACGGCTGGGGCCACGACCGCCCCGGGAGCCGGACGAGCCACGCCTCGAAGAACCCCGGAGTCAACGTCAACCAACTCCTCGACGGCAGCCTGCTCGACCCGCTCTCCGGCAACGCGGTCCTCAACGGCGTCCCCGTCCAGGTCGCCGCAGACCTGTGACGTGGATTCCCGCGCCTGTTGCTCGCGCAGGGGCGAGGCGTCCGCGGTTGCGCCGCACGAGCGATCTCTGACGACGCGCCGGGTGTCGGGTCGTCAGATCGCCTGCGCATCAAGCACAGTCCAGGCGAAAGAACGATTTATATGAAAATCGTCTGACGCGGAGGAATGTGCATGCCCACCCTGACCTCACCACGTGCCTTCGGCCCCCGCGCGGGCGCCACCGTCCTTCTCGCCGCCCTCGCCGCGGCGGGCGTGTCGTGGGTCGTGGCACCGACCGCGGCGGCCCAGGGGGAGAACGGCGACATCAGGATCCAGCCCGTGGGTGAGCGCCACGACGCCGCCGCCGACGCCGACGCCGCAGTGGTGTGCAAGTTCAAGCTGGACGCCGTCAACTTCGACACGCTCACCACCATCGCCTACACCATCACCCCGCAGCCTCCGCTGCCCACCGCGGCCACCACCGCCGGCACCATCCAGCTCGGCGGGGGCTCCGGTCACACGGACACGATCGGGCTGGCGGACGGGCAGTACACGCTCAGCTGGATCGTGGGCACTGCCACCAAGGAGAAGATCTTCCACGTCAGCTGCCGTGGAAGGAGGCACGAGGAGCGGCCCGGACCGGGCGGTCAGATCGCGGACGACCACCGCGACGACGCGACCTGGGCCCGGGGCGACCACAGCGACCCGCGCGGCGGCGTGCACGCGGGCGGCGGCGGCCTGATCGACACGGCCGCGGCGTACACGCCGGTGGCCGCCGCGGGCGCCGTGGGCCTCACCGCGGTCGGCGGTGCCGTGTACTTCCGGCGCAGCCGCCGGCGGCCCCATGGCGCCGCGTAGACGCAGGAGAAGGCCCTGGTACCGGACCCGCGCCTACCGCCTCGCCAGGACGGCCCTGCTGGTGACCGTCCTGGTGACGGTCGGGAGTCGGTGCGGGGGACACGGCGGGGCCGCCGAGGCCGGCGGTCCCGACGGACCGGCGGCCGTCGGGCCGGGATCCACGCAGTCCGACGGGCGCCCCACGGCCCGGCCCCGTCCGCTGCCCCGGTCCCGGCCGACCTCCTTCCGCATCCCCTCGCTGGGGATCGCGGCGCCGGTCGCGGGCGTCCGGCTGGACCGGGAAGGGCGCCTGGAGACACCGCCCGTCGACCAGCCCAGGCTGGTCGGCTGGTACGAGGGCGGCGCCACACCGGGGGAGTCCGGCACCGCGATCGCCGTCGGCCACCGCGACACCACCACCGGCCCCGCCGTCTTCGCGGCCCTCGCCTTCGTCAAACCCGGCAAACCCGTCGAGGTCGGCCGCGCCGACGGCCGTACCGCCGTCTACACCGTGGACCGGGTGAAGGTCTTCGACAAGTCGGGCTTTCCCGACAAAGAGGTCTACGGCCGCACCCGGCGCCCCGAACTCCGGGTGCTGACCTGCGGCGGCCTCTACACCCGGCGGACGGGCTACACCAGCAACGTGGTGGTCTTCGCCCACCTGACGGCGACCAAGTGACGCGATCACGACGCACGACTCTTCCCCCCGCCGGGCACATTCCGTTAACTTCCGTGACCCACAGACCCCGTTCGACCCGCGCGGGGCCTTCGGACCACGGAGCGGCGAAGCTCCGGACAGCCCCCGGGGGCGGCAGCCATGACACGCGCCATCGCACTGCACGACGTGAGCAAGGCCTACGCACGCGGCCCACGCGTGGTCGACGGGATCTCGCTGGACATCGCGC
This sequence comes from Streptomyces sp. NTD91, assembly GCF_059510455.1. NCBI lineage: Bacteria > Bacillati > Actinomycetota > Actinomycetes > Kitasatosporales > Streptomycetaceae > Streptomyces > Streptomyces sp. NTD91. The sequence continues at coordinate 8,829 of NZ_JCAJZW010000013.1, forward strand.
CCGGCGAGTTCCTGGTCCTGCTCGGACCGTCCGGCTGCGGCAAGTCCACCGTGCTGCGGATGATCGCCGGCCTCGAGGACATCGACGAGGGCGAGCTGCTGCTCGACGGCGAGTACGCCAACCAGTGGCTGCCCTCCGCGCGGGGCATGGCCATGGTCTTCCAGAACTTCGCCCTCTATCCGAACATGACCAGCGGCGACAACATCGGCTTCCCGCTGCGCATCGAGGACCCCGGCGCCGACCCCCGCCCGCGTGTCGGCGCCACCGCCCGCATGCTGGGCATCGAGGAACTGCTCGACCGGTTCCCGAGCCAGCTCTCCGGTGGGGAGAGGCAGCGGGTGGCGATGGGCCGGGCCATCGCCCGTCGTCCGTCCGCCTTCCTGATGGACGAGCCGCTGTCCAACCTCGACGCCAAGCTGCGCAACCACCTGCGCGCCGAGATATCCCGGCTCACCCGGGAGTTGGGGGTCACCACGGTGTACGTCACCCACGACCAGACCGAGGCGATGTCGCTCGGCGACCGGGTCGCCGTACTGCGCGGGGGAGTGCTCCAGCAGGTCGGCACCCCGCGCGCGGTCTACGCACTGCCCCGCAACGTCTTCGTCGCCGCCTTCATCGGCACCCCGCGCATCAATCTGCTGCGCGGCCTGGTGCGGGCCCCGCTGGACGGCGCCATGACCATCAGCCTGGGCAAGCAGGCCCTGCGACTGCCCGAACCCCTTTCTCTGGACCACCAGTTGCTGCGCGTGCAGCAGGGCCGTGAGGTGATCGTGGGACTGCGCTCGGAGGCGGTCCGCATCGCCAAGCACAGTGCCGCCCGGCCGGGCGAGGTCGCGCTCACCGGTCTCGTGGAGCACGTGGAGTTCCAGGGCCACGAGATGCTCGTCCACTTCGACACCGGCTCCCGGCCCGCCGTCGTACCCGAACTGGAGGCCCCGCGCCCCGCCGCCCGGCCCGCGCGACGGCGCCGCAGGGAGGCCCCGAACGTGCTGGACCGGCTGCTGGAGCGGGCCGGTTCGCTGCGGGCCGGGCCGGTGGTGACGCTCGACCATCCCGGGGACGCCGAGGCCGAGCAGGCGCCGCCGGAGGGCCGGCTCCCCGGCGACCTGGTGGTCCGCACCACCCCCGACCTCCGGCTGCACCACGGCATGCAGGTCCCGCTCCTGGTGGACCTCGCCCATCTCTTCGTCTTCGACCAGCAGGGAGACCGCATCTGCCCGTCCCCCGACCGGCTGCCCGGCCTGGACGAGTGAGCCCCGGCCCAGGGGTGCGTGATGGCCGGCCGCCCCGGCGATGATGTCCTGGTACGTCTGGCGCCAAAAAACTAACGCCGCTAGTTTGTGTGCCGGACGACGCAGACCCGCCGGGAGGAAAGCAGCATGAAGGCACACGACGGCCTCTACATCGACGGCGCCTGGCGCCCCGCCGACAGCACGGACGTCATCGAGGTCGTGAACCCCGCCGACGAGCAGGTCATCGCCCGCGTGCCGGCCGGCGGCGCCCTGGACGTCGACACCGCCGTGCGCGCCGCGCGCGCCGCCCTGCCCGGCTGGGCGGCCGCACCCCCGGCCGAGCGCGCCGCCCGCCTGACCGCCCTGCGCGACGCGCTGGTGGCCCGTAGGGACGAGATCGCCGAGACGGTCACCGCCGAACTGGGCTCCCCGCTCCAGTTCTCCCAGGCCGTGCACGCCGCGGTGCCGATCGCGGTCGCCGGCTCCTACGCCGAACTGGCCGCGACCCACTCCTTCGAGGAGAAGGTCGGCAACTCCACCGTCCTGCACGAGCCCGTCGGCGTGGTCGGCGCGATCACGCCCTGGAACTACCCGCTCCACCAGATCGTCGCCAAGGTGGCCCCCGCGCTCGCCGCCGGCTGCACGGTCGTTCTCAAACCCGCCGAGGACACCCCGCTCACCGCCCAGCTCTTCGCCGAGGCCGTCCACGGGGCCGGCCTGCCCGCCGGTGCGTTCAACCTCGTCACCGGCCTCGGCCCGGTCGCCGGCCAGGCCCTCGCCGAGCACCCGGACGTCGACCTGGTCTCCTTCACGGGCTCAACGGCCGTCGGCCGGCGCATCGGCGCGGTGGCGGGCGGAGCCGTCAAGAAGGTGGCCCTCGAACTCGGCGGCAAGTCCGCCAACGTCATCCTGCCGAGCGCCGACCTGGCCAAGGCGGTGAACGTCGGGGTCGCCAACGTGATGTCCAACTCCGGCCAGACGTGCAGCGCCTGGACCCGCATGCTGGTCCACCGCGACCAGTACGCCGAGGCCGTCGAGCTGGCCGCCGCGGCCGCCGCCAAGTACGGCGACCGCATCGGGCCGCTGGTGAACGCCAAGCAGCAGCAGCGGGTGCGCGGTTACATCGACAAGGGCATCGCCGAGGGCGCCCGCCTGGTCGCGGGCGGCTCCGGATCCCCGCGCGAGAAGGGCTACTACGTCAGCCCGACCGTCTTCGCCGACGTGACCCCCGAGATGACGATCGCGCAGGAGGAGATCTTCGGCCCCGTCCTGTCGATCCTGAGGTACGACGACGAGGAGGACGCGCTGCGCATCGCCAACGGCACGGTCTACGGCCTCGCGGGCGCCGTCTGGGCCGGCGAGGAGTCCGAAGCCGTGGCCTTCGCCCGGCGCATGGACACCGGCCAGGTCGACATCAACGGCGGCCGGTTCAACCCCCTCGCCCCCTTCGGCGGATACAAGCAGTCCGGGGTCGGCCGCGAACTCGGCGCGCACGGACTCACCGAGTACCTCCAGACCAAGTCCCTCCAGTTCTAAGGAAGCCCGCCAGCCATGGCCGTACGAGCCGCCGTCCTGCCCGCCATCGGGGCACCCCTGGAGATCACCGGCATCGACCTGCCCGACCCGGGCCCGGGACAGGTCCGGGTCCGCCTCGCCGCCGCCGGGGTCTGCCACTCCGACCTGTCCCTGTCCAACGGCACCATGCGCGTCCCGGTGCCCGCCGTCCTCGGCCACGAGGGCGCGGGCACGGTCGTGGCCGTGGGCCAGGGCGTCACCCATGTCGCCGAGGGAGATCCTGTCGTCCTCAACTGGGCTCCCTCCTGCGGTGGTTGTCACGCCTGCGTGCTCGGCGAGGTGTGGCTGTGCGCCAACGCCCTGAACGGCGCCGCCGACGTCTACGCCCGCACCGCAGACGGCACCGACCTGCACCCCGGCCTGAACGTCGCCGCCTTCGCCGAGGAGACGGTCGTCGCCGCGTCCTGCGTGCTGCCCCTGCCGCAGGGCGTCCCCCTCGCCGACGCCGCTCTCCTCGGCTGCGCCGTCCTCACCGGCTACGGCGCCGTCCACCACTCGGCGAGGGTCCGCGAGGGCGAGACGGTGGCCGTGTTCGGCGTGGGCGGAGTCGGCCTCGCCACCCTCCAGTCGGCCCGCATCGCCGGCGCGTCCCGGATCATCGCCGTCGACGTCTCCCCGGAGAAGGAGAAGCTGGCCCGCGCGGCCGGCGCCACCGACTACGTCCTCGCCTCGGAGAACACACCCCGCCAGATCCGCGCCCTCACCGGCAAGCAGGGCGCCGACGTCTCCATCGAGTGCGTGGGCCGCGCGGTGTCCATCCGCGCGGCCTGGGACTCCACCCGCCGGGGCGGACGCACGACGGTCGTCGGCATCGGCGGCAAGGAGCAGGAGGTCACCTTCAACGCCCTGGAGATCTTCCACTGGGGCCGCACCCTGTCCGGCTGCGTCTACGGCAACAGCGACCCGGCGCGCGATCTGCCGGTGCTCGCCGAGCACGTGCGGGAGGGCCGCATTGACCTCTCCGCGCTCGTCACCGAACGCATCGCCCTCGACGGCATCCCGGCCGCCTTCGAGAACATGATCGCGGGCAAGGGCGGCCGCGCGCTGGTGGTCTTCTGAGGCCTCAGCCGACCTTCTCGGAGGTCTCGGGTCGCGGCTTCTCACCGGCCGCGACCCGGACCGTACGGCCCCCACGGGTCCTGGACCGCGACACCGCCACTCCCGCGAGGCACAGCACACCGCCGCCCAGCGTCAGTGCGCCCGGCACCTCTTTGAGCACCAGCCAGGACATCAGCACCACCAGGGCGGGCACGGCGTACGTCGTCGCACCCATCCGGCTGGCGGTGGTGCGGGCCAGGGCGTAGGCCCAGGTCGTGAAGGCCAGAGCGGTGGGGAAGACGCCGAGATAGACCATGCCGAGGGTGGCCGACACGGGCGCGTGCGCGGCCTGGTGCGCGAGCTGCCCGGCGAACGGCAGACACAACACCGCCCCGACCAGACATCCGAACGTCGTCACCTGGAGTGCGCTCGCCCGCTCCAGAGCCGGCTTCTGCGAGACGACTCCGGCGGCGTACGCCACGGCGGCGAGCAGGCACAGCACCACCCCGAGCACGGAGGCCCCGCCACCGCCCGACATCGACAGGCCCACGGTCACCGCGCCCGCGAACGACACGCCCATGCCCGCCAGCAGCCGCGGCGGCATCGGATCGCCGAGCAGCCGGGCGCCGAGCAGGGCGATCAGCAGCGGGCCGACGTTCACCACGAGGGCCGCGGTGCCGGCGTCCACCTGCTGCTCGCCCCAGTTCAGGACGACCATGTAGAACCCGAACCACAGCAACCCGGACAGCAGGATCCCGCGCCAGGCCTCCCTGGGCGGCAGTCCCTCCCGGCGTGCGGCCCATATGGCGCCGAGCACGAGCGCCCCCGACGCCAGCCGCCCGAGGGCCAGCGCACCGGGGGAGTACTCCTGTCCCGCACTCCGGATCGCCACGAAGGCCGACGCCCACAGGACGACGGTGACGACTGCGGCGCCGGCGGGAAGAAGGCGTCGGCGTGGGTCGGCGTTCATCATGCTCCCGAGGCTGGGTAGGAGGTCGGTTCCTGGCTGGCGGAAATCGGACGGGTGCCCCACGCTGCCGCTGGGCGGGGGCCCGGCGCCGGCGGGGTGCCGCTGCGCCCGGAAGGGGCCGGCACTGCACCGCCGGGCGAGGGGCGCGGGGAACTGCGCGACCGGCCACCGCGCACACGCACCGGCAGGCCACCGCGGCCCCGACCCTCGTTGCTGCGTCTCACCGCAGCGACTCCGGAGAAACGCCCAGCCGCGCGGACAGCTCCCGCTCCCCCGACGGCGTCACCTTCACCGCCCGCTCCGACCCGATCCGCACGCACCACCCCGCATCCAGCGTGTGCCGGCACAGCGCCGCCCCCGCCGCCCCCGCGAGATGCGGCCGCCGCTCGGTCCAGTCGAGGCACGCACGGGCCAGCGGACGCCGGCCCGAGACCTCGAGCGCGATGCCCAGCGCACGGAACCACTCCACCCCCGCGTCCGTCAGGGCGAACCCCGTGTCCTGCCGCAGCAGCCCCCGCAGGGTCAGCGCATCGGTGACCGCGATCCCGAGCCGCCCCGCGAGATGGTCGTAACAGGTACGGCCCCGGGCCATCGCGGACCTGGCGCTCGAATCCCGCAGCGAACGGGGTCGTGGCGTCGCCGTGGGCACCCGCACCTGCGCGGCCAGGTCCTCCACCAGTTGCGCCACACGCGCGTCGGCGAGCCGCACGTACCGGTGCCGCCCCTGCCGCTCCTCCGCGAGCAGGCCGCCCGCGACCAGCTTGCCCAGGTGCTCGCTGAGCGTCGACGCGGTCACCCCGGCGTGCCGGGCCAGCTCGCCTGCGGTCCAGGCCCGCCCGTCGAGCAGCGCGAGCAGGCAGGTGGCCCGGGTGTCGTCGGCGATCAGGGAGGCCAGTGAGGCGAGGCCCGCTGCCTGGGGATCCTTGGCGGTCATGCGTCCAGCATGCGCCAGGGACGGTTCGGCCCCCGCCGCATCATCGCCGCACGCTCTGCCGTACCCGGTCGTACTGCTGTGCCAGCCCGTCCAGCAGCGCCGACAGACCCGTCTCGAAGGCCCGCTCGTCGATCTTCTCCTGCTGTTCGGCGAGCAGGTGGGCCTGGCCGAGATGGGGGTAGTCGGCGGGGTCGTACGCGCTCGCGTCGTCCACGAAGCCCCCGGCGAACGAACCGAGCGCGGAGCCCATGATGAAGTACCGCATCAGCGCGCCGATGGAGGTCGCCTGGGCCGGCGGCCAGCCCGCGTCGACCATCCCGCCGTACACGGCGTCGGCCAGCCGCAGCGCGGCCGGGCGGCGGCCGGGGCCGCGCGCCAGGACCGGGACGATGTTCGGGTGGTCGCGCAGGGCGGCCCGGTAGGAGACGGCCCAGTCGTGCAGCGCGGTGCGCCAGTCGCGGCCGTCCTCGAACATCGACAGGTCCACCAGCGAGCTGACCGAGTCGGCGACCGCCTCCAGGATCTCGTCCTTGGTGCGGAAGTGGTTGTAGAGCGAGGGCCCGCTGACCCCCAGCTCGGCGGCGAGTCGGCGGGTGGAGACGGCCGCCAGCCCCTCCCGGTCCACGAGGTCCCGGGCCGTCGCGACGATCCGGTCGGTGCTGAGGAGGGGCTTGCGCGGTCGGGCCATGGCGCACATAGTAGGGCTGCGACCGGAAACTAGCAGTGCTAATTTAAATGTACGTCTTTCAAGATCTGTCGCCAGATCTTTCTGTGTGGGGTGATCGTGTGGTGAACCTGGAGCTGAGCGAGGAGCAGGCCGCCGTACGGCAGCTCGCCCGGGACTTCGTGCGGCGCGAGATCGCCCCGCACGTCGTGGAGTGGGACCGTGCCGAGGAGGTCGACCGGGGTGTCGTGAAGAAGCTCGGCGAGGTCGGCTTCCTCGGGCTGACCGTCGACGAGGAGTACGGCGGCTCCGGCGGCGGCCATCTCGCGTACTGCCTGGTCACCGAGGAACTGGGCCGCGGCGACTCGTCGGTGCGCGGGATCGTGTCCGTGTCCCTCGGGCTCGTCGCCAAGACGATCGCCGCCTGGGGGAGCGAGGAGCAGAAGCGGCGCTGGCTGCCGGGGCTGACGGCCGGCGAGTACGTCGGCTGCTTCGGCCTGACCGAGCCAGGCACCGGCTCCGACGCGGGCAGCCTCGCCACCCGCGCCGTACGCGACGGCGACGACTACGTCGTCAACGGCACCAAGATGTTCATCACCAACGGCACCTGGGCCGACGTCGTCCTCCTCTTCGCCCGCTCCACCGACGCCCCCGGCCACAAGGGCGTCTCCGCCTTCCTCGTGCCCACCGACACTCCCGGCCTGACCCGCCGCACCATCCACGGCAAGCTGGGTCTGCGCGGCCAGGCCACCGCCGAACTCGTCCTGGAGGACGTCCGGGTGCCGGCGTCCGCGATGCTCGGCGGCGAGGGCAAGGGCTTCTCCGTGGCCATGTCCGCGCTCGCCAAGGGCCGGATGTCGGTGGCCGCGGGCTGCGTCGGCATCGCCCAGGCCGCGCTGGACGTGGCCGTGCGCTACGCCGGCGAGCGCGAGCAGTTCGGCAAGTCCATCGCACGCCACCAGCTGGTGCAGGAGCTGATCAGCGACATCGCCGTCGACGTGGACGCCGCCCGGCTGCTCACCTGGCGGGTCGCCGATCTGATCGACCGCGGGCAGCCGTTCACCGTGGAGGCCTCCAAGGCCAAGCTGTTCGCCTCCGAGGCCGCCGTCCGTGCCGCCAACAACGCCCTGCAGGTCTTCGGCGGCTACGGCTACATCGACGAGTACCCGGCCGGCAAACTCCTGCGCGACGCCCGCGTGATGACCCTCTACGAGGGAACCAGCCAGATCCAGAAGCTGCTCATCGGCCGCGCCCTGACCGGGGTCTCCGCGTTCTGAGTAGCCGATCTGAGTATCCGTGCGGATGTGGTCCGGACCACGTCCGCCGATGCTCTTCCCATGAGTGACACACCGGTCAAGCAGCAGAGCACGGCCGCGTTCCACGGCCAGGCCGTCGCCTCCTTCGCGGTCGCCATGGCGGCCACCGCCATCGGTATCTACCAGCTGAACGCCAACGCCTGGGTCCGGGCCTTCCTGGCCATCGCCGTCCTCTACCTCGTCACCTCCGCCTTCACCCTCGCCAAGGTGATCCGGGACCGCCAGGAGGCCGGGCAGCTCGTCAGCCGCGTCGACCAGGCGCGCCTGGAGAAGCTCCTCGCCGAGCACGACCCCTTCGAGAAGGTCTGAGCGGGCGAGGAGATCCGGGCAGGCACGCTAAGCGCTCGCTCACCGTCGGCGGTATGGTGGTGCTCCTGTCACCGAGAGGGGTGAGCGAGCGATGAGTACGGCGGAGGAGACGACCGGCGGCGAAGTCGAGCCGTGGGAAGAGGTCACCCCGGACGCGGCCCGACGGCTGCTCGTCGCCGCCGTGGAGGCTTTCGCCGAGCGCGGCTACCACGCGACGACGACTCGCGACATCGCGGGCCGCGCCGGCATGAGCCCGGCCGCGCTCTACATCCACTACAAGACCAAGGAAGAGCTGCTCCACCGGATCAGCCGGATCGGTCACGACAAGGCCCTCGACATCCTGCGCACGGCCGCGCGGAGGGAGGGCACCGCCACCGAGCGGCTGGCCGACGCGGTCAGCTCCTTCGTCCGCTGGCACGCGGGGCGGCGCACCACCGCGCGGGTCGTGCAGTACGAGCTCGACGCGCTCGGCCCCGAGGCCCGCGCCGAGATCGTCGCACTGCGCCGGCAGGTCGACGCCGAGGTGCGCGGGATCATCGAGGACGGCGTCGCCTCGGGCGAGTTCGACGTGCTGGACGTCCAGGGCACCACGCTGGCCGTGCTGTCGCTGTGCATCGACGTGGCCCGCTGGTTCACCGTCGACGGCCCGCGCACCCCCGAGGAGGTCGGCGCGCTCTACGCCGACCTCGTGCTCCGGATGGTCGGGGTCAAGTAGCCGCGGCGGCTACAGGTAGTACCGGGACACCGACTCCGCCACGCACACCGGCTTGTCGCCGCCCTCGCGCTCGACGGTGAAGGCGACGCTCACCTGGACGCCGCCGGTGACGTCCTCCACACCGGTGATCCTCGCGGTGGCGCGCAGCCGGGAGCCGACGGGGACGGGGGAGGGGAAGCGGACCTTGTTGGTGCCGTAGTTCACGCCCATCTTCACGCCCTCGACCCGGATGAGCTGCGGGCCGAAGAGCGGCAGCAGCGAGAGGGTCAGGTAGCCGTGGGCGATGGTGGTCCCGAACGGTCCCGCGGCGGCCTTCTCCGGGTCCACGTGGATCCACTGGTGGTCCCCGGTCGCCTCGGCGAACAGGTCGACGCGCTTCTGGTCGACCTCCAGCCAGTCGGTGTACCCCAGCTGCTCGCCGACCGCCGCCTTCAGCTCGTCGGGGGAGGTGAAGGTCCTCGGTTCTGCCATGTCCCGGCCTCTCGCTCGCGTCTCGCACATGCTCTAAGCAACTGCTTAGCATGGTCGGAGGCGGGGCCCCTGTCAACGGACCGCGACGGGCACGCTGCCGGCAGGGCCTAGGCTCGGTGGAGTGCCGCAGATTCCCGAGAAGATCCACGAGCTGACCGTCGGCCAGTTGTCCGCGCGAAGCGGCGCCGCTGTCTCCGCCCTGCACTTCTACGAGTCCAAAGGCCTGATCCGCAGTCGCCGCACATCCGGGAACCAGCGCCGGTACACCCGCGACACCCTGCGCAGGGTCGCCTTCGTCCGGGCGGCCCAGCGGGTCGGCATTCCGCTGGCCACGATCCGCGACGCGCTGGCGGAACTGCCGGAGGAACGGACGCCGACGCGGGAGGACTGGGCGCGGCTGTCCGAGAAGTGGCGGTCGGAACTCGACGAACGCATCAGGCAGCTGAACCGTCTGCGCGACCACCTGACCGACTGCATCGGCTGCGGATGCCTGTCCCTGGAGACCTGCGTCCTGTCCAACCCGGACGATGTGTTCGGCGAGCGGCTGACCGGGTCCCGGCTGCTGGCCGAGGGGCGCTGAGGCCCGGCCACGGGGAGGCGCCGGGGGCGCCTCCCCACCCCTGCCCCACCCCCCGGCCGACCTCACTCGTACTCGGTCCCGCCCTTCCGCGTCAGGTACGCCGGGCTCACCGCCTTGGCGATCGCCCGGCCCCCGGTCACCGCGCTGTACCGCTCCACTGCGGGCCGGATCACTACGCCCTCCCGCAGATGCAGCCCCCGCCCGGACACCGTCTCCCGGCCGCTCGCGAACTCCAGCACCCGCTCGACGTCGTACGGCCCCGCGTACAGCCGGGGCACCACCGGCAGCTCCCCCTCCAGCAGCCGCTCCGCGTCCAGCCAGCGCACGGTGCCGTCCACCTCGGCCGAGATGTCGAACGCCGCGTACCCCAGCGTGTCCCGCCGCCCGTCGGCGCCGTACGACAGGTCCTGCACCCCCGTGCCGTACACCTCCCCGAAGATGCCCACCCGCGCGGCGCCCAGCCGCTCGCAGAGCCTTGCCGCCACCGCGGCGACGCCGTGCCCGCGCACCGCCCGCCAGTACAGGTTCCGCGGATCCTCCCTCAGGGCGAGCGACTTGGCGCCGAAGCCCTTGGAGGACACGTACACCCGTCCCCCGTCGGCGACATACGTCAGCAGGCAGGCCGAGCCGTGCAGCTTCTCCGTCAGCACGACCGGCTCGCCCGGCGTGAAGATGCCCGGGTGACGCCGGATGTTCTCGATGTCGACCCACGGCAGCAGGTCCGGAGCGGACTCCACCTCGCCGTTCATGGTCGGCGGTATCGGCGGCACCCACTTGGTGATGCCCAGCCGCTCCGCGAAGTCGGTCCCCACGGCCGCCGCCCCGGCCAGGTCCACGTCCGCCAGTGCCTCGGGCCGGCACACGATTCCCTGCGACAGTTCGCCGCGCAGCCGTACCGCCTTGACCCGGTTGGCCTCGCCGCCCGCCAGCCGCCCGGTCAGCCCCAGCTCCTCGATCAGCTCGGGCGGGAGCACCGCCTGCTCGGGGATGTAGACGGCGACCTCACCGGTGCGGTACGCGCCCTTGGCGACGACGGCCTGGTACAGACCCACCTGGGCCAGTTCCAGCGCGTCGGCGTTCGGATGCTCGTGGACGGTCAGCACTTCGGCGGTGACCCGCAGCGTGGACATGGGACTCCCCGTGGTCATGAGGTCGGTTTCATCACCTCCACTGTCCGCACGGGAAACGGGTGGAGCGAGCGGATTCGCCGCTGGTAGCGTCGGCCTTCCCGGCCGGCGGCGACGCCGCCGGCGTCGCCGAACTCCGGACGTGGCGCGTCCGGCGGACCCCCGAGCGGCCGAGCGCCCGGGGCGAGAAGGAGCCGGCGGTCCGCGCCCGGCTCGTCGGGCTGTCCTACGAGGAGCGCTGGGACGACGCGTACTGGGCCAGCCCCTCGGTGACCAGTTGAGCGTTGCCGGACGCCCGCCGGCCGTCCGGCAGGAACAGGGTGTCCTCCAGGCCGATCCGGGTGGCCAGGCCCAGTCTGCCGGCCAGCCGCAGCACCGGCCAGGTGCCGCCCTCCTCACCGTGCAGCAGCACCGGGCGGCCGTGGGCCGAGCCCAGCACGGCGAGCAGCGACCGCGCCGAGTCCTCCGCGGTCGCCGGGTCCGGGTCGGTCGCCTCGGCCAGCACACGCAGCACGCTCGGTCCGAGGGCCGAGGCCGCGAACCGGGCCGCTCCGTCGGTGCCAGACCAGATGCCCGCCTCCACGCCCACGCCCAGGGCGAGGAGTTGTGCGGCGACCGCTTCGGCCCCCGGCTCGTGCCAGTTGACCGACGCGAAGTCGGGCAGCACCGGCCAACTGCGCACCCGGGCGAGCCGGGCCGCGGGGTCGGGCTCCGCCCAGGCGCCCGTGGTCACCCCGACCGGCACCCGCACCCGGGCCCGTATCGCCTCCAGGGCCGCGGCGAGGACGCGCGGTGAGAGGCTGTCCTGCCCGCACGGCGTCTTCGGATGGACGTGTACCTCCGTGGCCCCGGCCGCGACGGCCTCCGCCGCCGAGCGGGCCATGTCCTCCGGCGACAGTGGCAGCACCGCGCCCTCGGCCGCCGAACGGCTTCCGTTCAGACACACCTGCACCATGCTCCGATGGTGCCGGCCGGCACTGACAACGGCCGGGCCGCCGGCACCGCAGGGGGCGCGGCACCCCCTGCACGCCCCCCTTGAGAAAGCCCCCCGTCGATCGGCGACCTGCGCTCAGGCCGACATCAGCAACGCCCCCCGGCGGGCGAACTCCAGCGCCCGCGGCGTGAGTACGGGACGCGGCACGAGGATGCCGCAGTCGGTGCAGACCGGGCCGCAGGACGGCTCGTGGTCCAGGTCGTACCGCCAGACCAGACGGTCGCCGCCGCACACCGGGCAGGAGGAGCCCGGTTCGCGGTTCAGCGCGGCGATCAGCCGGCGCAGCACCTCCGCCAAGGGCTCGTCCGGGTGGACCCGCGGGTCGTCGCACCAGGCGACCCCGAAGCCGCCCCAGGTGAGCCGGTGCCAGTCGTCCACGCTGCCCGGCCGGCGCAGCCCGTCGTGCTTCTCCTTCCTGCGCCGCTCGGTGAAGTCGGTCTCGTAGGCGAGCCACACGGACCGGGCCTCCTCCAGCTCCTCCAGTGCGGCCACGAGCCGCGCCGGGTCGGGGGAGCGGTCCTCGGGGCCGAAGCCCGCCCGGGAGCACAGATGGTCCCAGGTCGCCCGATGCCCGTAAGGGGCGAACTTCTCAAGGCACTTGCGCAGTGAGTACCGCCGCAGCGCCAGATCGCAGCGCGGATCTCGTACTTGTCTCGCCAGACTCCGGAAACCTGCCATCGCCCTGCACCTCCGTCACACCTGCACCTGTACTTCGGTCACTTCGGCGTCGTCGCACGGACGTCGCCGAATAGACGTATCGACAGGCGATTCGGCTCCATCTCTTCGTGTGGTCTTCTCGTGCGTTCTGCTTGCGGACTCCGGAAAGTGACGCATGCTCATCTTCACACCCGGGGATACCGGCGGTAACGTTCGGCCACCTCTGTCGCTAGGAGCTGCCATGCCACGGCGAACCCCACGAACCACCCTTGACAGACTGAGAACGTCCCGCCGCTTCTCCGGGTTCCTGAAGACGGCGTCCATATGCGTTCTCGTCGCCGGACTTCTCTCCCCACTCACCCAGCAGGCCGCCGCCGCCACCGCCGCCAACTCGAACGACTACTGCGGCGGCCGGTGCTCGGACATCCTGCCGCCCGGCGAGAACGGCAACGCCACCCTCGCCCAGATCCTGCTCAACCAGGCCTTCGGCACCCAGCCCTCGCACGCCGAGGACCAGCTCGGCCCGTACGCAGGCCTGGCCACCGGCTACAAGGGCCTCACGGACGCCACGATCAACAACTTCTTCGACGACGCCTCCTTCGGCGTCCCGTCCGACCAGGTCGCCTCCACCGAGAAGCCGGGCGGACGCAGTGACGTGACGATCGTCCGGGACAAGAAGACAGGTGTGCCGCACATCACGGGCACGACCCGGTACGGCACCGAGTACGGCGCCGGTTACGCGGCGGCCGAGGACCGGCTGTGGCTGATGGACGTCTTCCGGCACGTGGGCCGTGGCCAGCTGACCTCCTTCGCGGGCGGCGCCGCCGCCAACCAGGGCCTGGAGCAGCAGTTCTACCGCAACGCGCCCTACACCGAGGCCGACCTGCAGGCGCAGATCGACAACGCGGTGGCCAGGAACGGCGCCCGCGGTCAGCAGGCCCTCGCCGACGTCAAGGCCTACCTGGACGGCGTCAACGCCTACATCGACGCCTCCGACAGCGGCCGCTACTTCCCCGGTGAGTACGACCTGACCGGCCACAAGGACCCGATCACCAACGCCGGCACCATCGACCACTTCAAGGTCACCGACCTCGTGGCGCTCGCCTCCGTCATCGGCTCCCTGTTCGGCTCCGGCGGAGGCGGCGAGGTCGACAACGCCCTCTCCCTGCTCGCCGCCCAGCAGAAGTACGGCGTCGAGGAGGGCACCAGGGTCTGGGAGTCCTTCCGCGAGCGCAACGACCCCGAGGCCGTCCTCACCGTCCACGACGGCCAGAGCTTCCCGTACGGCGGCAAACCCGCCGACGCCAAGGGCGAGGCACTGCCCGACCCGGGCTCGGTCACCCAGGAACCGCTGGTCTACGACCGTACGGGCAGCGCGGCCACCGCCGCCGCCAGGAGCTCCTCGGCCACAGCGGCGAGGACCACACTCGGCTCGGCCAGGCGCGGCATGTCCAACGCGCTCGTCGTGAGCGGAAAGTACACCGCCAGCGGCCATCCCGTCGCCGTCTTCGGGCCGCAGACCGGCTACTTCGCGCCGCAGCTCCTCATGCTCCAGGAGATCCAGGGCCCCGGCATCAGCGCCCGCGGCGCCTCCTTCGCCGGCCTGAGCATGTACGTCGAACTCGGCCGCGGCCAGGACTACTCCTGGAGCGCGACCACCTCCGGCCAGGACATCATCGACACCTACGCCGTCGAGCTGTGCCAGGACGACCACCACTACCTGTACCACGGCACCTGTACGGCCATGGACAAGGTCGAGCAGAAGAACGCCTGGTCACCGACCACCGCCGACAGCACTCCCGCGGGGTCGTACACCATGCGGGTGTGGCGGACGAAGTACGGCCCGGTGGAGTACCGCGCGACCGTCGGCGGCAAGAAGGTCGCCTACACCACCCTGCGCTCGTCCTATCTGCACGAGGCCGACTCGATCATCGGCTTCCAGATGTTGAACGACCCCGACTTCGTCAAGGGACCGAAGGACTTCCAGGCCGCGGCCCAGCACATCAACTACACCTTCAACTGGTTCTACGCCGACTCCCAGCACACCGCGTACTACAACAGCGGTGACAACCCGGTCCGGGCGTCCGGCGTCGACGCGGAGTTCCCGGTGTGGGCACAACCTGCGTACGAGTGGCAGAACTGGGACCCGGCCACCAACACCGCCGACTACACCCCGCCCTCCGCCCACCCCAACTCCGTCGACCAGGACTACTACGTCTCCTGGAACAACAAGCAGGCCAAGGACTACACGACCGCGTCCTGGGGCGACGGGTCCGTGCACCGGGGCAACCTGCTGGAGGACCGGGTGAAGAAGCTGGTCTCGGCCGGCGGGGTGACCCGCGCCGAACTGGTGCAGGCCATGGCCGACGCAGCCCTCGCCGATCTGCGCGCCGAGGACGTACTGCCGAAGCTGCTGAAGGTGATCGGCTCCTCGACGGTGACCGACTCCACGGCCGCCGCGGCGGTGAGCAAGCTGCAGGCGTGGGTGAACGCGGGCGCCAAGCGTACGGAGACGTCCGCCGGTTCGCACGCCTACGCCGACGCCGACGCGATCCGCATCCTGGACGCCTGGTGGCCGCTGCTGGTCAAGGCGGAGTTCGAGCCGGGCCTCGGCAGCGATCTGTACAACGCCTTGACGAGCGACCTTTCCATCGACGAGTCCCCGTCCGCCGGGCACGGCCCGACCGGCTCGCACGCGGGAAGCTCCTTCCAGTACGGCTGGTGGAGCTATGTCGACAAGGACATCCGGGCGGTGCTCGGGGAGCACGTCCAGGGCGGCCTCGCCGAGGAGTACTGCGGCGGCGGCAGCCTCGGCTCCTGTCGTGACGTGCTGATCGGCACCCTGGACCAGGCGGCCGGGATGACCGCCGCGCAGGTGTACCCGGGTGACGACCAGTGCTCGGCCGGAGACCAGTGGTGCGCCGACTCGATCGTCCAGCGCACCCTGGGCGGCATCAGACACGGCAAGATCAGCTGGCAGAACCGGCCGACGTTCCAGCAGGTGGTGGAGTACATGTCGCACCGGTGAGCGGATGCGGACGAACCGGCGCCCGGCAGACCGGCCTTGGTGAATCGGCCTTGCCGCACCGAGTTGGCCGACCGGCGTTGGCCGACCGGTGTTGGCAGGCGCGTTGATGTCGGCGAACGGGCGTTGACGAACGGACGTCGGCAAACAGTTGTTGGCAAACGGCTGTCGGCAAGCCGGTCTTGGCGAACACGCGTTGGCCGGTGCCGGTGCCGGTGCCGGTGCCGGTGGGTCGGTGCCGGCAGGCCGACGCCGGTTGGCCCGGGTGCGCGGGTCGACGTGCGTCGGCCGGCGCCCGGAGCCGGCCGACGCGGCCACCCTCCGGGGGCCGGCACTTGTGGGCCGACGCCCGTGGCCCACGACGCGTGAGCCGACGGCGGTGGGCCGCCGTCCGTCGGCGTCGGTTCACATGATCCGCCCTGCCGCCAGCACCACCCGCGCCAGTTCGGGGTGCACGATGTCGCTGTGCGCCCCGGACGGTGGGCCGCCGCGGCGGACGACCGAGGAGGCGTCGACGCTGGCGCAGCCCGTGGTGGGCAGGCCGCCGGCCAGTGCCGCCACGAGGTCGAGCCGCGCGGTC
This sequence comes from Streptomyces sp. NTD91, assembly GCF_059510455.1. Lineage (NCBI taxonomy): Bacteria > Bacillati > Actinomycetota > Actinomycetes > Kitasatosporales > Streptomycetaceae > Streptomyces > Streptomyces sp. NTD91. The sequence continues at coordinate 25,016 of NZ_JCAJZW010000013.1, forward strand.
CCCGGTACCGCCTGTACCCCGTCGTGCCCCATCGCGCCCCACTCCGGTCCCAGCACGGCCGCGATCTCGCTGCCCAGACACGAGCGGTCGTCCCCCGACAGCCGGGAGGCCAGCGGATAGAAGGTGCCCAGGGCCGTGTCGAAGTGCGAGTAGCAGCACACCAGCGGGCCGTCGATCCGCCGCTGCCGGTCCTTGAGCGCCCCCGCCCTGTCCGGGGCCTGCGGCAGCCGGTCCGCGAAGGCGTAGTGCGAGAAGGCGCCCTGGAGCAGGGTCACGGACTTCACCGCGCCCACCCCGTCGGGCAGCCCGAGCAGCGCGAACGACACCAGCCTTCCACCGAAGCTGTGCCCGACCAGATGCACCCGCACGCCGGGCGCCGCATGCGCCAACTGTCCGACCACCGGCCCGAGCCCGTGCTCGCCGACCGTCCCGGCCCGCCGTTTCATCGTGTAGTACGTCGCCTGCCGCAGCAGTTCCTTGGCGCCGTCCCACGGGTTCGGGAGGCTGAAGCCCTCAGCCGGCGCGCCGGGTGTGCCGACCGCCGCGAGCGCGTCGGCGAACTCGGCGCACGCGGTCGCCGGGTCCCCGGTGAACACGGCAGGCTCGCCGTCCTCGTCCGTGTCGGCCGCGCCCTGCCGCCGCCCGTCCTCCACCAGCAGCCCCGCCAGCCGCCCGAACTCCGTCAACGCCCCGTCGCCGGCGGGTCGTTCGTCCAGCATCCGGGCCAGTTGGTCGATCACGGGTGCCCGGCCGGGGAAGGTCGCGAGCAGGGCGCGCCGGGTGTCCTTGTCCAGCGCGGGACCGGGAGCCGCCTGTGCCTCCGTGGCGGCCACGGAGCGCGGGAAGTCCGGGATCGGCTCGTCGCTGAACCGCATCGACGGCCAGATCACCCCGACATACCCGAGCCGGGCCCGCGGCGCGAGCGCCGGGACCGGCGCGTAGAAGCTCCGGTACAGCGCGGTCGCGCCCGAGCGGTCGTTGTTCCAGCCGTGGGCGAAGACGATCAGGTCACGCACGCCCCGCGCCGTGACCTGCGCCACCAGCCGGTCGCGTTCGGGGCCGTCCACGTCCCCGTCCGCGTCGAAGGTCAGCTCCCAGTAGGGAGTCACGCTCATCCCAGGATCCGCCATGTCAGGCTCCCTCGTCCCCCCGGAAACGATGCGTTACGGGCGTATCGTCCTGCGCAGGGGCGAAGTTGGCCATACCGTGCGGCTCACCTGTAGAGGAGATATTCCTTCCGGATCCGCCGGAACGCGGTGAGCTCCTCCTGCCAGGCGCCGACCACCTCGTCCGGGCCGGCACCCGCGTCGATCATCGTGCGCACCCGGGTGGAGCCGGTGAGCTTGTCGATCCAGTCGTCCGGCCGCCAGGCGAAGCCGTCCCAGACCTTCTTGGCGGTCACCAGGAGCGCGATCCCGGTGCGCACGGGGTCGTAGGCGGCCCGGTCGTGGACATGGATCTGCACGCCGCCGACCGTCCTGCCCTGGAACTTGGAGAAGGTGGGCGCGAAGTACGCCTCCCGGAAGCGCACGCCGGGCAGCGCGAGTTCGTTGACGGCGTCGGCCCAGCGGCCGTCGACGCCGTCGGCGCCGAGCAGTTCGAAGGGCCTGGTGGTGCCCCGGCCCTCGGAGAGGTTGGTGCCTTCGAACATGCAGGTGCCGGAGTAGACGAGCGCCGTGTCCGGGGTCGGCATGTTCGGGCTCGGCGGCACCCACGGCAGCGTGGCGGTGTCGTACCAGTCCGACCGCCTCCACCCGGTCATCAGGACGGTGTCCAGCTCGACCGGCCTGCTCAGGAACTCCCCGTTGAACAGCCGCGCCAGCTCGGCGACGGTCATGCCGTGGGCCTGGGCGATCGGCTGCCGGCCGACGAACGTGGCGAACTCCTTGTGCAGGACCGGGCCCAGGGCCTGACGGCCGGTCACCGGGTTGGGCCGGTCGAGGACGACGAACCGCTTGCCCGCGAGCTGCGCGGCCTCCATGCAGTCGTACAGCGTCCAGATGTAGGTGTAGAAGCGGGCGCCGACGTCCTGGATGTCGAAGACGACCGTGTCGACGCCGGCGGCGGTGAAGACGTCGGCGAGCTGCTGTCCGCTCTTCAGGTACGTGTCGTAGACGGGCAGGCCGGTCGTCGGGTCGTCGTAGCGGCCTTCGGAACCGCCGGCCTGCGCGGTGCCGCGGAAGCCGTGCTCCGGGCCGAAGACGGCGGTCAGCCGCACGCGGGGATCGGCGTGCATGACGTCGACGACGTGCCGGACGTCGCGGGTGACGCCGGTGGGGTTGGTGACGATGCCGACCCGTGCGCCCGTCAACAGGGAGTAGCCGTCGGCCGCGAGTCTCTCGAACCCCGTGTGCGGATCGTCACGGTGGCCGGGCGCGGCGGGAAGGGCCGCCACGGTTGCCGATGCGAGGAGGTTCCGTCTGGACAGATGCATGACCAGAGGTTGATGCAGTGGGCCTTCCTTCACACATACCGACCGGTTAGTCTGGCTCGGTCAGAGCCGATGCGCGCCGCGCTGAGTCGTGTCGAAGGAGACCGATGGTGGAAGCCGTGCAGGATGCGGGAGTGGTCGTCACGGGGGCCGGCGGAGGGATCGGGGCCGCGCTGGCCCGGCGCTTCGCCGCCGAGGGCGCCCGCGTGGTCGTGAACGACCTGGACGGCGACAAGGCCAAGGCGGTCGCCGAGGAGATCGGTGGGATCGCCGTGCCCGGTGACGCCTCCGCGATCGTCGGCGACGCCCGTGACGCGCTCGGCGGCACCGTCGACGTCTACTGCGCCAACGCCGGCGTCGCCTTCGAGGACGGCGGCACGGACGGCCCGCTCGACGAGACGTCCTGGGCGGCCTCCTGGGACGTCAACGTCATGGCGCACGTCCGTGCCGCCCACGAGCTGCTGCCGGACTGGGTGGAGCGGGGCGCCGGGCGGTTCGTGTCCACGGTGTCGGCCGCCGGACTGCTCACCATGATCGGGGCGCCCTCCTACAGCGTCACCAAGCACGGCGCCTACGCCTTCGCCGAGTGGCTGTCGCTGACGTACCGCCACCGGGGCCTGAAGGTGCACGCGATCTGCCCGCAGGGCGTGCGCACCGACATGCTGGCCGCCACCGGCAGCGCCGGGGACCTGGTGCTCCAGCCGACCGCGATCGCACCGGACGCCGTCGCCGACGCCCTGTTCCGGGGCATCGAGGAGGACCGCTTCCTGATCCTGCCGCACCCCGAGGTCGCCGAGTACTACGCGGCGCGAGCCACCACCCCCGACCGCTGGCTGGCCGGCATGAACCACATCCAGCGCACGTGGGAGGAGTCCCGGTGACCGCCTCCCGGTACGCGGCGCGTCCCTGGCTCGCCCTCCTGGACGACACCCAGCGCGCCCCGATCGACCCCGCCGACTCGCTGGTGCACGCCCTGCGCAGTGTCGTCGCCGAGACCCCCGAGCGCACCTTCCTCGCCTACTTCGACGCGCGGCTGAGCTACCGCGAGGTGGACGAGCTGAGCGACTCCGTCGCCGCCCACCTCGCCGAGCGCGGGCTGGAGCGCGGCGACCGGGTGGCCGTGCTGCTGCAGAACTCCCCGCACTTCGTGCTCGCCGTCCTCGGCGCCTGGAAGGCGGGCGCGACCGTCGTCCCGGTCAACCCCATGTACAAGTCGGGCGAGATGGGGCACATTCTGCACGACGCCGAAGCGGCCGCGCTGATCTGCTCCGACCGGGCCTGGGAGGCGTACCTCAGGAAGACGGCCGCCGACTCGCCGGTGCGGATCGTGCTCACCGCGACCGAGCGTGACTTCCAGACCCGTGACGACGCGCGCGTGCTCGGCTTCGAGCGCCTGCCCCAGGCCCCGGACGCCGACGACCTCGTGGCCGTCGCCCGACAGGGCGGCACGGCGCCCTCGGACCGCGACCCGCGCCCCGACGACATCGCGCTGATCAGCTACACCTCCGGTACGAGCGGCAAGCCCAAGGGTGCCACCAACACGCACGGCAACATCATGCACAACGCCGAGCGGCAGCGGACCGGGCTCGCCCTGCCCGAGGCGCCCGTCTATCACGCGCTCGCGCCGCTGTTCCACATCACCGGCATGGTGTGCCAGTTCGGTGCCTGCCTGAACAGCGCCGGCAGTCTGGTGCTCACCCACCGCTTCGAGCCGGGAGTGGTCCTGGAGGCCTTCGCCGAGCACCACCCGCACTACACGGTCGGACCGTCCACCGCGTTCATGGCGCTGGCCGCCCGCCCGGACGCCACCCGGGAGCACTTCGCCTCCTTCGTGAACATCTCCTCCGGCGGCGCACCCGTGCCCCCGGCCCTGGTGGAACAGTTCCGCGAGCGCTTCGGGCCGTACATCCGGGTCGGCTACGGCCTCACCGAGTGCACCGCGCCCTGCGCCTCGGTCCCGCCCGGCCTCGAGGCGCCCGTGGACCCCGTCTCCGGGGCCCTGTCGGTGGGCCTGCCCGGCGCCGACACGGTCGTCAGGATCGTGGACGAGCAGGGCGAGGAGGTGCCCTTCGGGGAGCAGGGCGAGATCGTCGTACGCGGGCCGCAGGTGGTCCCCGGCTACTGGCGGCGCCCGGAGGCCACGGCCGAGTCCTTCCCGGAGGGCGAGCTGCGCACCGGCGACATCGGCTTCATGGACGAGCAGGGCTGGCTCTACGTCGTCGACCGCAAGAAGGACATGATCAACGCGTCCGGCTTCAAGGTGTGGCCCCGCGAGGTCGAGGACGTGCTGTACACCCACCCGGCGGTGCGTGAGGCGGCCGTCGTCGGTGTCCCGGACGGCTACCGCGGCGAGACGGTGAAGGCGTACATCAGCCTGCGTCCGGGTGCGGAGGCGGCCCCGGACGAACTCGCGCTGTACTGCAAGGAGAGACTGGCCGCCTACAAATACCCGCGTCAGGTGGAGATCCTCCCCGACTTGCCCAAGACGGCGAGTGGGAAGATCCTCCGTCGGGAACTGCGTTCCCGCGGGCACGACGACAGCGACGCCGGTCAGTAGGCGACGAGAAAGGCAGGTGGCGGCAGTGCCCAGGACGACGGACGGAGACGGGACGCCCGTTCCGCAGCGGCTGCTGGCCGCCGCCACCCGGCTCTTCGCCGAGCAGGGATACGACCGCACCTCCGTGCAGGAGATCGTGGAGGCGGCCGGCGTCACCAAGGGGGCGCTCTACCACTACTTCGGCTCCAAGGACGAGCTCCTGCACGAGGTGTACGCGCGCGTGCTGCGCATCCAGCAGGAACGGCTGGACCACTTCGCCGGCATGGAGGCACCGGTGGAGGAACGGCTCAGAGCCGCCGCGGCGGACGTGGTCGTCACGACGATCGACAACCTCGACGACGCGATGATCTTCTTCCGGTCGATGCACCACCTCAGCCCGGAGAAGAACAAGCAGGTCCGTGCCGAGCGCCGGCGGTACCACGAACGATTCCGGGCGCTGATCGAGGAGGGCCAGAAGACGGGCGTCTTCTCCACGGCGACTCCGGCCGACCTGGTGGTGGACTACCACTTCGGCTCCGTCCACCACCTGTCCACCTGGTACCGCCCGGACGGCCCCCTCACCCCGCAGCAGGTCGCCGATCACCTCGCCGACCTGCTGCTGCGGGCACTGCGCCCCTGACGCGGCCGTCCGTGAGGTGACGGACGAGGGCCGCGGCCGCCGGGTTGCGGGGCCGCTCGCCGCGGCCCGCCAGGACGACCGTACGGCCGGGCTCCGGCTGCCGTGTCCGCACGCACGGCAGCCCGGCCCGCTCCCCGATGGCCCGGGGCACGAACGCCACCCCGATCCCGGCCCGCACCAGGTCCACCAGCAGCCCGATCTGGGTCCACCGGTTGCTGACGTTCCTCCGGGCCCTGGCCCGCGAGGACCACCACTACTCGGGCGGTTACTGGCGCCCGGCAGGCGACGTTTGCGCGACGGGGCGAACGTCGCCTGCCGGGGCACTAGGGTGTGTTTCGAAAGTGGCGTCGTCCGCCCGGAGGGCGGGGTCCGCGGCGTCTGGTGCGGTGCATCGCAGGGCGGAGGGTCGTCCTCGTACCGGGCGTACGGGGACGATCCCGACAACGCGGCGAGGTGCCGTGCCAGGCGTCGCGGACCAGACGGGACTTTCGAAACACGCCCTAGAGGTACTTCTTCAACTCCCGCCGGGCCAGCGACCGCTGGTGCACCTCGTCCGGGCCGTCGGCCAGCATCAGGGTGCGGGCGCTCGCGTACAGCTCGGCCAGCGGGAAGTCCTGGCTCACCCCGCCCGCGCCGTGCAGCTGGATGGCCCGGTCCAGGATGCCGACCACCGCACGCGGGGTGGCGATCTTGATGGCCTGGATCTCCGTGTGGGCGCCCTTGTTGCCGACGGTGTCCATCAGCCAGGCCGTCTTCAGCACCAGCAGCCGCAACTGCTCCACCGTCACCCGGGCGTCGGCGATCCAGTTCTGGACCACGCCCTGCTGGGCCAGCGCCTTGCCGAACGCCGTACGGGACACCGCCCTGCGGCACATCAGCTCGATCGCCCGCTCGGCCATGCCGATCAGCCGCATGCAGTGATGGATCCGGCCGGGGCCGAGCCGGGCCTGGGCGATGGCGAAGCCGCCGCCCTCCTCGCCGATCAGGTTGGCGACGGGCACGCGCGCGTGGTCGAAGACCACCTCGGCGTGGCCGCCGTGCGAGTGGTCCGCGTAACCGAAGACCTGCATGGCGCGCTTGACGGTCACACCCGGCGTGTCGCGGGGGACCAGGACCATGGACTGCTGGCGGCGGATGTCGGTGCCGTCCGGGTCGGTCTTGCCCATCACGATGAAGATCTTGCAGTCCGGGTTCATCGCCCCGGAGATGTACCACTTGCGGCCCGTGATGACGTACTCGTCGCCGTCCCGCTCGATGTGCGTGGTGATGTTGGTGGCGTCCGAGGAGGCCACCTCCGGCTCGGTCATCGCGAACGCCGAGCGGATCTCCCCCGACAGCAGCGGCTCCAGCCACTGCTTCTTCTGCCGCTCGTCGCCGAACTGCGCCAGCACCTCCATGTTTCCGGTGTCGGGGGCCGCGCAGTTGGTCGCGGTCGGCGCCAGATGCGGGGAGCGGCCGGTGATCTCGGCGAGCGGCGCGTACTGGAGGTTGGTGAGGCCCGCGCCGTACTCGGCGTCGGGCAGGAAGAGGTTCCACAGGCCCTGCCGGCGGGCCTCGGCCTTCAGCTCCTCCACCACGGCCGGGGTGTCCCAGGGGGAGGCCAGCGCGGCCCGCTGCTCCTCCGCCACCGGCTCGGCCGGGTGGACGTACTCGTCCATGAAGGCGAGCAGCTTGGCGCGCAGCTCCTCGGTGCGCGCGTCGAACGCGAAGTCCATGACTGTTCAGCCTTCCTGAAGAGTGGTCAGTCCGTGGTCGATGAAGACGGGCACGAGGTCCCCGATCCGGTCGAAGCCGCGTCCGACCGTCTGGCCGAGCGTGTACCGGTAGTGGATGCCCTCCAGGATCACGGCGAGCTTGAACCAGGCGAACGCCTCGTACCAGGAGACGGCCGAGACGTCCCGGCCCGAGCGCTCGGCGTACCGCTGGACCAGTTCCTCGGGAGAGGGGTGTCCGGGCGCCTCGGCGGTGGTGGAGACCGGGGAGTCGGGCATGCCCAGCGGCCGGCTGTACATCACCAGCAGGCCCAGGTCGGTGAGCGGGTCGCCGAGGGTCGACATCTCCCAGTCAAGGATCGCCCTGATCCGGTCGTCGCCCCCGATGAGGACGTTGTCGAGCCGGTAGTCGCCGTGCACGACGGCGGGGGCGGGCGAGCGCGGCAGCTCCCGCCCCAGGACCGCGTGCAGTTCGTCGATACCGGCCAGCTCGCGGTTGCGCGAGGCGTCCAGCTGCTTGCCCCAGCGGCGCAGCTGCCGGTCCAGGAAGCCCTCCGGGCGGCCGAAGTCCTCGAGGCCCACCGCGGTGGGGTCCACCGCGTGCAGTTCGACCAGCGTGTCCACCAGGGACAGCACCGCATTCCGGGTGCGCTCGGCGCCCAGCGGGGCGAGCTGCGGGGCCGTGCGGTACGGGGTGCCCTCGACGAACTCCATGACGTAGAACGGCGCCCCGAGCACCTCCTCGTCCTCGCACAGCAGCACCGGGTGCGGGACCGGCACGTTCGTCGGGTGCAGGGCGTTGATCACGCGGTGCTCGCGCCGCATGTCGTGCGCGGTGGCCAGGACATGACCGAGCGGGGGCCGTCGCACGACCCACCGGGAGGCCCCGTCGGAGACGGCGTAGGTGAGGTTCGACCGTCCGCCCTCGATCAGCCGGCCGGTCAGGGGGCCGGTCACCAGACCGGGGCGCTCGCGGCCGAGCAGGGCGCGCAGCCGGTCCAGGTCGAGTCCGGGCGGGTGGTCGGCGCTCATACATCACTCCTACGAACGGGTGAACACGACGCGACTCATGATGCCGACCGGTCGGTATGCCGTCCAGTGGGTATACCGGTCATGAGGCCGAACGTGACGGGAGCCACCATAGGCCGACGGCCTCCCGGCGTGCTGCCGGAAAGCCGTCGGTCCTCTGCCCATCTGCCCTCAGGGCTCAGTGGTCGTCCCAGTGGCCCTCGTGCGCGGCGTGCCGGTGGCCGTCGTGCAGATAGTCGACGTGGTCGCCGTGACGCACCCGGACGTGCCCGCACTCGTCGCGGTGCACGTGCTCGTGATCCTGGTGGACGGCGTGCCCGGACGGTTCGCACTCGTCCCAGTGACCCGCGTGCTCGCGGTGCAGATGCCCGTCGTGCGCGTAGTCCAGATGGTCGCCGTGCGGCACGGCGTCGTGTCCGCAGCCCGGGCCGTGGCGGTGCGTGCCGTGCTCGGTGTGTTCCTGGTGAGGGGTGGTCATGGTGCTCACCTTCGGGGGTACGGGGTCGGCGACGGACAGGCTAGGTGCGAATCGGTCATACGATACATATCACTCATACCGCTTGCGTGGCGTTCGAGTACCCCGGAGGGTCGAGGACATGAAGGGCATCAGCTACCGCCGTTACGGCGGGCCCGAGGTGCTTGAGTACGGCGAGGTGCGCGACCCGAAGGTCGGCCCCGACCAGGTGCTGGTCAAGGTCCGGGCGGCGGCCGTCAACCCGGTCGACTGGAAGTGCCGCGAGGGCCGTCTGGACGCCTTCCTCGACGCCGTCTTCCCGGTGATCCCCGGCTGGGACGTCAGCGGGGTGGTCGTCCGGCCCGGCGCTGCGGTGACCGAGTTCGCCGCCGGTGACGACGTCATCGGCTACTGCCGCGAGGACTTCCTCTCCCGCGGGACCTTCGCCGAGTACGTCGCCGCGCCGGTGCGCACTCTGGCCCGCAAGCCGCGCACCCTGTCCTTCGAGGAGGCCGCGGGCCTTCCACTCGCCGGGCTCACCGCCTACCAGGTGCTCGTCAAGGCCCTCCAGGTGCGAGACGGTGACGCCGTGCTGGTGCACGCGGCGGCCGGCGGGGTCGGCTCCCTCGCCGTGCAGATCGCCACCCACCTCGGCGCCCGGGTCATCGGCACGGCGAGCGAACGCAACCACGCCTATGTGCGCGGCCTCGGCGGCGAGCCGGTCACCTACGGCGAGGGCCTGGCCGAACGGGTGCGCTCGCTCACCCCGGACGGCGTGGACGCGGTCCTCGACACCGTCGGCGGCGACACGCTGACGGCCTTGGCCGCCCTGCTCGCGCCGGAGGGCCGGCTGGCGTCGATCGCCGACCCGCGGGTGGCGGCCCTCGGCGGCCGCTACTGCTTCGTCCGCCCCGACGCCCAGGACCTGGCCGCGCTCGCCGACCTGGCCGACCGGGGCGTGGTCTCGGTGCACGTCCAGGAGACCTTCCCGCTGGAGCGGACGGCGGACGCGCACCGCAGGAACCAGGAGGGCCGCACCCGCGGCAAGATCGTCGTCACGGTGGACACCGAGCGGGACGAGGGCGACGTCTGGACCAGGGAAGAGGGCAGCACCCCGTACCGCATGAGCCAGGAAGGCACCTTCTGACCCCGGCACCTCCCTGCCCTTCCGGACCGTGAGCGCCGCCGCGGACGGCGTCACCGTCGGGTGCCGGGAGCGAGCGCCGCGGGGCCGGATCCGGTCGCGAGGCGCCCGGATCCGGCGGTGCGGCACCCTCGCGGGAGCGCAAAAACAGCGCGCAGCACAGGCCGCAGAGGGTCGCCCCGGTGGCCGTGGGGCCGCCGGGCAGGGTGGCCTCGACGGCGAGCACGGCGGCCGAGAGGGCCGTACGGCGCCGGGCGGGCCGTACGGCGCCGGGCGGGCAAGGTGCGGCTGCGGCCCCCGGGGGCTCCGTCCCGCCCATCCCGACGGTCCGACCACGACCGTCGCCACGCGCGGGACCGCCCGCTCGCAGCGCACCCAGCGGTTCGTCGCTCACGGACCGCCCCACCGGGCGGTCACCGGGCCGCCCGGAAGGCCTTCAGCCTCTCGTACGCCGCGAGCCCGTCCGGCACCCACTCCCATTCCCCGAGCCGCCGCTCGACCTCCTCCTCGGGCAGGAAGCCGTGCCACTGGACCTCCTCGGCCTGCGGGTGCACGGGCAGCTCGCAGCGCACCTCGTACACCGCCGACCACCAGCTGTGCCCGGCGCCGTCGTCGTACAGGAACGTGAAGAGGTGCGTCGGCCGGGGCAGGCCGCTCACCCCCAGCTCCTCCTCGGCCTCCCGCAGCGCGGCCTCGTCGTAGGACTCGCCCGCCCCGACGACACCGCCGACGAACATGTCGTACAGCGCCGGGAAGACCAGCTTGGTGGCGGTGCGCCGGTGTACGAACAGCCGGCCGTCCGCGTCCCGGGCCTGGACGAACACACAGCGGTGGCGCAGCCCGCGGGCGTATGCCTCGCCACGCGGGGCCTGGGCGACGACCTGGTCGTTCTCGTCGACGATGTCGAGGATCTCGTCAGCGGGGTTCATACGGGCCATCCAAGCAGAGGGCTCAGCGCCGCTGCAGGTCCCGGGCCGGGGGCTCCGCCTCCGCCGCCCCGCACGGCATCGCCGGGTGCAGCCCGAGCAGCACGATGCCCGCGACCACGCCCGCGAGACCGGCCGCCTCCCAGGCCAGTGCCCCGGTGTCGGTGCGCAGCCGGTCACCGAGGAAGCCGACGCCGCACAGGATCCCGGCGAGCGGCTCGGCCGCGGTGAGCGCGGGCAGCGACATGCGCAGCGGTGCCGTCTCGAAGGCGCTCTGCACCAGAAGCAGCCCGGTAGCCCCGCACACCAGGACGCCGTACGGCTGCCAGCCGGCGAACAGCACGGTGAGGCCGCCCTCGGAGAAGCGGGTGCCGCTCACCCGGGTCAGCGCGTCCTGCACGCCGTACAGCAGCCCGGCGGCCGTGGCCAGCAACACCGGGCCCCAGCTCAGCCTTGACCGCTTGCCGTACGTCGTGAGCACCAGGGCGGCGCCGACCATCGCGCCGATGATCAGCCAGTGCCGCAGCGGATCGGCGATGGCGTGGCCGGCCCGCGGCTCGCCGGCCAGGATGAACGCGCTCACCCCGCCCGCGAGCAGCAGCAGCCCCGCCCAGCCCTGGCGGCCCAGGGGCTGCTTGGTCTGGTGCCGGGACAGGGCCAGCGCGAACAGCAGGTTCGTCGCGAGCAGCGGTTCGACCAGGGAGATCTCGCCCTTGCCGAGGGCGACCGCGCCGAGCACCATTCCGGCGATCATCAGTCCCAGGCCGCCCAGCCAGCGCGGCACCCGCATCAGGTCGAGCAGCAGCCGGAACGTCAGGAAGTCGCTCAACGGCGCCTTCTGCGCGGCGTTCTGCTGGAGGACGAACCCCAGGCCCAGACAGCAGGCGGCACTCACGGCGAGAAGGAGAACCAGAACGGACACGCTGCGTACCTCGATCATCCGGCCGGACCACGGGTGCGTAGTGGCCGACTGTAGCGCCCCCGGTACGGCCTTGGCCCGGAAGTGCGCGGAACAGAGCAGTTGACTCGCCATCGTGTGGGGCCGGGCGGCCCGGCGCCATGGCGTACGCCACAACGTGCGCCGGAACACCTGACCCGCACCGGTGCCCACCTGCGGGGAGTCACCCAAGTTCCTTGTGGACAGCGCTGGTTGAAGTTGCCATCAGCCTGTTCGGCTTGACGCACACCTTGGCTGCGGGTTTGCTGTGCGTGATCGGTCGATGGCAGCCCGAGAAACAGGAAGTTCCGCGGTGCCCCCACTCCCCTCCCTGCTCGGCACCCGCCGGGCCCTCACGGACCACTTCGGCGACACCGCCCCGGACGGTTCCGGCGCCTTCGACCACGCCCTCGACGACGCCGAGCTGCGCACCGCCCGCGCCGCGTTGACCCAGGGCCGGCGCCAGGCCGCCCGCTCCCTGCTGCGGCACACCGGCGACGACTGGGACCGCCGCGGCCACCGCCTGACCGTGCTCGCCCGGGAACCGTACGCCGTGGCCTGGGCCCGCGACTGGCTGCACGCCGAGCCCGGCTCCGCCGACGCCGCCGCCCTCTACGCCCTCGCCCTGGTCCGGCGCGCCCTGTGCGGGAAGGAGGACCCCGACCGGGCCCGAGAGGCCTGCGCCGACGCCGCCGCGCTCGCCCCCGCCGACCCCACCCCCTGGCTGGGCTTACTCCGGTTGGCCCGGACCCTGGGGCCGGAGCGCGAGGTGCTCGCCGCCTTCGCCGAGCTGCGCCGCCGCCACCCCGAGCACCACCACGCCCACCATCTGCTCCTCGCCCGCCTGTCCGAACGCCCCTCCGGCGGCAGGGCACCCGAGGCCCACGAGGTGTACGACCGCGCCGAGCTGGCCGCCGCCCAGGCCCCGGCCGACTCCCCGCTCGCCGTCCTGCCCCTCGTCGCCTACGCCGAGCGCTACCGGGTCCTCGCCGCCACCGGTCCGGCCCCTGCCGACCCCGCCGCCTCCGGCCACTGGTCCGGCCCCCGGGCCCGCCGCATCCTGCGCACCTGCTTCGACTGGTGGCTGGAGTGGGAGCACGACGAACACCCCCGCCGCCACATCGACCTCAACCACCTGGCCTTCGCCCTGTCCTGCGCCGGCCGCCACGCCGAGGCCGCCGCCCTCTTCCAGCGCATCGGCCGGCACGCCACCCGGGCGCCCTGGTCCTATGCCCACCGCGACCCTCGGACGGCCTTCCACACGGCCCGCGCCCGCGCGCTCGGACACTGAACGGCACGCCGCCGCGCCCCGTACGTAAGAAGTGATTACAGAAGTCTGACCACCGACCCCGGTCCCTGGCTCCCCACAGCCCCGAGTGCTCGAATGAGAACGTGAACCCCGAACGATCCGAGGAACAGGACGGCAGGCCCGTCGGCCGTCGCGTCTTTCTCGGCACACTCGGCCTGGGCGCGCTCGGCGTCGTCGCCGCGCCCACGCTGCAACGCGGCCTGGAGGGCTTCCTCGGCTCCGTCGCGGGCAAGGACCCGACGGGCCTGACCGGCCTGCTGCCCAACGGCGGTGGCTTCCGCTACTACTCCGTCGCCGCCTCGGTGCCGCGCCTGGACGCAGCCGACTACCACCTGAAGGTCGGCGGTCTGGTCGACCGGCCGCACACCTACACCCTGGCCGATCTGCGCGCCCTGCCGCAGACCCGGCTGGTCAAGGACGTCCAGTGCGTCACCGGCTGGAGGGTCCCCGGGACCCCCTTCGAAGGCGTACGCCTCTCCGACCTGCTGGACGCGGCCGGGGTCCGTCCCACTGCGAAGGCGATCCACTTCACGTGCTTCGACGGCACCTACACCGAGAGCCTCACCCTCGACCAGGGCCGCCGCCCGGACGTCCTGGTCGCCCTGCGCATGCAGGACAAGGACATCTCCCACGACCACGGCGGCCCGGTCCGCCTCTACGTCGCCCCCATGTACTTCTACAAGTCGGCCAAGTGGCTCTCCGGGATCACGGTCACCGACCACGTCCAGCCCGGCTACTGGGAGAACCTCGGCTACGACGTCGACGCCTGGGTCGGCCGGTCGAACGGACGCACCGATGAGCCTACGAGCTGACACCCCGGCACCGCCCGGCGCCCGCATCCGCCGCTTCAGCCGGGCCGAACGCTGGGTCCACCGCATCACGGCCGTGCTGATGGGCGTCTGCGTGGTCACCGCGGCCGTCCTCTACATCCCCCAACTGGCGGTCATGGTGGGCCGCCGGGAACTGGTCGTCCGCATCCACGAGTGCGCCGGACTCGCCCTGCCCGTCCCGGTGCTGCTGGGCCTCGCCTCCCGCGCCTTCCGCACCGACCTGCGCTTCCTCAACCGTTTCGGCCCGCACGACAAGGTCTGGCTGCGTGCCGTGCTGGCCCGCGACAAGCGCCGCTCCTCGCGTCCGGCGGGCAAGTTCAACGCCGGCCAGAAGATCTACGCCGCGTGGATCGCCGGCGCCACCCTGGTCATGCTCGGCACCGGCCTGCTGATGTGGTTCACCCACCTCGCCCCGCTGATGTGGCGCACCTCGGCGACCTTCGTCCACGACTGGCTCGCCCTGACCATCGGCGTGGTCCTGGCCGGCCATGTCGGCATGGCCCTGGGCGACCCGGAAGCGAGACGGGGCCTGCGCACGGGACGGGTGAGCGCGGACTGGGCGAAGCGGGAACACCCTTTGTGGCGGCCTTAGTCACCGAACTCCAGCAGCACCTTGCAGGACCGGCTCCGGTCCGCGGCCGTCGCGAATGCCTCCCCGGCCGCACGGACCGGGAACACCGCGCTGACCAGCCCGTCGAACTCCCCGCGCGCGGCCAGCAGTTCCAGCGCGTCGTCGAACCCGGTGCCGAACCGGAACGCACCGCGCAGGTCGATCTCGCGGCTCACCAGCAGATTTCCGGCGAACGGCGACTGCCCCGGCGGCAGCATCCCGAGCTGCACGACCACACCTGCGCGCCGCACCAGCCGCAGACACGTGTCCAGCCCGGCCGCGGCCCCCGACGCCTCGACGGCGACGTCCACCTCCTCGGGCCACCCGGTGGCACCCGGATCGTCGGCCCGTACCAACGTGTCGGCCCCGGCGACGGCGGCGTACTGCAGCGCCTCTGGCACCGGGTCGGTCACGGTCACCCGTGCCGCGCCGGCCGCCTTCGCCGCCGCGACCACCAGGCACCCGATCGGCCCTGCGCCGGTGACCAGCACATGACGGCCGGACACGTCGCCGGCCCGCCGCACCGCGTGCAGCGCCACCGACAGCGGCTCGGCGAGCGCGGCCCGGCGCAGCCCGAGTCCGTCCGGCAGCGCCCGCACCTGCCCGGCCGGTACGGCGATCCGCTCGGCGAATCCGCCCTGGACATGCGGAAAGCGGGCCGCGCTGCCCAGATACCGGGTGTCCCGGCACACGTTCGCCCGCCCGCCGGTGCACTCCGGGCAGCGCCCGCACGGGGTGGCGGGGTGCACGGCGACCGGCGTACCCGGCGCGGGACCGGTGGCCCCGGCACCGTAGGACACCACCGTGCCCACCACCTCGTGCCCGAGCAGCATCGGCTCCCGGAGCCGGAAGTCCCCGACCCCGCCGTGCCGCCAGTAGTGCAGATCGGAGCCGCAGACACCGCCGTAGCGGACGGCGACCAGGGCCTCGTCGGGCCCGGGTGCGGGCACCGGCAGCTCGGCCACGCGCAGGTCGCCCGCGCCGTGGATCACACAACCCAGCACGTGCGCCGCCCCCTTCACAGGACGCTCGTCATGCCGCCGTCGACGTACAGGACCTGGCCGCTCACGAAGTCCGATGCCGGCGAGGCGAGGAAGAGCAGGCCGCCCACCAGGTCCTCGGTGCGGCCCCAGCGTCCGGCCGGGGTGCGCCGGCGGACCCAGGCACCGAACTCCTCGTCCTCCACGAGCGGCCGGGTCAGCTCGGTCTCGATGTAACCGGGCCCGAGGCCGTTGACCTGCACGCCGTACGGCCCCCAGTCCGCGCACATGCCCTTGGTCAGCATCTTCAGCGCGCCCTTGGTCGCCGCGTACGGCGCGATACCGGGCCGGACCACCTCGCTCTGCAGCGAGCAGATGTTGACGATCTTGCCGTGGCCGCGTTCCGTCATCCGCCGGGCGGTCTCACGGCCGACGAGGAACGCGCCGGTGAGGTTGGTGTCGAGGATCCGGTGCCAGTCGGCGTCGGTGAACTCCAGCAGGGGCGCGCGCAGTTGCATGCCCGCGTTGTTGACGAGGATGTCGAGCGGGCCCACCCGCTCCTCGACGTCCGCGATCCCGGCGGCCACGGACGGCCCGTCGGTCACGTCGAACACGGCCGTGCGGATCCGGTCCCCGGGCAAGCCGGCGGCGGCCTCGGCCAGCCGGCCGGGGTCGCGCCCGTTGAGGACCACCGTGCAGCCGGCCTCGGCCAGGCCCCGGGCCAGCGCGAGGCCGATGCCCCGGCTCGACCCGGTGACCAGGGCCGTACGGCCGCCGATGTCGAAGAGCGGGTGACTCATCCCCGTACCCCTAAAGGATCAGTGACAGGACCAGGACCAGACCGCCGGCGACCACCGAGAGGATGGTCTCCATGATCGACCAGGTCTTCACGGTCTGCCCGACGCTCAGCCCGAAGTACTCCTTCACGAGCCAGAAGCCGGCGTCGTTGACGAAGCTGAAGAAGAGCGAGCCGGCGCCGATCGCCAGGACGAGGAGGGCGGTGTGGGTGGTCGACGTGCCGGCCGCGAGCGGCGCGATCAGGCCGGCCGCGGACACGGTCGCCACTGTCGCCGAGCCGGTCGCCAGCCGGATCACCACCGCGATCAGCCAGGCCAGCAGCACAGCCGGGATGGACCAGTGCTTGGAGACGTCCAGGATCATCTGGCCCACGCCGGAGTCGATCAGCGTCTGCTTGAAGCCGCCGCCCGCGCCGACGATCAGCAGGATGCCGGCGATCGGCATCAGGCCCTTCTCGACGGTCTGCTGCAGCCGTTCCTTGCCGAACCCTGCGGGCCGGCCCAGCGTGAAGAAGCCGACGATCACGGCGGCGAGCAGGGCGATCAGCGGGGAGCCGATGACGTCGAAGACACGCTGGGTGTGGTTCGCCGGGTCGTCGACGACGATGTCCACCAGTGCCTTGAGCAGCATCAGCACCACGGGCAGCAGCACCGTCGACAGGGTCGCGCCGAAGCCGGGACGGCCCTGGAGCTCCTCCGAGGGGCGCTGCGGCAGCATCCGGTCGGGGGCCTGGACGTCCACCCAGCGGGCCGCGACCTTCGAGAAGAGCGGACCGGCGATGATCACCGACGGTATGGCGACCAGGATGCCGAGCGCCAGCGTCACACCCAGGTTGG
This sequence comes from Streptomyces sp. NTD91, assembly GCF_059510455.1. Lineage (NCBI taxonomy): Bacteria > Bacillati > Actinomycetota > Actinomycetes > Kitasatosporales > Streptomycetaceae > Streptomyces > Streptomyces sp. NTD91. The sequence continues at coordinate 42,188 of NZ_JCAJZW010000013.1, forward strand.
CCTTCAGCGCGTCGATCGCGACCAGCGGGCCGGGGTGCGGTGGGATCAGACCGTGCATCACGGACAGACCGGCGAGCGCCGGGATGCCGATGCGCATCAGGGAGTAGTTGCCGCGCTTGGCGACCATGAGCACGACCGGGATCAGCAGCACGATCCCGACCTCGAAGAACAGCGGCAGGCCGATCACGGAGGCGATCAGCACCATCGCCCACGGCATCGCCCGCCCGCCGGCTCTGGCGAGGATCGTGTCCACGATCTGGTCGGCGCCGCCGGAGTCGGCGAGGAGCTTGCCCAGGATCGCCCCGAGCGCGATCAGGACGCCCACGCCCGCCACCGTGGAGCCGAGTCCGGTGGTGAAGCTGGTGATGGCCTTGTCGAGCGGCGCTCCGGCGACCGCCCCGAGCGCCAGCGACCCGAAGGTCAGCGCCAGGAAGGCATGGAGCTTGAACTTGGTGATGAGCAGGACGATCACGGCGATGCCCACCAGGACGGCGATGCCCAGCTGGGCGTGTCCGGCGGAGGTGATCGGCGGAGGCGCGTCCGCTGCCAGCATCTCGACGCTGAGTCTGGTCACGGGGGTTCCTTGCGGTTACGGGGGGACGGGGGGACGGGGGTGAGTGTTACGCGGTGGTGTCGGGAAGCGCCTCGAGCGCCTTCACGGCACGCTCGGTGATCTCCTGGGGGCTGCCGTCGACGTCCACGGCGACTCCCGCCTCGTCCGGGCCCAGGGGCTCCAGCGTGGCGAACTGGGAATCCAGCAGCGCGGTGGGCATGAAGTGTCCCTGCCGCTGCGTCATGCGCTCCTCGATCAGCTTCCGGTCGCCGGTGAGGTGCACGAACACCACTCCGGGGGCGACGGCCCTGAGCCGGTCGCGGTACGACCGCTTCAACGCCGAACTGCTGACCACCCCGCCCAGTCCCGCCCGCCCGTGCGCCCACTGGCCGATGGCGTCCAGCCAGGGCCACCGGTCGCTGTCGTCGAGCGGGATCCCGGCCGACATCTTGTCGATGTTGGCCTGCGGGTGGAAGTCGTCGCCCTCGGCGTACGGGACGCCCAGCCGCGCGGCGAGCAGGGGACCGATCGTGGTCTTGCCCGTCCCCGCGACGCCCATCACGACGACGACCTGGGGGGTTCGCATGTACTGCCTCGCTGTCTTCCTCGACACCCGACGCCACGGCGGCGTCGCCACACTGAAACCCATTAGGTACGACGAATTCAAGAGTCTGTGACATATAAGTCTGACTTTTTCAGTCGGTGATCCACGCCGTACGCTGAGTGCATGACCACACCGGGCCGGGGGCTGCACGGCCGTGTACTGGACACCCTCGGCCCCGCGATCACCGCGGGCGAGTACCCGCCGGGCAGCGTGCTGCGCACCGACGAACTGGCACAGCACTTCGAGGTGTCGCGCTCCGTGATGCGCGAGGCGGTCCGGGTGCTCGAATCCATGCACCTGGTGGAGTCCCGCCGCCGCGTGGGTGTCACCGTCCGCCCGAAGTCCGAGTGGAACGTCTACGACCCGCAGGTCATCCGCTGGCGTCTGGCGGGCGCCGACCGCCCGCACCAACTGCGCTCGCTGACCGTGCTGCGCTGCGCGGTCGAACCGGTCGCGGCCGGCCTCACCGCCAAGCACGCCACGGCCGAGCAGTGCGCCGAACTCACCGAGTGCGCGCTCGGCATGGTGGCCAACTCACGCGGCCACAAGCTGGAGGAGTACCTGGTCCACGACATCGCCTTCCACCGGGTCATCCTCAACGCCTCGGGCAACGAGATGTTCGCCCGGCTCGGCGACGTCGTCGCGGAGGTCCTGGCCGGCCGCACCCATCACGAGGTGATGTTCGAGGACCCGGACCCGGCCGCGGTCACCCTGCACGTTCAGGTGGCGGAGGCCGTCCGCGCGGGCGACGCGACCCGCGCCGAAGAGCTGACCAGGGAGATCACCGTGGGTGCCCTCCAGGAACTGGACATCCTGGCGCCCTAGTTGTTCTGTTCACCTCAGTCGAGGAATTCCCCGTCCAGGTACGCCCAGGCCCCGTCGACCCGCTCGAACCGGCTCCGCTCGTGCAGCGAGCCGCCCCGGTAGGAGGCACGGAAGGTCACCGTACCCGTGCCGTGGAAGGCCGACCCGTCGGTGGTGTCCAGGATCTCCAGCCCCGTCCACCGCGTCCGCAGATCGAGCTCCAGCCGCTCCGGGCGGGTCAGCGGATGCCAGGTGCGCAGCAGATACCCGGCGTCCCCCTTGACGAACGCGCTGTACCGCGAGCGCATCAGCGACTCGGCGGTCGGCGCGCTCGCGGCCCCGGTGTGGAACCGACCGCAGCAGGCGTCGTAGGGCTGGGGGAGTCCGCAGGGGCAGGTACGCGAGGTCATGCGCCTCATTCTGCCCGCACCAGCGGAGGCGTCCGCCCCGGGCCGGGTGCACAGTGGAAGGGCAGTGCAGCCCAGGGAGGCGGACGACGATGACCCGACCCGCGATGAGCCGTCCTCAGGCCGTCAAGGAATGGCGGCTGAGCCTGTACCTCTCCGAGCACGATCCGGAGACCACCGCCCGGATCGTCCTGGACACCGGCGACAACGTACTGGAGAGCCACGCGGAGGCCCGCCGGAACCCGTACGACCCGAATGTGCCGGAGATAGGCGACGAACTCGCCGCCGGACGCGCCCTGATCGCCATGGGCCGCAGGCTGCTGCGCGCCGCCGACGGTGACATCAGGGCGGTCGGAGCGGGCGACACCGAGGAGGACCTGTCGCCGCTGTGGCTCGACCGCGAGTAACGCTCCTCATCCGCCCTTGCGCAGGAACCGGCGCAACCTCGTCGGCGGCCAGGTGTTGATCACGTCGTCCTTGGTGAGCCAGCCGCGCTGCGCGGTGCCGACGCCGTAGCGCAGCTGCGCGAGGTGGGGGACGGAGTGCGCGTCGGTGTTCACGGCGAACCGCACCCCGTGCTCCCTCGCGCGCAGGATGTCCTCGTCGCGCAGGTCCAGGCGGTCCGGCTGGGCGTTGACCTCCAGCGCGGTGCCGGTGCGCGCGCAGGCCGCGAACACCTCGTCCCAGTCGGCGTCGACCCCGGGCCGCTTCCCGATCAGCCGGGTCGTCGGGTGCCCGATGATGTTCACGCACGGATGCTCGCAGGCCCGCACCAGCCGCCGGGTCATCGCCTTCCTGCCCAGGTCGAAGTGCGAGTGCAGCGAGGCCACGCACAGGTCGAAGCCGGCCAGGAAGTCGTCCGGCCAGTCCACCCCGCCGTCCGGGTCGATGTTCAGCTCCGTGCCGTGCAGCAGCCGCATCCTGTGGTACGCGCCGTCCAGCTTTCGCACCTGCTCCCGCTGGGCGAGGATCTTCTCGTCGGTCATGCGCTGCATGTACAGGTTCGGCGCGTGGTCCGTGACCGCGTAGTACGCGTATCCGCGCTCGGCGGCCGCCGCCACCATCTCCTCCAGCGAGGCCAGGCCATCGGTCAGATCGGTGTGGGTGTGCAGGTCACCGCGGATGTCCTTCTCCGTCACCACGTCGGGCAGCTCCCCCTTCAGGGCCGCCTCGATCTCCCCGCGGTCCTCCCGCAGCGCCGGTGTGATCCACGGCAGCCCGAGCCGGGCGTACACCTCCTCCTCGGTCCGCGAGGCCAGCGATTCCTTGCTCTGCACGTCGAACAGGCCGTACTCGGACAGCTTCAGCCCCTGGTGCACGGCGATGGTGCGAGTACGGATGTTGTGCGCCTTCGACCCCGTGAAGTACTGCAGCGCGGCACCCCAGGACTGCGGCGGCACCACCCGCAGATCGACCTGGAGCCCCTTGGCCGTGCGGACCGAGGTCTTCTTCGAGCCTCGCGCGATCACTTCCGCGGTGGCCGGCAGCTCGCACAGCGCGACCATGAACGGATCCGACCGCTCAGCCGCGACCAGGAGATCCAGATCCCCCACGGTCTCCCGCATCCGGCGCAGCGAGCCGGCGTACGCGCAGCGCCTGCACCCGGTCACCTCGGACAGCTCCGCGACGATCTCCTCCGCGGTGTCCAGGGCCAGCGACAGCGGCACCCGGGCGCCCGCCTGCTGCAGCAGCTCGATGCCGTGCCGGATGTTCTCCTGCGTCTTCTCGCCGAAGCCCTTCAAATCGGCCAGCGCGTCCGCCTCGACCGCCGCGGCCAGCTCGTTCACCGACGAGATGTGCAGGTCCTCGTAGAGCCGCAGGGCCTTCTTCGGGCCCAGGGTGGGGATCGTGATCAGCTCCCGCACCCCGGCGGGGATCTCCGCCCGGCGCTCCTCGACCACAGCCATCTTCCCGGTGCGCAGGTACTCGGTCACCTTGTCGGCGATCGACTTCCCCACGTTCGGGATCTCCCTCAGCCCGTCCTCGTCGAGCTTGGAGATGTCGGCCGGATACCCGCCGATGGCACGCGCCGCCTTCTCGTAGGCGCGCGCCTTGAAGGCGTCGCCTCCCGTGATCGCGATGAGGTCCGCGTACTCCCGCAGGAGCGCCTCGACCTCGTCATTGGGCCGGGCCACCCCTCAAGTCTAGAAAAACCTCCGCCCGGACCGGAAAACGTGCACCGCGCACCCCTAAGCGGCGGTCCGCGGCATCGGCAGCGGCGGCAGCCTCGCCCCGTACACCCACTCCTGGAACAACCCCTCCAGCGACTCGTCGGCGTACCGGGCCGCGTGCTCGGTGAACGCCGCCGTCGTCACCGACCCGTGCCGGCGCAGCCGCACCCAGCCGCGCAGCATACGGAAGAACGCCTCGTCACCCAGCGCGCAGCGCACCGCGTGCAGGGTCAGGCCGCCGCGCTCGTAGAGGCGGTCGTCGAACATCGCCTTGCGGCCCGGGTCGGCCAGCCTCAGGTCCTGAGGCAGCGTGGCCAGCAACCGGTGGGCGGCGGCGGCCAGTTGCTGGGAGGTGCGTCCGCCGGAGCGCTCGGACCACAGCCATTCCGCGTACTTGGCGAAGCCCTCGTTCAGCCAGATGTGCCGCCAGTCGGCGATGGTCACGCAGTTGCCGAACCACTGGTGCGCCAGCTCGTGCGCCACCAACCGCTCCGAACCCCGGGCGCCGTCCACGTGGTTGGAGCCGAACAGCGACAGCCCCTGTGCCTCGACCGGCACATCGAGCTCCTCCTCGGTGACCGCGACCGCGTAACTGTCGAACGGGTACGGCCCGAACAGCTCCTGGAACAGCTCCATCATCGCCGGCTGCCGCGCGAAGTCCCGGGAGAAGGCGGGCAGCAGCCGCGCCGGGATGTGCCCGTGCTGCGGCACACCGCCCGGTCCCGGGTCACCCAGCAGCACCGTCTGCAACCTGCCGATCACCAGGCCGACCAGATAGCTGGACGTGGGCGCGGACTGCTCGTACACCCAGGTCGTCGTGGAGGCCTTCGCCGTACGGGTCAGCAGGCGTCCGCCCGAGACCACGGCGTACGCCGACGGCGTCGTGACCGAGATCAGATAGGACGCCTTGTCGGCGGGCCGGTCGTTGCACGGGTACCAGGACGGCGCCCCGACCGGCTGGCTCGCCACCAGCGCCCCGTCCGCCAGCTCCTCCCAGCCGAGCCCGCCCCACGGGCTGATCACCGGCTCGGGGTTGCCGGACCACTGGACCTCCACGGTGAACGCGGCGCCGGCCCGGACGGGCTTGGCCGGGCGGATCCGCAGTCGTCCGCCGCGATGCGTGAAGCGCGGCTGCCGGCCGTCCACCCGCACCCTGCCGATCCTGAAGTCGGCCAGGTCGAGCACGAATTCGCCGAGCGGCGCCGGGCCGGCGATGGCGTTGATCCGCGCCGTTCCGGACAGCCGGTTCGGGCCCGGACGGTAGTCCAGCGCGAGCTCGTAGCGGTGCACCCGGTACCGGGGATCACCGTTGTCCGGGAAGTACGGGTCCGGACCGGCCGACTGCTGAACTGCCACTGCTGTGTCCGCTCCCTGCGCTGTGCCACCCCTGGGTGCCGGTGCCTCGCCGGCCGGCCCCGCGCGGCCCGCGCTCAGGGACGCCATGCCTCGATCGGATTGCCGAGCCAGCGGGTGTCGTCCGGAACGGACTCCGCGGCCATGACGAGCGACGCGGGCCCCAGGGTCGTACGGGCCCCGACCGTGCTGCCGGGCAGCACGATCCCGCCAGGGCCCAGCGTGGCGCCCTCACGGAGGACCACAGTATCCGTCCGCAAGATCCGGTCGTGGAAGAGGTGCGTCTGCAGCACACAGCCGCGATTGACCGTGGCGCCGTCCTCCAGGGTCACCAGGTCCGTCTCCGGCAGCCAGTAGCTCTCCACCCACACGCCCCGGCCGACGCGCGCGCCGAGTGCGCGCAACCACGCGGTCAGCACCGGCGTCCCCGGCACGGCCCCGGCCAGCCACGGCACCGCCAGCACCTCGACGAACGTGTCCGCCAGTTCGTTGCGCCACACGAACGCGCTCCACAGCGGATGCTCCCCGGCCCGGTGCCGCCCCACCAGCAGCCACTTCGCCACGACGGAGACGACCGCCGCGACCGTCCCCGCCCCGAGCAGCACCGCGCCCGACAGTGCCCACGCCCACACGCCCAGCGCACACACCGCCGCCACCGTCGCCGCGGCCAGCGCCGCCGAGCACAGCACCGGCACGATCCGGCACAGCTCCACCAGGCCTCGCGCCCACAGCAGCCGCACGGGCGGCTCGTACGTACGGCTGCGATCCCCGCCGGCCGCGCTGCGCGGCAGCTTCACCGGCGGCAGCCCCAGATACGAGGTGCCCTTCTTCGCCTTCTTCGGAGCCGCCGACAGCACGCCCACCAGACCGCCGTCCGGCACGCTGCGGCCCGGCGCGGTCATCCCGGAGTTCCCGAGGAAGGCCCGCCGCCCGATCTCCGCGCGCCCGATCCGCATCCAGCCGCCGCCCAGTTCGTACGGCGCTGTCAGCGTGTCGTCGGCCAGGAACGCCCCGTCGCCGACCGTGGTCAGGCTCGGCAGCGCCAGCACGGTCGACACCTCGGCACGGCGTCCGACCCGCATCCCGAGCAGCCGCAGCCACACCGGCGTGACCAGCCCCGCGTACAGCGGGAACAGCGTCTCGCGCGAGCGGTCCATCAGCTGCGTCACGGTCCACGCCTGCCAGCCGACCCGGCCGTGCGTCGGATACGTCCCCTCGCGCAGCCCCAGGCCGAGCAGGCGCACGGCGGCCAGGATCACCAGCGCGTACGCCAGCCCGTAGGCGAGCGTGGCCGGGACCAGTCCGAGCGTGGCCCCGCGCAGGGCTCCGCCGAGCGAGCCGCCCGGCTCCACGAAGACCCGGGCGACCACCAGTGCCGCCGCGCCCGCGAGCAGCGGCAGGCAGCTCAACGCCAGCCCGGTGACGCCGTACAGCACCCGCCAGCACCTGCCCCGCCGCGGCCGCTCCTTCGGCCAGTGGCGCTTGGCCTTGCCGAGTTTGACCGCGGGCGCCCCCGCCCACCGCTGACCGGTCGGGATCTGCCCGCTCACCGCCGAACCGGGCGCCACCTCGGCCCGCTTGCCGACGCGGGCGCCCGGGAACAGCACGCTGCGCGTCCCGACGACGGCGTGCGCCCCCACCTTGACCGGACCGATCACCAGCCGGTCGCCGTCCAGCCAGTACCCGGACAGATCGACCTCGGACTCCACCGCCGCACCCCGGCCCAGCTTGAGCATGCCGGTGACCGGCGGCAGCGAGTGCAGATCCACCTCGGGCGCGACCTTGGCGCCCAGCGCCCGCGCGTACCGCTCCAGCCAGGACCCGGTGAGCGCCGTGGCCCCGATGAACTCGGCGAGCCGCTCGGCGGTCCACAGCCGCAGATGCACACCCCCGCCGCGCGGATACCGCCCGGGCGTCACTCCCCGCAGCAGCAGCCGGGCTCCGCCCGCCGCGAGCGCGATCCGGCCGGGCGGGGTGAAGAACAGCAGCGCGCCGGCCGCGAGGAGCCACCAGGGGGCGGTCGGCAGCCAGCGGTAGTCCGGCAGCAGGTTCCCCGCCGCGGCCAGGACCAGCGTCCAGCGCAGTCCGAGCAGGGTGACCAGCGGGACCAGCAGCAGGAGCTGGACGGCCTGGGCGCGGACCGGGACCGGCGCGATCGCGCGCGCCCCGCCGTCGTCCTGGGCCGAGGCCTCCAGCCGCCGGGCCAGTTTGCGCAGGGTGGGCCGCTGGTAGACGTCGAGGACGGCGGCTCCCGGGTAGCGGGTGCGCAGCCGGGTGGTGAGCTGGGCGGCGGCCAGGCTGCCACCGCCGATCGCGAAGAAGTCGTCGTGGGCGTCGGCCACCGGGACGCCCAGCACCTGCGTCCACTGCTCGGCGAGCCACGCCTCGGTGCCGTACAGGTCCGCCTTCGGGGTCTCGACGCCCTCCAGCGGCCAGGGCAGGGCGTTCCGGTCCACCTTGCCGGACGTGCGGGTCGGCAGCTCGGCGACGGGCGCGAGCAGCGGAACCAGCGCGGCCGGCAGTGCGGCCCGCAGCCTCTCGAGGGCCGCCGTACGGTTCCAGCCGTCCTGGGTGACCACGTATCCGACGAGGAGCTGGTTGCCGCCGCGGGCGGTACGCACGGCGGCCGCGGCCCCCGCCACGTCGGGCAGCGCCTGCAGCGCCGCGTCCACCTCGCCCAGCTCGATCCGCCGCCCGCCGAGTTTGATCTGCTCGTCGGCCCGGCCCAGGAAGACCAGCCCCTCCGGCTCGGCTCTGACCAGGTCACCGCTGCGGTACGCGCGCTCCCAGTCCAGCGACCGTAGCGCCGCGTACTTCTCCGCGTCCTTCTCGGCGTCGAGATACCGCGCGAGGCCGACGCCACCGATCACGAGCTGCCCACTGCCGCCCATGGGCACCGGGTCACCGGCCTCGTCGACGACCGCCAGCTCCCACCCGGCGAGGGGCCGCCCGATCCGGACCGGCTCCTCCCCGGTCAGCAGCGCCGCGCAGGCCACGACGGTCGTCTCGGTCGGCCCGTAGGTGTTCCACACCTCGCGCCCCTCGGTGACCAGCCGCCGCGCCAGCTCCGGCGGGCACGCCTCGCCGCCGAAGATCAGCAGACGCACGTCGTCGAGGGCCTCGGGCTCCCACAGCGCGGCCAGCGTCGGCACGGTGGACACCACCGTGATCTCCTGCTCCACCAGCCAGGGCCCCAGATCGGCACCGCTCCTGACCTGCGAGCGGGGCACCGGCACCAGACAGGCCCCGTACCGCCAGGCCAGCCACATCTCCTCGCAGGACGCGTCGAAGGCCACGGAGAGCCCTGCCATGACCCGGTCGCCGGGCCCGATCGGCTCCTCCGTGAGGAAGAGCGCCGCCTCGGCGTCCACGAACGCGGCGGCGCTGCGGTGCGTGACGGCGACCCCCTTGGGCCTGCCGGTGGATCCGGAGGTGAAGATGATCCATGCGTCGTGCCCGGCGCCGGGCCGCGCCGCGGGGGAACCGGAGGCACCCCGGACGGCGATGGCGTGCCCGGCCCCGACGACGGCCCGCACCTCCGCCTCCCCGAACACCAGCTCGGCCCGCTCGTCCGGGTCCTCGGCGTCCACGGGCACATAGGCGGCACCGGCGGCGAGCACAGCGAGGATCGCGACGTACAGCTCGTTCGTCCCCGACGGAACGCGCACCCCGACCCGGTCCCCGAGCCCGACCCCCGCCCCGGCCAGTTGCCGCCGCAGCCGCTCCACCTCGCCGGCAAGCGCGCGGTAGGTCAGGCACGTCGTGCCGTCGTCCAGCGCCGGCTCCTCCGGATGGGAGCGCACGGTCGCCTCGAAGACGTCGACCAGCGTGCGCGGCCGCGCGGCGGGGCCCGCGGAGAAGCGCGCCCGGTCGCCGAACTCCGTGTGGATCTCTTCGTCGAGCAGGCCGAGAGCGCTGCTCTCGTCTATGGCTGCCATCGGGTCCTCACGTCGGGTCCGGCCGGGTGACAAGCCGGAAATATTAGTACGACGCTAGGCTCCGCTCCCTTGCGCAGCCGCCCGGGAGGGCCGTCCGGGTGACCGCCCGGAGCCTGAGCCGGACCGCTGACCTGCCGACCTTCGCGACGGACGAGACATGCCCCACACACCGTCAAGGGCCGGACACATGGGGGCCGTTGGGCCTCGTACCGGCCGGTGCGCGGACAAAGCGAAGGGCCCCTGCCGAGCAGGGGCCCTCACTGGTCTGGTGTCCGAGGGGGGACTTGAACCCCCACGCCCGATAAAGGGCACTAGCACCTCAAGCTAGCGCGTCTGCCATTCCGCCACCCGGACAAGGTGTCTGTCGTGCTCGGGACCCTTTCGGCGGGGTTTCCCTCGCGGCGACGGAGGAAACATTACCAGGCTTTCGCAGGTGGCTGATCACCCCGCCTCCGGAGCCGTCCGTGCGTGAACGGCGTGTGACGGGCGGACACCGGTCTTGGGCCGCGGGCGGGACGGAGGGAGGATGTGGACGACCACCAGCAGCGACAGCGCGGGAGGAAGCACGTGAGCGAGACGGACACGACCAGGAACGTCACCGGCGAGGACGAGGTCGTGGACCTCTGCCGCGAGCTGATCCGGTTCGACACGAGCAACTACGGGGACCACTCGGGCCCCGGCGAGCGGCAGGCCGCCGAGTGGGTCGCCGAGAAGCTCGCCGAGGTCGGTCTGGAACCGGAGATCTTCGAGTCCCACCCGGGACGCGCCTCGACGGTGGCCCGCATCGAGGGGGAGGACCCGTCCCGGCCCGCGCTGCTCATCCACGGACACCTGGACGTGGTACCGGCCAACGCCGTCGACTGGACCCACGACCCGTTCTCCGGGGAGATCGCCGACGGCTGCGTGTGGGGGCGCGGGGCCGTCGACATGAAGGACATGGACGCCATGACGCTCGCGGTCGTACGTGACCGGCTGCGCAGCGGGCGGCGGCCCCCGCGGGACGTCGTCGTCGCCTTCCTCGCGGACGAGGAGGCCGGCGGCACCTACGGCGCCCGCCACCTGGTCGACCACCACCCCGAGCTGTTCGAGGGCGTCACCGAGGCGATCAGCGAGGTCGGTGGCTTCTCGTTCACCGTGAACGAGCAGCGCCGGCTCTATCTGATCCAGACGGCCGAGAAGGGCATGCACTGGATGAAGCTGACCGTGGCCGGCACCGCCGGGCACGGCTCGATGATCCACCGGGACAACGCCATCACCGAGCTGTCCGAGGCCGTCGCCCGGGTCGGCCGTCACACGTTCCCGGTGCGGGTCACCAAGACCACCCGGGCGTTCCTCGACGAGCTGGGCGACGCGCTCGGCACCGAGCTGGACCCGGAGAACATGGAGTCCACCCTGGCCAAGCTCGGCGGCATCGCCAAGCTGATCGGCGCCACCCTGAGCAACACCGCCAACCCGACCCAGCTGAACGCCGGTTACAAGGTCAACGTCATCCCCGGCGAGGCCACCGCCCACATCGACGGCCGCTTCCTGCCCGGCCACGAGGAGGAGTTCCTCGCCGACCTCGACCGGTTGCTCGGGCCGAACGTCCGCCGCGAGGACGTGCACGCCGACAAGGCCGTCGAGACGGGCTTCGACGGGGCGCTGGTGGAGGCCATGCAGTCCGCGCTGCTCGCCGAGGACCCCACCGCCAAGGCGATCCCCTACATGCTCTCCGGCGGCACCGACGCCAAGTCCTTCGACGACCTCGGCATCCGCGGCTTCGGCTTCGCCCCTCTGAAGCTGCCGCCGGAGCTGGACTTCGCCGGCATGTTCCACGGGGTCGACGAGCGGGTGCCGGTGGACGGGCTGCGGTTCGGCGTGCGAGTCCTCGACCGGTTCATCGACGCGTCGTGAGACCACTGCGCCGAGCCGGGACTCTCGTGAGGCTGCGACCTGGCGGAATTCGGCCAGCCGTACGAGAGCGACTGAGAAGGGTGAATGCGACCATACGCTCGTAGCTCCATTACTCCTTCTTCGTTACAGGTGATGCGATCCCGCACCTTGGGATCGCATTGCCAACAAGGAGGAACAATGATCAAGAAGGTCGTCGCTGCTGCGGCTGCCACCGGTGGGCTGGTTCTCGCGGGCGCGGGCCTCGCCGTCGCCGACTCCGGTGCCCAGGGTGCCGCCGTGCACTCCCCGGGCGTCGTGTCCGGCAACGTCATCCAGGTGCCCGTGCACGTGCCGGTGAACGTCTGCGGCAACACGGTCAACGTGATCGGGCTCCTGAACCCCGCCTTCGGCAACACCTGCGTCAACCACTGACGCCGGCTCCCTGAGGGGGCCGTCCGGCCCGAGGGAGCGTCCTTGACGAGCCGTCGGCCTCGGAGCGCGCGCCATGCGCCCCGAGGCCGACCGGCCTTTTCGACCGGTCCCTTTCTTCCGGATTCCTTCCGGACCGGTCGCTCATCAGGAAACGAAGGCAGGGGGAACTCAGCATGCGACAGGCCACCCGAAAGGGCCTGATGACCATGGCCGCCGCGACCGGTGTGATCGCCGCCGCGAGCGGCTACGCCCACGCCGACGCGGGCGCGTCCGGCATCGCCGCCGGCTCACCCGGCGTACTGTCCGGCAACACGGTGCAGGCGCCGGTGCATGTGCCGGTGAACGTCTGCGGCAACACCGTGAACGTCGTCGGGCTGCTCAACCCGTCCGTGGGCAACACCTGCGCCGATCACGGCGGGTCCGGCGGCTCGCACGCGGGCGGCCGGGCCTCGGGCTCGCCCGGTGTGGGCTCCGGCAACACCGTGCAGGTGCCGATCGACGCCCCGGTGAACGTCTGCGGCAACACCGTGAACGTCGTCGGAGCCGGCAACGCCGCCACGGGCGACGACTGCGGCAACGGAAGCCGCGGCGGCGGCAACCCGCCCGGACAGCCCGGCCAGCCCGGCCAGCCCGGACAGCCCGGCCATCCGGGGCACCCCGGTCATCCGGGCCATCCCCACACCCCGCACCAGCCGGGCCGACCGATCCATCCGGGAAGCCCGGCGACCCCGCCCGGCGGACCCCACGGGTCGACCCAGGTCAGCCAGGCGGGCGGGCGCTCCGCCCAGTCCATGACCGGCGCCCAGCTCGCACACACCGGCAGCGATGTGCCGCTGGGCCTCGCGCTGCCCGTCGGCGCGGGCGCGCTCCTCGCGGGCGCGATGCTCTACCGCAAGGCCCGGGCCATGGCGTAGCGGGCACGCCGAAAACGGAAGCGGGGCCCCGCCGGCACGGTGGGGCCCCGCTTCCGTTCACATGGCCGACCTCACCACGTGGCCCGCACCTGGCGGATGATCCGCCGACGCAACCGCACCTTGCGGCTGCCGTCCCGCAGCAGGCTCAGTCGGTCCAACTCCCAGTGTCCGTACTCGGCATGGTCCGTCAGCAGACGCGTGGCCTCCTTGCGGGACACCCCGCGAGGCACGTACACGTCGACAAATTCGTATTCCGGCATCGCATCTATTGTGCGGGCTGGGGCCCGGTACGGATAGCGTCTGCACTATGTCTGATGCTGCGCAGCCCACCGCTGCCGAGGTACGCGCCGCCGCGGAGGCGATCAAGACCGCGCTCGACCGTCATCTGGCCGCGGTCGAACGCAGGTCGGGGGAGGACGACCCGGCCGTGCTGGAGGCGTTCAACCAGCTGGCCGCGGCCGCCGAGGTGTACGACGAGCTGCTCTACGACCGCTACGACGAGGTCACGCCCTTCGAGATCCCCGGTGCGGAGGAGCTGCCGCCGTACGCCGGTCCGGAGGAACCGCACGCCATCAGTGTGCTGATCCGCCGCGACTACGCCGTGGTGGAACCGCAGCGGCTGCTGGCGCAGGCGCAGCGGGTGGAGGCGGCGGAGTACGAGTCCGCGGGCGGACTGTCCGAGGACGCCGCCGGGACGGTTCCGGGAGCGCTCGGCGTCCTGTTCGGCGAGTTCGAACCCGATGAGATCGCCTCGCGGCACAAGGAGTTCGGTCTGGAGGAAGGCGACTCCACGCTCTGGGTCACCGCGGCGGAGGAGGCCACCGAGCCGGGGGAGTGGCTGGAGGCGCCGTTCGAGCACATCGACCCGCAGGGAGTGGTGTGCCGGTTCGATGTCAGCGCGGTGTTCGACGACGAGGACGAGTCCGACGAGGAGGACGATCTCGAGTTCGTCGAGGACGAGGAAGAGGCCGACGAGGTCGAGGGTGCCGGGCGATGAGGGCGGTCGGCGGTGCCGTGCGGCCACAGGCCGGTACGGCACCGCCGATGCCCGGCGTCCCTGCTGATCACGGGCGCGGCCGCGGACGGCATCGCGGCTCAGGGAAGATCAGCTCGCCGGTACCTGGGTGCGCAGCAGCGTCCGCAGCCGGGTCGTACGGGGCTTGGCCGGGGTCTCCACCACGGCCTGCTGCAGGGCCTGCTCCACGCCGTGCACCACGGACAGATGCCGCTCCGCCCGGCCGAAGGCCGTGTAGATCCAGGGCCTGCTGAGCGCCTGCGCCGCGTCACCGGGCAGCACCACGACCGCCGCCGGCCAGCGCGCACCCGCCGCCTGGTGCGCGGTCAGCGCCCAGCCGTGCCGTACGGCACCCTCCACCCGCTCGCGCGGTACGACCACCGCAGCGCCCGCGCACGACAGGTGCAGCCCGTCCGCGCCGGCCCTCACCACCACGCCCGGCAGCGTACGGCCCGGGGCGGGGGAGTAGGCGATCCGGTCGCCGGGGTCGAAGCCGCCGAAGCGGCCGGGGCCGGGGTTGAGGCGTTCCTTCAGCGCGGAGTTGAGGGCGCGGGTGCCCGCGGCGCCCCCGTGGCCCGGGGTGATCACCACGGTCTGGTCGGCCGGGACGCCGATCGCCCGCGGCACCGAGTCCGCGACCAGCTGGACCGTCCGGTGCACGGCCTCACCCGCGTCCCGCACCGGGACGATGACGATCTCCTTGCCCGGAGCGGCGACCTGGTTCAGCTCGCCGACGCCGATGCCGGAGACCAGCTCGCCGATCGGGCCCGGGTCGGGGACGCGCGAGGCGATCTGCGGGCACACGTGGGCGGCGAGCAGGTCGGCGAAGACCCGCCCCGGTCCTGCCGACCACAGCAGCGCCGGGTCGCCGCTGAGCACCAGTCGGGCCCCGTCGGGCAGCAACTCCACCAGCATGGCCGCGCTCTCCACGTCGAGCTGCGGCGAGTCCAGCACGACCAGCAGATCGAGGTCCAGCGCACCCTCCGCGTCCCGCCCCGGCCCCTCGGCACCGGCCAACAGCCCCGCGACCGTACAGACGCCGTGCTCTTCGCCGGGGGAGGGGTGCCCGTGATCCTCGGGGGCGGCGCCGACGACCGGGCCCGGGTCGCGCCGGGCCGGGTCCGTGCCCGAGAGGACGGCGGCGAGGCGGTGGCGGCCGTCGAGGGTGTGGCAGGCGGCGAAGGCGCGCAGGCCCGCGGCACGCGCGGCACCGACCAGCGCGGCCGGTTCGGCGCGGGCCGCCTCCCCGCCGGTGTGCAGCGCCAGGCCGTGTTCGGCGACCGCACGGGCCAGCTCGGCGGCCCCGTCGGAGAGGGCACCGGCGGCCGACTCCCAGGCCTGCTCGCTCTGCTTGGACGGCGAGTTGAGCAGCCGGGCCAGGCCGTCGGCGAGGCTCTCCTCGGCCAGCGCGTACCGCTCCGGGCCGACGAGGACCCGGACCGGCCGCTCCTCCTCACCCTCGTCACCGGCCGCCCGCGGCGCGGCGGTCGACGGCTCCTCCAGTGCGTCCTGGAACGCCAGGGCCTCGCCCTCCGCGAGCGTGTCCCGCACAGCCGCGTCGGGGTCCGGCACGCCCTGCCGGGCCAGGGCCGCGGTGAGCGTGGGCAGTTCCAGCGCGGTGTGCCCGGCCAGGGCCGCCTGCTCCAGCAGCCAGACGGTGATCGCGCGGCCCCGCCGCGCGTCGTCCGGGCCGCAGGCGGCGCCGAGCAGGGTCCGCGCGAAGCCGTCGGCCCGGTCGGGCCGTACACCGCCGACCCGCAGCAGCTGCCAGGGGTCCTCGCGAAGCTCGGCGTCGGCTCCCTCGCCGAGCGCCGCGGCCACCTGAGGGGCGAGGGCCTCGGGCGCGCCGCCCTCGGCCAGCACCCGGCGGACGGCCTCGACGGACTGTGGTGCGGGCGCGGCGGCCGGGACGGAGGCGGGGACGGGCTGCGGCCGGCGCACCGGCTCGGCGGCCGGGCGGCGCGGTGCCGGCGCGGGCTCGGCGAACACCGTGGCCACCGGCTTCTCGCCGCTCTCCACCGCGCGGACCGCCGCGAGCAGGTCGGCCGCCTTACCACTGAGCTTCGCGCCGCTCTCGATCGGGCCCTTCTTCTCGGCCCTGCGCCGCTCGATCCGCTCCCGCTCGACCCGCTGCGCCGCCAACTCGGCCTCGGCCTCGGACAACTCGGCCGCGTCGTCCTCGCCGTCCGCGGTGCCGGAACCGCTGTCGGCTCCGTGCGCGCTCGACGCGCCCTCGTCCTCGGCGCCGGCCCCGTCGTCGGTCTCCGCGGACGACTCCTGCGCGGCCCTCTCTGCCGTACCGGCGCCGTTCTCGGCACGGCTCCTGCCGGGGGCCGCCTTCCGCTCGGCGGTCACGGGAACGTCCGGCGTCCCCGGCCCGGCTTCCCCCGTGGTCTCCGGCTCCGTGCTCACAGCGTGCTCCAGTCGTGATCGGGATAGCGGTGCACGGGCGCCGACACATCGTCCAGCGCCCGGCAGATCTCGTCAGGAAGACTAAGGGCCTCCACTGACAATGCCGCCGTGAGCTGCTGTGCGTTGCGCGCGCCGACGATCGGCGCGGCCACGCCGGGCCGGTCCCGGACCCAGGCGAGGGCCACCTGCAGCGCGGTGACGGCGAGGCCGTCGGCGGCCGTCGTCACCGCGTCCACGATGCGGCTCGCCGTGTCGTCCAGGTACGGCTCGACGAACGGCGCGAGGTGCTCGGACGCGCCACGCGAGTCCGGCGGCGTGGCGTGCCGGTACTTGCCGGTCAGCACGCCCCGGCCGAGCGGCGAGGAGGGCAGCAGACCGACACCGAGATCCAGCGCGGCGGGCAGCACTTCGCGCTCCACGCCCCGCTGCAGGAGGGAGTACTCCATCTGCGTGCTGGCCAGCCGGGTGCGCATGCCCGGCGCCGCGAGCTGCCAGGTGGCGGCCTTGGCGAGCTGCCAGCCGCAGAAGTTGGAGACGCCCGCGTACCGGGCGCGGCCGCTGCCGACCGCTATGTCCAGCGCCTGGAGGGTCTCCTCCAGCGGGGTCTCGGGGTCGTAGGCGTGGATGTGCCACAGGTCGACGTACTCCGTGCCCAGGCGGGCCAGGGAGGCGTCGAGCGCCGCGAGCAGATGGCCGCGGGAGCCGTCGAAGCGGCGCTCGGGGTCGGGCACGCTGCCCGCCTTGGTGGAGATCACCAGGTCCCGGCGCGGCACCAGGCCGTCCATCAGCCGCCCGAGCAGGTACTCCGCCTCTCCGTCGCCGTACACGTCCGCCGTGTCGACGAGGGTTCCACCGGCCTCCCAGAACGCCTTCAGCGTGTCCGCGGCGTCGTGCTCGTCGGTGTCCCGGCCCCAGGTGAGGGTGCCGAGTCCGATCCGGGACACACGCAGGCCGGTACGGCCGAGATGCCTCTGCTCCATGCGGGCGAGATTACTGGCCAGAACCGGTGCGGTGGGTGGCCTGTGGACAACCGGGTCCGGCTGTGGCCCGGTGTTCCGGGCAGCGCGCTCGAGCCGGGCAGGGTGGTGCCGTCCACCCGCGCTCGGATGCCCGAGGCGGCAGCGGCCCCGAATGCGGACGGCACCGCAGCCCCGAGGGCGCGGGGAACTGCGTGACCCGTCCCCGGCGGCCGCGGACGGCTGATCGCCGAGCCCCGCAGCCCCCGGACGGCATCGCGGTTCACCCGGCGGCGCGACGGACCGCGCGAGCACCCCGCCACGGACGGCTGACCGCCCGAACCCCGGCAACCCCCACGCCGGTCTGCCCCATCCCCCAGCCCCGCGCTAATGTCACCCCCACAGGGACGTTACTCACGGGTAAGAGGAGTCGGCGATGCAGCTCGGGATCAACCTCGGCTACTGGGGTGCCGGAATGGACGGGGACAATCTGGCCGTGGCCCAGGAGGCCGACCGGCTGGGCTTCTCCGTGTGCTGGGCCGCCGAGGCCTACGGGTCCGACGCGGCGACCGTGTTGTCCTGGGTCGCCGCGCAGACCGAGCGCATCGACGTCGGCTCGGCCATCTTCCAGATCCCCGCCCGGCAGCCCGCGATGACCGCGATGACGGCCGCGACGCTCGACTCGCTCTCCGGCGGCCGCTTCCGGCTGGGCCTCGGTGTCTCCGGCCCGCAGGTCTCCGAGGGCTGGTACGGCGTCAAGTTCGACAAGCCGCTCGCCCGCACCCGCGAGTACGTGGAGATCGTGCGCAAGGCGATGACCCGGGAGCGGCTGACGTACGAGGGCGAGCACTGGACGCTGCCGCTGCCCGGCGGCCCGGGCAAGCCCATCAAGCTGACCGTGCACCCGCAGCGCGAGCACATCCCGCTCTACATCGCGGCGATCGGGCCGAAGAACCTGGAGCAGACCGGCGAGATCGCCGACGGCGCCCTGCTGATCTTCCCCTCCGCCGACCACCTGGAGGAGACCACCCTCAAGCACCTGCGTGCGGGGCGCGAGAAGGCCGGCAAGACCCTCGACGGGTTCGACGTCTGCCCGACCCTGCCGATCGCCGTCGGCGACGACAAGGACGTGGCCCGCCTCGCCGACACCTTCCGGCCGTACACCGCGCTGTACGTCGGCGGCATGGGCAGCGCCAAGCAGAACTTCTACAACCAGCTCGCCCGGCGCATGGGATACGAGAGGGAGGCCGCCGAGATCCAGCAGAAGTACCTGGCGGGGGACAAGCAGGGAGCCGCCGAGGCGGTCCCGCAGGACCTCATCGACGACACGACGCTGCTCGGCTCCGTCGACCGCATCGCCGACCGGATGAAGGCCTACGCCGCCGCCGGTGTCACCACGCTCAGCCTGTCCCCGGCCGGCTTCACGCTCGAGGAGCGGCTCGCCTCGCTGCGGGCCGGCAGCGAGGCCCTGGAACGCGCCGGACTGGCCTAGGGCGTGTTTCGAAAGTGGCGTCGTCCGCCCGGAGGGCGGGGTCCGCGGCGTCTGGTGCGGTGCATCACAAGGAGGAGGGTCGCCCTCGTACCGGGCGTACGTGGACGACCCCGACAACGCGGCGAGGTGCCGTGCCAGGCGTCGCGGACCAGACGGGACTTTCGAAACACGCCCTAGCGTGCTGTCCCGGGACGTAGGGCCTGTCTGACGGTTCCCGTCCGCCGCGCGACGCCGTGCCCGCTCCCCCACTGCCTCAAGGGTGTGGGAGGTGCCCCCACTCGCCGCACCGGCCCCAGGCCCGAGCACGTCCGGTACGAGGGCCTGGGGCCGGTACGCCGAGAGCTCGCACCTGACGCCGCGCGGCGGTCCTTCGGGCAACGAATTGTCAACCAGGCCCTGTGAGCTTCAGCGGCCGTGGTGGGGGCTCGGGGGGTCTTCCCCGCCACGGCCGTCACGGGGAACAACGCTCCGGGGCGCCTCGCGGTTACGACCCCGGCGTTCCTTCTTTCGGCCGAGCCGCCGCGTACTCGTGTTGCGGCCCCCCTCCGGGCGCAATTGACTCGTTCTTCGCGGAAGCTGTGAAATCACCGCGGAAGTCCGCGACACGGTGCGCAGTCGTGCGGGAGAGGTGGCGTCCATGCTGTCGGCCAGGAGTCTGTTCCAGGAGATCCTCGACCACGACGAGTCGTTCCGGCTGTTCTGCTCCATCGCCGCCGGCGGTGAGTCCCAGGGCGGCTGGGAGAACCGGCGGATCGCCGCGCTGGTCCCGTGCAGCGAACGCGCCATGGCCCCGAAGATCGCCCGGCACGGCGCCGACGAGGACAAGCACGGACGCATCTTCGAGGCCCTGATGAGGAAGCGCGGGCTCACCGCCGTGGCCGTACCCCCCGAGGCCGACTACACCATGCTCCTGGAGCGGCGCGGCATCGGCCTGGCCCACGACCGGCTCAGGCGGGACGAGCCGCTCACCGAGCAGGACATCGTCGTCTACCTCTCCCACAGCCGCGTCACCGAACAGCGCGCCGCCGAGCAGATGCGCCTGCTGCTCAAGCACTTCGCCGACCATCCC
The DNA here is from genome assembly GCF_059510455.1 of Streptomyces sp. NTD91. NCBI lineage: Bacteria > Bacillati > Actinomycetota > Actinomycetes > Kitasatosporales > Streptomycetaceae > Streptomyces > Streptomyces sp. NTD91. Next base: position 62,180 of record NZ_JCAJZW010000013.1, read on the forward strand.
GACATCGGCCGGGCCGTCCGCGTGATCGCCGACGACGAGGACAAGCACCTCGCCTACACCCACGAGGAACTGCTGCGGCTCGCCGCCGCCGGGCACGGCCCGCTGATCCGGCGCACCCTGCACGCGTGCGCCCTCGCCGAGATCCGCGTCCACCGGGACGTCAGCCTCGCCGTGACGGCCCGCATGCGCCGCATCCTGGGCTGGTCCCGGGCCAGGTACGCCCTCCTCGCCGCCGGCATCCACGCCGTGTACGCCTACGAACGCCTCGCCGGCCGGCGCCGCATGATCACCCTCCGCATGCCCGCCCGCCGCAACCCCCTCGGCGGCCCCGCCGCCCCCGCCCCCGAGTTCGTCTGAGCGGCGCGGGACGGCCTCACAGCCAGTCGCGCCGCTTGAACAGGCGGTACAGCAGCACCTCCAGGGCCGCCATCACCAGGATCACCGCCGGATACGACCACAGCCAGTGCAGCTCCGGCATGTGGTCGAAGTTCATGCCGTAGATGCCCGCGATCATCGTGGGCACCGCGGCCATCGCCGCCCACGCCGAGATCTTCCGCATGTCGTCGTTCTGCCGCACGCTCATCTGCGCAAGATGCGCCGACAGCACGTCCGACACCAGCCTGTCCAGGGCCTCCACGGACTCGTTCACGCGCGCGAGATGGTCGCCGACGTCCCGGAAGAACGGGCGCGCCTTGTCGTGCACGAACGGCACCGGGGCGCCGAACTGCCCGGTGCCGGCCAGCCGGCTCAGCGGCACCGTCAGCGGGCCGGTGGCCCGGCGGAACTCCAGGACCTGCCGTTTGAAGCCGTAGATCCGGGACGCGGTGCCCCGCGAGCCGCCGCCCTCCGGCAGGAACACCTCCGTCTCCAGCTCCTCCAGATCGGTCCCCAGGTCCGTCGCCACCTCCAGATAGTGGTCGACGACCGCGTCGGAGATCGCGTACAGCACCGCGGTCGGGCCCTTGTCCAGCATGTCCGGCTCCTCCTCCAGCCGGCGCCGCACGGCGGCCAGCGGCGAGCCCTCGCCGTGACGGACGGTGACCACGAAGCAGTCGCCGACGAAGACCATGATCTCGCCCGCTGAGACGGTGTCGCTGCGCGCCTCGTACACGACCGGTTTCAACACCATGAAAAGTGAGTCGTCGTACACCTCCAGCTTGGGCCGCTGATGCGCCTTGAGCGCGTCCTCCACCGCCAGCGGATGCAGCCCGAACTCCTGCGTGACCAGGTCGAACTCCCGCTCGGACGGCTCGTGCAGACCGATCCAGACGAACCCGCAGGCCGCCCGCGCCTCGCTGAGCGCGTCGGACAGGTCCTCCGGGCCCTCGGTGCGGTGCCCCTGCCGGTAGATGGCGCAGTCGACGATCACGGAGCGCATTCTCCCTTCGTCCGTTCTCCGGTGCCTGTGCGGATACGCCTACCCTGGGCGGCATGCCCACGCTGATCCTCGTCCGGCACGGACGCTCCACCGCCAACACCTCCGGTGTCCTCGCCGGCTGGACGCCAGGCGTCGCCCTGGACGAGCGCGGCGCCGCACAGGCGGCCGCCCTGCCCGCACGGCTCGCCGCACTGCCGATCTCCGAGGTCGTCACCAGCCCCCTGCAGCGCTGCCAGGAGACGGTACGGCCGCTGCTCGAGGCCCGTCCCGGGCTGCGCGTCCACACCGAGGAACGGATCGGGGAGTGCCACTACGGCGACTGGTCCGGCCGCAAGCTCGCCGAGCTCAAGGACGAGCCACTCATGGAGGTCGTCCAGGCCCACCCGTCGGCCGCCGCGTTCCCCGGCGGCGAGTCCATGCGCGCCATGCAGTCCCGCGCCGCGGAGGCCGTACGCGAGTGGAACGCGCGTGTGGAGCGCGACCACGGCGCCGACGCCGTCTACCTCATGTGCTCCCACGGTGACATCATCAAATCCCTCGTCGCCGACGCCCTCGGACTCCACCTCGACCTCTTCCAGCGGATCTCTGTGGAACCGTGTTCCGTCACCGCGATCCGTTACACCCGGTTGCGGCCGTTTCTCGTTCGTCTCGGCGACACCGGGGATTTCGCCTCCCTGGCCCCGCGCGAGGAACCCGCCGAGGGCGACGCACCGGTCGGGGGCGGTGCGGGCGCACCGTGATCGTCGGCCGCAGTAGGGTGAAGCGATCCACACAGTCGCGACTCCGCTGTGGCCCGTACCGCCGAACCACTCGAACTCACTCTCACTGGAGACAGGACGTGTCCCGTCAGGTGTTCCTCTACGACCAGCCGGACCGCTTCGTGGCCGGCACGGTCGGACTGCCCGGACGCCGTACGTTCTTCCTCCAGGCCACCGCAGGCTCCCGGGTGACCAGCGTGGCTCTGGAGAAGACCCAGGTCGCCGCGCTCGCCGAGCGCATGGACGAACTGCTCGACGAGGTCGTACGGCGCAGTGGCGGCAGCGCCGCCGTCCCCGCCATGGCGCCCACCGAGGTCGCCGACACCGCCCCGCTGGAGACCCCCATCGAGGAGGAGTTCCGCGTGGGCACCATGGCGCTGGCCTGGGACGGCGAGGAACAGCGCATGATCGTCGAGGCGCAGGCCCTGGTGGAGCTGGACGCCGACACCGAGGAGGACCTCGCCGAGGCCGAGGAACGGCTGCTCCAGGACGAGGAGAACGGACCCCCGATGCTGCGGGTCCGGCTGACCGGCGCGCAGGCCCGTGCCTTCGCCAAGCGCGCCCTCGACGTCGTCAACGCCGGAAGGCCGCCGTGCCCGCTGTGCAGCCTCCCGCTCGATCCGGAAGGACATGTATGTCCGCGCCAGAACGGATACCGCCGCGGAGCCTGACGCCCACCGACGCCGTAGCCGGCCCGGCCGCCGAGCTGCTCGCACGAGGTGAGCTGACCGTGCGCGGCCGGATCCGCGAGGCGTCCAACGCCGCGCTGTTCTGCACCATCGCCCTCGACGGCCGGGAGGCCTCCTGCGTCTACAAGCCGGTCGCCGGGGAGCGCCCGCTGTGGGACTTCCCCGACGGCACCCTGGCCGCCCGCGAGGTGGCCGCCTACGAGGTCTCCGAGGCCACCGGCTGGGGCCTTGTCCCGCCGACCGTGCTGCGCGACGGCCCGTACGGCGAGGGCATGTGCCAGCTGTGGATCGACGTCCAGGCCGAGGCGGAGCTGCTCGCCCTGGTCGATGCCGAGGATCCGGAACCGGGCTGGAAGGCGATCGGCCTGGCCGACATCGGTGAGGGCCGCACCGCGCTCCTCGTGCACGCCGACGACGAGCGGCTGCGCCGGCTCGCCGTCCTCGACGCGGTGATCAACAACGCCGACCGCAAGGGCGGCCATCTGCTGCCCACCCCCGACGGCCGGCTCTACGGCATCGACCACGGCGTCACTTTCAACGTCGAGAACAAGCTGCGTACGCTGCTGTGGGGCTGGGCCGGGGAACCGCTGACCGACGAGGCCGTCGACGTCCTCAAGGGACTCCGGGGGGCCTTCGGCGGGCCGCTGGGCGAGCGGCTGGCCGCACTGATCACCCCGGCCGAGATCGACGCCACACGCGCGCGTGTCGAGGCGCTGCTCACCACGGGAGTGCACCCGGAGCCGGGCGGCGAGTGGCCCGCCATCCCCTGGCCACCCGTGTAGGCGGCCGGGGCGTGAGCGGCCGGGAGCGCGAGCACTTCGGCAGCGAAGGTACAAGACCGTACAACCGGCCAACCGGCGCGATCCCGTTCGTAGGCGCAGCCGGTGGCCGGTTAGGCTCAGGTACATGCATGCCTGGCCCGCTTCCGAGGTCCCCGCCCTGCCTGGTCAGGGCCGCGACCTGAGGATCCACGACACCGCGACCGGCGGCCTCGTCACCCTCGCCCCCGGTCCCGTCGCCCGTCTCTACGTCTGCGGCATCACCCCGTACGACGCGACCCACATGGGTCACGCGGCGACCTACAACGCGTTCGACCTCGTTCAGCGCGTGTGGCTCGACACCAAGCGGCAGGTCCACTACGTCCAGAACGTCACCGACGTCGACGATCCGCTGCTGGAGCGCGCGGACCGGGACGGCGTCGACTGGGTCGCCCTCGCCGAGAAGGAGACGGCCCTCTTCCGCGAGGACATGACCGCCCTCAGGATGCTCCCGCCGCGGCACTACATAGGTGCCGTTGAGGCCATACCCGGCATCGTCCCGCTCGTGGAGCGGCTGCGCGACCTCGGCGCGGCCTACGAGCTGGAGGGCGACGTCTACTTCTCCGTCGGGTCCGACCCGAACTTCGGCAAGGTCTCGAATCTCGACGCGGCCGCCATGCGGCTGCTGTCCGCCGAGCGCGGTGGCGACCCGGACCGTCCGGGCAAGAAGAACCCGCTGGACCCGATGCTGTGGATGGCGGCCCGTGCGGGTGAGCCCAGCTGGGACGGCGGCTCCCTCGGCCGGGGCCGGCCCGGCTGGCACATCGAGTGCGTGGCCATCGCTCTCGACCACCTCGGCATGGGCTTCGACGTCCAGGGCGGCGGCTCCGACCTGGCCTTTCCGCACCACGAGATGGGCGCCTCGCACGCCCAGGTGCTCACCGGCGAGTTCCCCATGGCCAAGGTCTACGTCCACGCCGGCATGGTCGCCCTGCACGGCGAGAAGATGTCCAAGTCCAAGGGCAACCTGGTCTTCGTCTCCCAGCTGCGCCGCGACGGTGTCGACCCGGCCGCCATCCGCCTCGCCCTGCTGGCCCACCACTACCGCGCCGACTGGGAGTGGACCGACCAGGTCCTCCAGGACGCCGTGGCCCGCCTCGGCCGCTGGCGCTCCGCCGTCTCCCGCCCCGACGGCCCGCCCGCCGACGCAATGGTCGAGGAGATCCGCGAGGCCCTCTCCGACGACCTGGACGCCCCCACCGCCCTGACAGCGGTGGACCGCTGGGCGGCCCGGCAGGAGGCAGAGGGCGGCACGGACACGGGCGCCCCGGGTCTGGTGACGCGAGCGGTGGACGCGCTGCTCGGGGTCGCCCTCTGAACGCCCCGGGCAGGGGCGTCCCGACGGGGGCACGGGGAACTGCGCGAGCGACCACAACGAGTCCGCGGCAGCCGCACGACGGGTAGCGGCACACCTCCGGCGCATCGGCACCACACAGAAGGGGCGCTTCCCCACCGGGAACCGCCCCTTCGCCCTGCCCAGGGCCCGTCCGACCATTCGCGTTGTTGCCCGAAGGGCGGCCGCGCGGCGTCAGGTGCGTGCTGTCGGCGTGCCGTCCCCAGGCTCGTGCTGGACGTACCTGGACATGGGGCCGGTGCGGCGAGTGGGGGCACAGTGGGCGAGCGTGCACGGCGTCGCGCGGCGGACGGGAACCGTCAGACAGGCCCTACGTCCCGGGACAGCACGCTAGGGCGTGTTTCGAAAGTCCCGTCCGGTCCGCGACGCCTGGCACGGCACCTCGCCGCGTTGTCGGGATCGTCCACGTACGCCCGGTACGAGGACGACCCTCCGCCTTGCGATGCACCGCACCAGACGCCGCGGACCCCGCCCTCCGGGCGGACGACGCCACTTTCGAAACACGCACTAGTCCTCGCCGTCGTCCTCGTCGTCCTTGGACCCGCCGGGAGCAGGCCGCGGCTTCCCGCCCGGAGGGCCCACGTCCCGGCGCCGCAGATACCGCTCGAACTCGCGGGCGATCGCCTCGCCCGACGCCTCGGGCAGCTCCGCGGTGTCCCGGGCCTCCTCCAGCGTCTGCACGTACTCGGCGACCTCGCTGTCCTCGGCGGCCAGCTGGTCCACGCCCACCTGCCAGGCCCGCGCGTCCTCGGGCAGTTCGCCCTGGGGGATGCGCAGGTCCAGCAGGTCCTCGAGCCGGTTGAGCAGCGCCAGCGTGGCCTTCGGATTGGGTGGCTGGGAGACGTAGTGCGGCACGGCCGCCCACAGCGACACCGCCGGGACACCGGCGTGCGTGCACGCCTCCTGCAGGACGCCGACGATGCCCGTCGGGCCCTCGTACTTGGTCTCCTCCAGGTCCATGCGGCGGGCCAGGTCCGGGTCGGACGTCACCCCGCTGACCGGCACGGGACGCGTGTGCGGGGTGTCACCGAGCAGAGCGCCCAGGATGACCACCAGCTCCACACCCAGCTCGTGCGCGAAGCCCAGCAGCTCGTTGCAGAACGAGCGCCAGCGCATGGACGGTTCGATGCCGCGGACCAGCACCAGGTCGCGCGGTTTCTCGCCGCCGACCCGCACGACCGACAACCTGGTCGTCGGCCAGGTGATCTTGCGCACACCGGCCTCCATGAACACCGTGGGCCGGTTCACCTGGAAGTCGTAGTAGTCCTCGGCGTCCAGCGCGGCGAAGACCTCGCCCTTCCACTCGCGTTCCAGATGCGCGACCGCCGTGGAGGCGGCGTCGCCGGCGTCGTTCCAGCCCTCGAACGCGGCCACCATGACTGGGTCGATCAGCTCGGGAACCCCCTCCAGCTCGATCACCCAGTGCCTCCTTCCGACGTGCCCTCGCTTGACCCACCAACCTTACGGCGTCCGGCGGGGGCGCCCGCAGCCCCCGTGTGCGGGGGGTTGACCGGATCACTGCCCCGTTCGTCACCGTCGGACACCCCCGTCGATCCGAGGGTCTCGAGCGATCCGCCAGGACGTCTGCCCGCCGTCACAGCGTGCTGCGCAGCCACTGCTCCACGCTCGCGATGTGCACGGTCGCCCAGGAGCGGGCCGCCTCGGCGTCCCGGTCGCGCAGCGCGGCCAGGATCGCCCGGTGCTCCCTCAGGGTGCGGCCGACCGCGTCCTCCTGGGTGAGGCCCCGCCAGATCCGGGCGCGGGTGGTCGGTCCCGACAGGCCGTCCAGCAGCGAGCACAGCACCGAGTTGCCGGCGCCGCGCACGATTCCGCGGTGGAACTCCAGGTCGGCGGCGACCAGTTCCTCCACCGACGGGGCGCCACCGAGGGCGTCCAACTGGCCGGCCAGCGTGTCCAGTTCCCGCTCACCGATCCGGAAGGCGGCCATCGCCGTCGCGGCCGGCTCCAGGATGCGGCGCACCGCGAGGAACTCCAGCACGGTGTCGTCGCGGTGGAAGTCCACGACGAAGTTCAGCGCCTCCAGCAGCAACTGCGGATCGAGGCTGGTGACATAGGTGCCGTCGCCCTGCCGCACGTCCAGGATCCGGATCAGCGACAGTGCGCGGACGGCCTCGCGCAACGAGTTGCGCGACAGCCCCAGCTCGGCGGCGAGTTCGCTCTCCTTGGGCAGCCGGTCCCCGGGGCGCAGCGCACCGGAGACGATCATCTCCTTGATCTTCTCGATCGCCTCGTCGGTGACTGCCATGACCGGCCTCCCGGGTCGCCCGGACATCGGATGTCTCAGCGGCCATTATGCGGGCGGGGCGTCGAACCACTCCCTGCCGGCGGCCCAGTGCCGCACCCAGCCGGCGAAACCGGGCCCGGCGGTGGTGTGACCGAACTCCGCACCGAAGGGCACCGCGCCCTCGCCGGTGATCTGCCACATGTGGCCCCGGTGCGGGCCGGTGACGATCAGGTGCCAGTCCATGCCGCAGCCGTCGGTCCCCAGCGCCAGGGAACCGTGGTGGGCCACCTGCTCGATCACGGCCTCGGCGTCCTCGTACGGGCCGTCGTCGTCCTCCCACATCCACGCCCGCGTCAGCGGGAACGGCTCGGCGAGGCGCTGCTGCCCGGCGCTTTCGCGGAGCCCGGCCATCCCGTACTCCGGCGGCCCCTGGTACGACCCGTCCGTCACCTCCGCCACGAAGGTCCGGTACGGCTCCGGCAGCACCACCCCGTGTTCCGCCTCGAAGGCGCGCACCGCCGCCCGGCCCAGTGCCGACCCGCCGCCGTCGTCGACACCGAACGCCTCCCGGAGCACGGCGAGTTCGGCCGGGTCCGCTTGATCGTTGTCCATGTCCTCATGAAAGCATCCGGCACCGACGACGCCCCTCGGACAGGCGGGAGGGGCGGCCCCATCGGCGTGGGGTCGCCCCTCCCGGTCGTCCGGACCCGGTGCGGCGGTCCGGCGCTGCGCTGGCGGCCGGTCCCGATCGGGGGAGGCGGACCGGTCGCCCCCGAGGCCTACTTCTCGTCGAGCAGGTCCTTGACCTTGGCCCTGACCTCGTCCGTGGCCAGGCCGCGGATCGTCAGCGTCGTGCGGCGGCGCAGCACGTCGTCCGGGGTCTCGGCCCATTCGTGGTCGCGGGCCCACACGACCTGCGCCCAGATCTCGGGCGCGTCGGGGTGGACCCGCGCGGCCAGCTCGGGGTTCTCGTTCGCCAGGCGGGCGATGTCGAAGGCCAGGGAGCCGTAGTGGGTGGCCAGGTGCTTGGCGGTGTCGGCGGCCATGCGCGGGCCGGGCGCCGGGTGGTCCACCAGCAGGCGGTGGGCGACGGCGCGCGGGTTGGCGACACCGGGCAGCGGCAGCTTCCTCGGCAGCGAGGAGATCGGCTCGAAGTCGTCGCCGAGCGGCTGACCGGGCAGCGACTCCAGCTTCTTCATGATCGTACGACCGATGTGCCGGAACGTGGTCCACTTGCCGCCGGCGACCGACAGCATGCCGCCCCTGCCCTCGGTCACCACGGTCTCCCGCTTGGCCTTGGCGGTGTCGCCGGGGCCGCCCGGCAGCACCCGCAGACCGGCGAACGCGTAGGTGATCAGATCCGGCCGTAGCTGCTGGTCGCGGACGGAGAACGCGGCCTCGTCCAGGATCTGCGCCACGTCCTGGTCGGTGACGGACACGTCCGCCGGGTCGCCCTCGTACTCCTCGTCGGTGGTGCCGAGCAGCAGCATGTCCTCCCAGGGGAGGGCGAAGGTGATGCGGTACTTGTCGATGGGGGTCGCGAGCGCGGCCTTCCAGGGGGAGGTGCGCTTCAGGACCAGGTGGGCGCCCTTGGACAGGCGGATGGACGGTGCCGCGTTCGGGTCCTCCATCCTGCGCAGGTGGTCGACCCAGGGGCCGGTCGCGTTCAGCACCAGCCGGGCGTCGACCCCGAACTCGTCGCCGCAGACGCGGTCCTTGAGGTCGGCGCCGGTGACCCGGCCGCGGGTGAAGCGCAGGCCGGTGACCTCGGCGTGGTTGAGGACGACCGCGCCCGCCTCGACGGCCGCGCGGACCGTCATCAGCGCCATGCGCGCGTCGTTCATCTGGTCGTCGCCGTACACGGCCACGGCCTTGAGGTTCTCGGTGCGGAGCTCGGGCACGTCCTGCGCCGCCTTGGCGGGGGAGAGCAGGTGGCCCACGCCGTCACCGAACGCGGAGAGCGCGGAGTAGGCGAACACGCCCGCGCCGAGCTTCGCCGCGCCGTGCGGCCCGCCCTTGTACACGGGGAGGTAGAAGGTGAGCGGGTTCGCCAGGTGGGGGGCCACCTGGCGGGAGACCGCACGGCGCTCGAAGTGGTTCTCCGCCACCAGCTTCACCGCGCCGGTCTGCAGGTAGCGCAGACCGCCGTGGAGCAGCTTGGAGGAGGCGGAGGAGGTGGCGCCGGCGAAGTCGCCGGCGTCGACCAGGGCCACCCTCAGGCCGGACTGCGCGGCGTGCCAGGCGGTCGAGATGCCCAGGATGCCGCCGCCGATCACCAGAAGGTCGTACGACGCCTTGGAGAGCTGCTCCCTGGTCTCGGCCCGGCTCGGGTTGGAGCCGGAGGCCGGGTGCGTCCCCAGGGCAGGTACGGAACTCAGGGTGGACTGACTGGTCATGTCGGGTACTTACTCCTCGTCAGAGCTGTCGGGGAGGCAGCTCAGCTCTCGTCCTCGAGCCAGCCCATGGTCCGGTCGACGGCCTTGAGCCAGTTCTTGTACTCACGGTCGCGGGTCTCCGCGTCCATGCGGGGGGTCCACTCGGCGGCCCGGCGCCAGTTGGCGCGCAGTTCGTCGGTGCTGGACCAGAAGCCGACGGCGAGGCCGGCGGCATAGGCGGCGCCGAGGCAGGTGGTCTCCGCGACCATCGGGCGCACCACGGGCGCGTCCAGGACGTCGGCGAGCGTCTGCATCAGCAGGTTGTTGGCGGTCATGCCACCGTCGACCTTGAGGGCCACCAGCTCGTCGCCGGAGTCCTTCACCATCGCGTCGGCGATCTCCCGGGTCTGCCAGGCGGTCGCCTCCAGGACGGCGCGCGCGAGGTGCGCCTTGGTGACGTACCGGGTCAGGCCGGCGATCACACCGCGGGCGTCGGAGCGCCAGTGCGGGGCGAAGAGTCCGGAGAACGCCGGCACGAAGTAGGCACCGCCGTTGTCCTCGACCGAGAGCGCGAGCGTCTCGATCTCGGCGGCGGTGGAGATCAGGCCCATCTGGTCGCGCATCCACTGCACCAGCGAGCCGGTGACGGCGATCGAGCCCTCCAGGGCGTAGACTGTCGGCCGGTCGCCGATCTTGTAACCGACGGTGGTCAGCAGACCGGCGTAGGAGTTGATGATCTTGTCACCGGTGTTCATCACCATGAAGGTGCCGGTGCCGTAGGTCGACTTGGTCTCGCCCTCGGAGAAGCAGCACTGGCCGAACAGGGCCGCCTGCTGGTCGCCGAGCGCGGAGGCGACCGGGATGCCGCCGAGCAGCTCGCCGAGCCTGCCGCCCTTGATCTCGCCGTAGACCTCGGCGGAGGAGCGGATCTCGGGCAGGATCTGCTCCGGCACGCCGATGGACTCGCAGATCTTGTCGTCCCACTGCATCGTGTGCAGGTTCATGAGAAGGGTGCGGGAGGCGTTGGTGACGTCGGTGACGTGACGGCCGCCGTCGACGCCGCCGGTCAGGTTCCAGATGACCCAGGTGTCCATGGTGCCGAAGAGGATGTCGCCCGCCTCGGCGCGCTCCTTCAGGCCGTCGACGTGGTCGAGCAGCCAGCGGGCCTTGGGCCCGGCGAAGTAGGAGGCCAGCGGCAGGCCGGTCTCGCGGCGGAAGCGGTCCTGCCCGACGTTGCGGCCCAGTTCCCGGCACAGGGCGTCGGTGCGGGTGTCCTGCCAGACGATGGCGTTGTGGACGGGCTCACCGGTGTTCTTGTCCCACAGCACGGTCGTCTCGCGCTGGTTGGTGATGCCGATGGCCTTGATGTCGTCGCGGGTGATGCCGGCCTTGGCGACGGCTCCGGCGACGACTTCCTGGACGTTGGTCCAGATCTCGTTGGCGTCGTGCTCGACCCAGCCCGGCTTGGGGAAGATCTGCTCGTGCTCCTTCTGGTCGACGGCGACGATACGGCCGTCCCGGTCGAAGACGATGCAGCGCGAGGAGGTGGTGCCCTGGTCGATCGCGGCGATGAAGGGGCCTGCGGTGTGGGCGTCGGTCACTGTGTGCTCCTGAAAGATCCGTAGTGAAGAGGCATGCCGTGCGGCGCGTGCTCCGAGCTGATTCTCAAGCGAAGGCGACGTTGTATATGCCTGCCGCGACGGCGCCGCCGATCAGCGGACCGACAACCGGGATCCAGGCGTAGGTCCAGTCCGAACCGCCCTTGTTGGGCAGCGGCAGCAGGGCGTGCACGATGCGGGGGCCCAGGTCGCGGGCCGGGTTGATCGCGTACCCCGTCGGGCCGCCGAGGGAGAGGCCGATCGAGACCACCACGAGCGCGGTGATCAGACCGCCGAGGACGCCGAGGCCGTTGCCCTTGTCGTTCAGGCCCTGCGTGAGGACCGCGAGGATCAGCACCACGGTGCCGATGATCTCGGTGGCGAGGTTCTGCACCGCGTTCCGGATCTCCGGGCCGGTGGAGAAGACACCGAGGACCGGTCCCGCGCCCTTCTCCTGGGCCTCGACCGCCTTGGCCGCGGTGGCCTGGGCACCCGGACCGCCGACGATCTCCTTGTCGGTGAGGTGGGCGTGGAACTGGCCGTAGTAGGCGACCCACACGAGGGTCGCGCCGATCATCGCGCCGAGCAGCTGGCCGGCGAGATAGGTCGGGACGTTGCTCCAGTCGTTGTTCTTGATCGCCAGGGCGACGGTGACGGCCGGGTTGAGGTGAGCACCGGAGAGAGGTCCGGAGACGTACACGGCCGTCAGCACGGCGAAGCCCCACCCGAAGGCGATGGCGAGCCAGCCGGCGTTACGGGCCTTGGAGGCCTTCAGCGTGACGGCCGCGCAGACGCCGCCGCCGAGCAGGATGAGTATGGCGGTACCGATGGTCTCGCCGATGAAGATGTCGGAGCTGGACACCCGCGACTCCTTTGTCCTTCGTCCAGGGGTAGCCGAACCCCGGGTCCCTCCGGTGGTTCTGGCGCCCTCGGTGGGTGAGAGCGATGCCGGCCCTTGGCGTTGCCACACTCTAGCGCGTATTGCCGGTAGGTGTTCGACAATGCCGACCGATGGACGGGAGTCTTGCTTCGGGCTTACGCATGAGTCAAGGGTTCTGTTATCGAAAACAGGATCGTTATTGATCGTCGGCGGTTATCACTCTTCGCGTGCTGACGTGGACATTGGTCCGAATTGTCCACTTCAGGGTAGGGCGAGGCCCGGGACGCCGCCCGGCGTCCCGGTCGTACCGCGAAAGGCCCCGGGCCCCGTCCCGGGAGCCGTCAGAACCGGCCCGCGCCCAGGTCCCTGGACACCGCGCGGGCGCAGTCGCGCACCGCCGCGATCAGCTCGGGACGCAGCTGCCCGTCCCGGCACAGCCGCTCCACCGCGCCCGTGATGCCGAGCGCGCCCACGGGCATGCGGCGCCGGTCGTGGATGGGTGCGGCGATGGACGCCACGCCCTCCCAGGTCTCCTCGATGTCGGCGGCGTACCCCCGCGCGCGCGTGAGGTCCAGCAGGTGCTCGAAGTCCTCGGTGTCGCACACCGTGCGGTCGGTGAAGGGCTTGCGGTCCGACTCCAGTGCCTCGCTGTGCGCGACCGGGTCGTAGGCGGAGAGCACCTTGCCGAGCGCCGTGGAGTGCAGCGGCTGCATCGCGCCGATCTCCAGCACCTGCCGGCTGTCGTCCGGCCGGAAGACGTGGTGCACGATCAGCACCCCCTGCTGGTGCACGACCCCCAGGTAGACGCTCTCCCCGCTGGAGCGGGCCAGGTCGTCGGTCCATACCAGGGCCCTGGCCCGCAGCTCGTGCACGTCCAGATACGTGGTGCCGAGACGCAGCAGCTCCGCGCCCAGCTGGTAGCGCCCGGAGGCGTCGTCCTGCTCCACGAAGCCCTCCTGCTGGAGGGTGCGCAGGATGCCGTGCGCGGTGCCCTTGGCGAGTCCCAGTGAGGAGGCGATGTCCGACAGGCCGAGCCGCCGCTCGCCGCCCGCGAGCAGCCGCAGCATCGCGGCCGCCCGTTCGAGCGACTGGATGTTCCGTGCCATCGCCGTCCTGCCTCCGTCCCCTTCGACTGCCGCACGGTGCTTCGGATTCCGCACCGTTCGGCAATGTCGAACACTACCGGTCCATGCCGACCTCCCGCTAATGGTCGGTCGACACCTGTTACATCACACGTGACCTGGCCGTGGCGCCGGGGTCACCCCGCGTCCGCGTCGTGGACGCCGCTGCCCATCCAAGCCGACTCCCGGTTACGCTGACGCCGTGCGGCATCCCCGCCTGCCAGGAAACCCTGACCGGGGGCACCGCATAGCCGACAGCCGTCGCATCTAGGGAGCCCATTCATGGCCTCGTCGCCACCGTCCCCTTCCGCCGACAGCCGGACCCGTGCGTCCGCGCTCCGACAGGCGCTCGCCACTCGCGTGGTGGTCGCCGACGGAGCCATGGGCACCATGCTCCAGGCCCAGGAACCGACCCTCGAGGACTTCCAGCAGCTCGAGGGCTGCAACGAGATCCTCAACCTCACCCGCCCCGACATCGTCCGCTCCGTCCACGAGGCGTACTTCGCCGTGGGCGTCGACTGCGTCGAGACCAACACCTTCGGGGCCAACCACTCCGCCCTCGGCGAGTACGACATCTCCGAGCGCGTCCACGAGCTGTCCGAGGCCGGCGCCAGGGTCGCCCGAGAGGTCGCCGACGAGTTCACCGCGAAGGACGGCCGCCAGCGCTGGGTCCTCGGCTCCATGGGGCCCGGCACCAAGCTGCCCACCCTCGGCCACGCCCCCTACACCACCCTGCGCGACGCCTACCAGCGCAACGCCGAGGGCCTGGTCACCGGCGGTGCCGACGGCCTGCTCGTCGAGACCACCCAGGACCTGCTGCAGACCAAGGCGGCCGTCCTCGGTGCCCGCCGCGCCCTCGACGCCCTCGGCCTCGACCTGCCGGTCATCGTCTCGGTGACCGTGGAGACCACCGGCACCATGCTGCTGGGCTCCGAGATCGGCGCCGCGCTCACCGCGCTGGAGCCCCTCGGCATCGACATGATCGGCCTGAACTGCGCCACCGGCCCGGCCGAGATGAGCGAGCACCTGCGCCACCTCGCCCGCAACGCGCGTGTGCCGCTGTCCTGCATGCCCAACGCGGGCCTGCCCGTCCTCGGCAAGGACGGCGCCCACTACCCGCTGACCGCGCCCGAGCTGGCCGACGCCCAGGAGACCTTCGTCCGCGAGTACGGCCTCTCCCTCGTCGGCGGCTGCTGCGGTACGACGCCGGAGCACCTGCGTCAGGTCGTCGAGCGCGTCCAGGGCCTGACCCCGCCCGAGCGCCACCCGCGGCCCGAACCGGGCGCCGCCTCCCTCTACCAGAGCGTCCCCTTCCGCCAGGACACCTCCTACCTGGCCATCGGCGAGCGCACCAACGCCAACGGCTCCAAGAAGTTCCGCGAGGCCATGCTCCAGGGCCGCTGGGACGACTGTGTCGAGATGGCGCGCGAGCAGATCCGCGAGGGCGCGCACATGCTCGACCTGTGCGTGGACTACGTCGGCCGCGACGGCGTCGCCGACATGGAGGAACTCGCCGGCCGCTTCGCCACCGCCTCCACCCTGCCGATCGTGCTGGACTCCACGGAGGTCGACGTGATCCGGGCGGGCCTGGAGAAGCTCGGCGGCCGCGCGGTGATCAACTCGGTGAACTACGAGGACGGCGACGGCCCCGACTCCCGGTTCGCCAGGGTCACCGAGCTGGCCCGGGAGCACGGCGCCGCGCTGATCGCGCTCACCATCGACGAGGAGGGGCAGGCCCGCACCCCCGAGAAGAAGGTCGAGATCGCCGAACGGCTCATCACCGACCTCACCGGGAACTGGGGCATCCGCGAGGAGGACATCCTCATCGACACCCTGACCTTCACCATCTGTACCGGTCAGGAGGAGTCCCGCAAGGACGGTCTCGCCACCATCGAGGCGATCCGCGAGCTGAAGAGGCGCCACCCGGCCGTCCAGACCACCCTCGGCCTGTCCAACATCTCCTTCGGCCTCAACCCGGCCGCCCGTATCCTGCTGAACTCCGTCTTCCTCGACGAATGCGTGAAGGCCGGCCTGGACTCGGCGATCGTGCACGCCTCCAAGATCCTTCCGATCGCCCGGTTCAGCGAGGAAGAGGTCACCACCGCCCTCGACCTGATCTACGACCGCCGCCGCGAGGGCTACGACCCCCTCCAGAAGCTCATGCAGCTCTTCGAGGGCGCGACCGCCAAGTCGCTGAAGGCGGGCAAGGCCGAGGAACTGGCCGCCCTCCCGCTGGAGGAGCGCCTCAAGCGGCGCATCATCGACGGCGAGCGCAACGGGCTGGAGCAGGACCTGGACGAGGCCCTGCGGGACCGTCCGGCGCTGGACATCGTCAACGACACTCTGCTGGACGGCATGAAGGTCGTCGGCGACCTGTTCGGCTCCGGCCAGATGCAGCTGCCGTTCGTGCTGCAGTCCGCCGAGGTCATGAAGGCCGCCGTCGCCCACCTCGAACCGCACATGGAGAAGTCCGACGCGGAGGGCAAGGGCACCATCGTGCTGGCCACCGTGCGCGGCGACGTCCACGACATCGGCAAGAACCTCGTCGACATCATCCTGTCCAACAACGGCTACAACGTGGTCAACCTGGGCATCAAGCAGCCGGTCGCCGCGATCCTGGAGGCCGCCGAGGAGCACCGGGCCGACGTCATCGGCATGTCCGGCCTGCTGGTGAAGTCCACGGTGATCATGAAGGAGAACCTGGAGGAGCTCAACCAGCGCGGCCTCGCCGCCCGCTTCCCGGTCATCCTCGGCGGCGCCGCCCTCACCCGCGCCTACGTCGAACAGGACCTGCACGAGATCTACGACGGCGAGGTCCGCTACGCCCGCGACGCCTTCGAGGGCCTGCGCCTGATGGACGCCCTCATCGGCGTCAAGCGCGGCGTGCCCGGCGCCAAGCTGCCCGAGCTGCGCCGGCGCCGGGTACGGGCCACCGCTCCCGTCGAGACCGAGGAACGCCCCGAGGAGGGGCACGTCCGCTCCGACGTCGCCACCGACAACCCCGTGCCGACCCCGCCGTTCTGGGACACCCGGATCGTCAAGGGCATCCACCTCAAGGAGTACGCGAGCTGGCTGGACGAGGGGGCCCTGTTCAAGGGGCAGTGGGGCCTGAGGCAGGCCCGCACCGGCGAGGGGCCGTCGTACGAGGAACTGGTGGAGACCGAGGGCCGCCCCCGGCTGCGCGGCCTCCTCGAGCGGCTCCAGACGGAGAACCTGCTGGAAGCGGCCGTCGTGTACGGCTACTTCCGCTGCGTCTCCAAGGACGACGACCTGATCATCCTGGACGAGCAGGGCAACGAACGCACCCGGTTCACCTTCCCGCGCCAGCGCCGCGGCCGCCGGCTGTGCCTGGCCGACTTCTTCCGCCCGGAGGAGTCCGGCGAGACCGACGTCGTCGGCCTGCAGGTCGTCACCATCGGCTCCCGCATCGGCGAGGAGACCGCGCAGCTCTTCGCAGCCAACTCCTACCGCGACTACCTCGAACTGCACGGCCTCTCCGTGCAGTTGGCCGAGGCGCTCGCCGAGTACTGGCACGCGCGCGTCCGCGCCGAACTCGGCTTCGCCGGCGAGGACCCGGCCGACATGGAAGACATGTTCGCGCTGAAGTACCGGGGCGCCCGCTTCTCCCTCGGCTACGGCGCCTGCCCCGACCTGGAGGACCGCGCCAAGATCGCGGACCTGCTCCGCCCGGAGCGGATCGGCGTCCACCTGTCCGAGGAGTTCCAGCTGCACCCCGAGCAGTCCACGGACGCGATCGTGATCCACCACCCGGAGGCGAAGTACTTCAACGCGCGCTGAGGGGCGACCGAGGCGCCCTCAGGGGGTGCCGCCGGGACCGGTACGCGGTCGCGGGGTGCGTGGGGCCGACCGGGTGGGCCCCACGCCCCGGGCCGCTCGTCGCCGCGGTGCGGGTGAGGGCCTCACGGGGGCATGCCGACGGTCCTCGGGGCCGCGCCCGAGGTGTGACCGAAGGTACCCCGGGGCACGAGGGGTAAACGAGGCGGTTCGCGCGGCGGAGTCGTACACTGGTCGGTCCACTGCAGGCCGGTTCCCTGTCCGGGAACCGGCCTGCTCGTCCCTCAAGGAGGTGCGCCCGGATGACCAGCACGGTCCCCGCGCTCGGAACCCGTACGGCCGAAGGTTCAGCCCTCCAGGCCGTGCTCCTCGACATGGACGGCACCCTGGTGGACACGGAGGGATTCTGGTGGGAGGTCGAGGTCGAGGTCTTCGCGTCCCTCGGCCACACCCTGGACGACTCCTGGCGGCACGTCGTGGTCGGCGGCCCCATGACCCGCAGCGCCGGCTTCCTCATCGAGGCCACCGGCGCCGACATCACCCTCCCCGAACTCACCGTGCTCCTCAACGAGGGCTTCGAGGACCGCATAGACCGGGCCCTGCCGCTGATGCCGGGCGCAGCCCGCCTGCTCGCCGAACTCCACGAGCACGCCATCCCCACCGCCCTGGTCTCCGCCTCCCACCGGCGCATCATCGACCGCGTGCTGGGCGTGCTGGGCCCGCATCACTTCGCCCTGTCCGTCGCCGGCGACGAGGTCTCCCGTACCAAGCCCTTCCCCGACCCCTACCTGCTGGCCGCGGCCGGACTGGGCGCACGGCCGGACAGATGCGCGGTCGTCGAGGACACCGCGACGGGTGTCGCCGCCGCCGAGGCCGCAGGCTGCCGTGTCGTCGCCGTACCCTCCATCGCGCCCATCGGCCCCTCCGCCGGACGCACCGTGGTGAGCTCACTGGAAGAGGTCGACCTGGCATTTCTCCGCGGCCTGATGACGGAAAAGCTCTAGCCGTTCACTGGGAGTATCTCCGGGCTCCCGGAGTCCGGGGGGAGTGCAAAGTCCATCGGCCCCGGTCCATTGGCCGGGTTGGACAAATTTCCGAGGAAGTACACCCCGGTGGAATTCGCGGCCGGTCGGCAGGCCCGAATTCCACTGATTCCCCGCACAGTTGGGGGTGTGACGTTCGCCACCCCAGTGGCCCTCGACAAGCCGGGTCAAGTGTGCTGAACGACCCCGTTCGGCCCGGAACGGCGGGTCCTTGTGTCCCGATTGATGGATCGCTGCACTAATCATGCCGCTGTCGGGTTTTCGGTGCGTCCGCAACCGGTTTCACTGCGTGATGGGGGGTCAACTCGCGGAGCCGTGAACCCTGCTGCAGGCGCGGACTAATCTCATCGCGAGAACATCACCGCACCCCCCGTGATCCGCCGCACACACCCATGCATGGCGGATACACGGACCCGAACAGCTCTGGAGAAACTCCCGCATGAACCGCAAGACTTTGGTGCTGCCGGCGGTCGCCGGCCTGCTCACCCCGGTTCTCGCCGCGTGCGGCGGATCCGACAGCGGGAGCAAGAGCTCGGACGCCATCGTCGTCGGCACCACGGACCGGTTCACCGCCACCAAGGACGCCCCGGCACCCATCGACCCGGCCTACGCCTACGACGTCGGCACCTGGAACATCCTGCGCCAGACCGTGCAGACCCTGATGGCCCAGCCCAAGGGCGAAGGCGACCCCGTCCCCGACGCCGCCGAGAGCTGCTCCTTCACCGACAGCGGCAGCGAGCGCTACGCCTGCAAGCTCCGCGACGGCCTGAAGTTCGCCAGCGGCGACCCGGTCACCGCCCAGGACGTGAAGTACTCCATCGAGCGCGCCCTGCGCATCAAGGCCAGCAGTGGTGTGTCCTCCCTGCTGAACACCATCGACACCATCGAGACCCAGGGCGACCGCGAGGTCGTCTTCCACCTCAAGACCGCCGACGCCACGTTCCCGTACAAGCTGTCCACCCCGGTCGCGGGCATCATCAACCCGAAGGACTACCAGAAGGACAAGCTCCGCGACGGCTTCGAGGTCGACGGCTCCGGCCCCTACACCTTCCACGCCGACGTCAGCGGCAACTCCGTCACCACCGCCACCTTCACCAAGAACCCCAACTACAAGGGCGCCGTGAAGGTGAACAACGACAAGGTGGAACTGCGCTCCTTCCCCGACGCCGACGCCATGGGCGCAGCCATCGACAAGGGCGACATCGACGTCATGACCCGCACCATGTCGCCCGCCCAGATCCAGAAGCTGGACGCCGGCGGCGACGACAAGGTCGACCTCGTCGACATGCCGGGCCTGGAGATCCGCTACCTCGCCTTCGACACCAACGCGCCCAGCGTCAAGTCCAGGGCCGTGCGTCAGGCCATGGCCCAGCTCATCGACCGCGCGGAACTCGTCTCCAAGGTGTACGGCACCCAGGCCGAGCCGCTGTACTCGCTCGTCCCCGCCACGGTCACCGGCCACTCCAACTCGTTCTTCAACAAGTACGGCAACCCCAGTGTCGCCAAGGCCAAGGACCTGCTGACCAAGGCCGGCATCACGACCCCGATCAAGCTGACCCTGCACTACACCACCGACCACTACGGCTCCGCCACCAAGCAGGAGTTCCAGATCCTGCAGAAGCAGCTCAACGACAGCGGCCTCTTCGACGCCTCCATCCAGGGCCACCCCTGGGACACCTTCCGCCCGGCCGAGCAGAAGGGCCAGTACGACGTCTACGGCATGGGCTGGTTCCCCGACTTCCCCGACGCCGACAACTTCCTCGCGCCCTTCCTCGACAAGGACAACTTCCTCGGCTCGCCCTACTCCAACCCCACCATCCAGCGCACCCTCATCCCGGAGTCCCGCCGCGAGGCCGACCGGCTCAACGCCGCCAAGAGCCTGACTGCGATCCAGGACATCGTCGCCGACGACGTCCCGGTGCTCCCGCTGTGGCAGGGCAAGCAGTACGTCGCCGCACGCGACGACATCACGGGCGTCGCCTACGCCCTCAACTCCTCGTCCACGCTCCAGTTGTGGGAGCTCGGCCGCGGTGTGAGCGGCTGACGGCTCTCCGGTCCGGGACCGGCGACGGCCGTCCCGGACACCCCGGGCCAGGACGGCGGCCCCGGGGGTGACGAACCGACGACAAGGCACAGCAAGCGAACAAGCGCAACCAGTGGCCAGTCCTGCCCGTCGTGGCGGGGCTGGCCTCCGGCCTGTTGACCGCCTGCGGCTCGGGGTCCGGTGATTCCGGGGGCACCGGCTCCTCCGTCGATCATCCCCGCGGGCATCACCGGCCACAACACGGCCTTCTTCGACACCTACGGCGCCCGCCCCTCCCGGGCCGAGGCCGCCGCCGCACTGCGCGCCGCCGGCATCACCGGCAAGGTCAGGCTCACCCTGTGGTCCACGCCGACCCGTTACGGCCCCGCCACCGACGAAGAGCTGAAGGCCATCGCCGGCCAGCTCAACGCCAGCGGCCTCTTCGACGCCGACGTCAAGTCGGTCCCCTTCGACCAGTACGAGAAGGACATCGCCGCCGGCAAGTACGGCGTGTACGTCAAGGGCTGGGTGCCCGACTACCCCGGCCCCGACAACTTCACCGCGCCGTTCTTCGGCAAGGGCAACGTGCTGGACGACCACTACGGCAACGCCACCATCACCGGCAGCCTCATCCCCGACACCGGCGCGCAGAGCGACCGGGCCGCCACCGACAAGTGGAAGGGCGCCCTTCGTCGTCGTACGCCCTACTGCGCGCCGGGCCGCACCAGACCGCTCTCGTACGCGTACACCGCCGCCTGCACCCGGTCCCGCAGGCCCAGCTTGGTCAGCACATGCCCCACATGCGTCTTCACTGTCGTCTCGCTGACGAACAGATCGGCCGCGATCTCCGCGTTCGACAGCCCCCGCGCCACCAGCTTCAGCACCTCCACCTCACGGTCGGTGAGGGTGTTCAGCGTGTCCGGCACCGGCTCCTCACCGGACGGCAGATGCCCGGCGTACTTGTCCAGCAGCCGGCGCGTGATGCTCGGCGCAAGCATCGCCTCACCCGCCGCCACCACCCGGATCGCCTGCACCAGTTCGTTCGCCGGCGCGTCCTTCAGCAGAAAACCGCTCGCCCCCGCGCGCAGCGCCTCCACCACGTACTCGTCCAGATCGAACGTCGTCAGCACCAGCACCTTCGCCGGACCGTCCCGTCCCGGCCCGGTGATCTGCCGGGTCGCCTCCACCCCGTCCATCCGCGGCATACGGATGTCCATCAGCACCACGTCCGGCTGCAGGGCCCGCACCTGGTCGAGGGCCTGCAGACCGTCACCGGCCTCGCCCACGACCGCGATGTCCTGCTCGGCCTCCAGGATCATCCGGAAACCCGTACGCAGCAGGGGCTGGTCGTCGACCAGTAGGACACGGATGGCCACGTGACACTCCTTCGCTAGTCGCGGCCCATTCTGCCCTGCCGGGTTTTCCGGTTCACCCGGTCCCGGCCACAGGCAGCGGATACGGCGGGGGAGTGCCGCCGAACTCCGGGCAGTGCGGCTGGTGGTCGCACCAGCCGCACAGCTTGGTCGGACGAGGCCGCCACTCCCCGGTCGCCGTCGCCTGTCCGATGGCCTCCCACAGCGCGTGCAGCTTGCGCTCCACCCGCTCCAGATCCGCGAGCACCGGGTCGTACGTCACCACGTCCCCGCTGCCCAGATACACCAGCTGAAGCCGCCGCGGCAGCACCCGCTTCAGCCGCCACACCACCAGGGCGTAGAACTTCATCTGGAACAGCGCACCCTCGGAGTACTCCGGCCGCGGCGCCTTCCCCGTCTTGTAGTCGACGATCCGCACCTCACCGGTCGGCGCCACGTCCACCCGGTCGATGATCCCGCGCAGCCGCAGCCCCGACTCCAGCTCGGCCTCCACGAACAGCTCCCGCTCGGCCGGCTCCAAGCGTGTCGGATCCTCCAGCGTGAACCAGCGCTCGACCAGCCGCTCGGCCTCCGCCAGCCACCCGGCCAGCCGCTCGCCCTCCGGATCGTCGGCGAACAGCTCCGTAACCTCCGGCCTGCTCTCCCGCAGCCGGTCCCACTGCCCCGGGATCAGCGCCTTCGCCCGCGGCGCGGTCCGCTCCGCCGCCGGCGCGTCGAACAGCCGCTCCAGCACCGCGTGCACCAGCGTGCCCCGGGTCGCCGCCGCGCTCGGCTTCTCCGGCAGCCGGTCGATCACCCGGAACCGGTAGAGCAACGGGCACTGCATGAAGTCGCTCGCCCGGGACGGGGACAGTGACGTCGGCGCAACGGCCACGCGCCCGGCACCGGCCTCCGCCGACGCCTGCACGACCGAGCCGGGCGTCGCAGGGCCGGACGGGAGGGTCTTCGTGGCCGTCGCCGGGTCCGGGTCGGCGGTGTCTTCCGCCGTCTCCGGGTCCGGCTCGGCCGCCGTCACGGCCGCCGAGGGTTCGGGCACTGCGGGCGTCGCAGGGCCGGACGGGAGGGTCTTCGTGGCCGTCGCCGGGTCCGGGTCGGCGGTGTCTTCCGCCGTCTCCGGGTCCGGGTCGGCGGTGTCTTCCGCCGTCTCCGGGTCCGGCTCGGCCGCCGTCACGGCCGCCGAGGGTTCCGGCACCGCGGCCGTCACGGGCGCCGGCCGCGGCTCCCCGTCCGGATCCGTTCGCCCGGCGCCGCCCGACCGGGCCCCCGCGTCCTCGATGCTGCTGTCCATGACCACAGACCTTACGGCCCACCACTGACAGTGACCCGGCCGCCGCCGTGTTCGACCGCGCGGCCACGGGGCAAACACAAGGGGTGCCGGGGCGGAACAGGTCACCACGGCCGCATACCATCGACCACAGACCCTTCCGTCCCTCAGGTACGGAAGACGCTTCGAACGAGGGGACACCGTGGACGTGAGCGGCGGGAGCGGGCAGCCGCGGTCCGGCAACGACGAGCCGGCCGAGCACCCCGCGGGTCCGACGGCCCCGACGACCGACCCCACCGGCCCGGAGCCCCAGCCCCCCACGGACCACGGGGCCGAAGCCGAGGACACCCGGGCCACGCCCGACCGCGGGCACACGCCAGGCCCCCCACCGCCCGACCCGGCCCCCGACCGCGGCGCGTCCGGCACCTCGGCCGCCGCCGACCCCCGGGAGGCCACGGCCGGCGCCCGCTGCGGCACCGGCTCGGACACCGCTGAGTACCCGGACGGCACGGGCACCGGCCGAGGCGCGGACGCCGACGGCAGCCAGGACCGCCCCGACGCCGGTCCCAGCGGCCCGGACGCGGACAGGACCGAAGACCGCCCCCAGCCCCCCGGCACCGGCGGCGCCACCGGTGGTGCCGGAGCCGAAGGGCGGGCCGGCAGCGCCCACACCCCCGGCACACCCTCCCGACCGGACAACGCCACCGGCACGGGCACAGGCACCGGCTCCCCGCACGACACGCGGCCCGACCGGTCACTCGCCCACTCCGGGATCGCCAGGGGCGAGCCGCCGCAGCGGCGACCCAAGGAGCCCGGTGGCGGCATTCTCATGGGACGGCCGTTCGGCGTGCCCGTGTACGTCGCCCCGAGCTGGTTCCTCGTCGCCGCACTGATCACCTGGGTCTTCGGCGGACAGCTCGACCGCGTGCTGCCCGATCTCGGCGCCGCCCGCTACCTCGTCTCCCTGTTCTTCGCCGTCGCCTTCTACGCCTCCGTCCTGGTCCACGAACTGGCCCACACGGTCGCCGCGATCCGCTTCCAACTCCCGGTCCGCCGCATCCAGCTCCAGTTCTTCGGCGGCGTCTCCGAGATCGAGAAGGAGGCCGAGACCCCCGGCCGCGAGTTCGTGCTCGCCTTCGTCGGGCCCCTGCTCTCCCTCATCCTGGCCGGCCTGTTCTACCTCGCCATGAAACCCGTCGAGCCCGGCACCGTACCCGGTGTCCTGCTGGCCGGCCTGATGATCTCCAACCTCATCGTCGCCGTCTTCAACCTGCTGCCCGGCCTGCCCCTGGACGGCGGCCGCATGCTCCGCGCCGTCGTCTGGAAGATCACCGGCAGCCCCATGAGCGGCACCGTCGCCGCCGCCTGGGTCGGTCGCGCCCTCGCCGTCGCCGTCCTCATCGGCCTGCCCCTGCTCAACCAGTCCGGCACCTTCGGCGGCAACAGCGAGAACACCGGCGGCATGGACACCGTCACCGACGCCCTGCTCGCCGCCATCCTCGCCGCGATCATCTGGACCGGCGCCGGCAACAGCCTGCGCATGGCCCGCCTGCGCGAACACCTTCCCGAACTGCGCGCCCGCACCCTCACCCGGCGCGCCGTACCCGTGCAGAGCGACACCCCGCTCTCCGAGGCCCTGCGCCGGGCCAACGCGGCGGGCGCCCGCGCCCTGGTCGTCGTCGACGCCCACGGCAACCCCGTCTCCCTGGTCCGCGAGTCCGCCATCGTCGGCGTACCCGAACACCGCCGTCCCTGGGTCGCCGTCAGCGGCCTCGCCCAGGACCTCACCGAGGGCATGCGCGTCTCCGCCGAACTCGCGGGAGAAGAACTCCTCGACGTCCTGCGTGCCACCCCCGCCACGGAGTACCTGGTGGTGGAGGAGACCGGCGAGATCTACGGTGTCCTGTCCGCGGCCGACGTGGAGCGTGCCTTCGTCAAGGCCATGGCAAGGCCCGCTTCCTGACGCGCTGAACCGGGGCGTGCCCCGGAGGGGGCGGGGACCGGTGCGACAAGCCGAAGACGACCCCCTCCTGGACAGCACACCGCCGCCCCCACCGTCCTCGGCCCGGGCCCCGGCACGGAACCGGTACGCTGGTCACATGTCCGAACCGACCGGTGCCGCCCGCAGACGCGGGCCCTTCAAGGTCGGGGACCAGGTACAGCTGACCGACCCCAAGGGCCGCCACTACACGTTCACGCTCGAGGCCGGGAAGAACTTCCACACCCACAAGGGTTCCTTCCCGCACGACGAACTGATCGGCGCTCCCGAGGGCAGCGTTGTCCGCACCACCGGCAACGTCGCCTACCTCGCGCTGCGCCCCCTGCTCCCCGACTACGTCCTGTCCATGCCCCGCGGGGCGGCCGTCGTCTACCCGAAGGACGCGGGGCAGATCCTCGCCTTCGCCGACATCTTCCCCGGCGCCCGCGTCGTGGAAGCCGGCGTCGGCTCCGGCTCGCTCAGCAGCTTCCTGCTGCGTGCCATCGGCGACCAGGGCATGCTGCACTCCTACGAGCGCCGCGAGGACTTCGCCGACATCGCCCGGCAGAACGTCGAACGCTACTTCGGCGGCCCCCACCCCGCCTGGCAGCTCACCGTCGGCGACCTCCAGGACAACCTGTCCGACACCGACGTCGACCGCGTCATCCTCGACATGCTCGCCCCCTGGGAATGCCTGGAGGCCGTCTCCAAGGCACTCGTCCCCGGCGGCATCCTCTGCTGCTACGTGGCCACCACCACCCAGCTCGCCCGGACCGTGGAATCCATCCGGGAGATCGGCTGCTTCAACGAGCCGACCGCCTGGGAGACCATGATCCGCAACTGGCACATCGAGGGCCTGGCCGTCCGCCCCGACCACCGCATGATCGGCCATACCGGCTTCCTGCTCACCGCCCGCCGCCTCGCCGACGGAGTCGAGCCGCCCATGCGCCGCCGCCGCCCCGCCAAGGGCGCGTACGGCGAGGACTACGCCGGCCCCAACGCCGACGGCGGCACCGGCCGCTGACCCACCCGCACACAGCACAACGCACGGGCGCCGTGCCGCAGTTCCCGCACACCGACGGGAACCGCGGCACGGCGCCCGCACGTTGACACGGCACCAGCTCCTCCCCGACTGCCCAACTCCCGCCCGCGGACACCGCCTGCGGGAATCCTCCGACCCCGCCGTTCCCCCGCACTGTGACGTGTGGCACGATGCTGGCCACCCCCACCGGCACAGCCCTCACAGGAGACACTCCTAGTGCAGCAATCCGCCGTTCCGGAGCTCGCCCACGCCCAGACCCGGCCCATCCACTGGGTCGCCACCGCCACGGCCGTCGCCGGCGTCGTCGCCCTCTCCTCCGTCGTCCAGCCCGGATCGGCCACGGCCGCCCAGACCCACACCGACGCGCGCCCCAGCACCGCGCCCGTGGCTGTCGCACCGCCCAGCACCACCGGCGTCGACTTCCCGCTGCAGTGCGGACCCACGAAGGCCGTGGTCGTCAAGAAGGCCACCGGAGACCTCGACGGCGACGGCAGACCCGAAACCGTCGCCGTCGTCCACTGCGACGCCACCATGGGCACCCCGCCCGACGGCGTCTACGTGCTCACCCGCTCCGCCGACAGCGCCGCACCACGCATCGTGGCCACCCTCGTCGACCCCAAGGACCGGCTCACCGTCACCGGCTTCTCCCTGCGCACCGGCACGGTCTTCGCCACCCTCCTCGGCTACTCCTCCGACGCCGTCCCCAACTGCTGCCCGGACCTGAAGACCCCGACCGCCTGGCACTGGAACGGCACCGCGTTCATCCGCACCACCTCCGCCGACACCCACAGCGTCTGAAACAGGGCCCGGCCCGGACTCACTCCGCGTCGGGCCCGTACACCTCGACCCTGTCCGAAACCCGCCGCACATGAATGCACTCGCCGGGGCACTCCCGCGCCGAGTCCACCACATCCGCCAGCAGCGGCAGCGGCACCGGAACCGACGCCCCCGGAGCCTGCAACAGCTCCTCGTGCGCGCCCTTCACATAGGCCAGCCCGTCAATGTCCAGCTCGAACACCTCAGGGGCGTACTGGGCGCAGATCCCGTCGCCGGTACACAGATCCTGGTCGATCCAGACCTCCAGCGCCTGCCCGCCCGGGGCCTCCTGCTGCACGGTCACCTCTCCTGCCGTCGGAACACCGGGCGGGACCGGCGCCACCAGGGCCAGCCGGGTCCGCACCAGCGGCTGTTGAACACCCCCGACCCTACCTCCGCCCGCCACCCGGCCACGCTGCACCGGTACCGGTGGTTTCCGTCCCCGCCCGCCCGGGTACGAGCGCGGGTCCAGGACGCCGACAGCCACCTCCGGCCACGGCACCCGACCAGTTCAAGCCGCCGTCGGACGTGACACCCACAGCCCGGGCCGTCGCTCTGCGTGATGTGCGCAGAGCACCACCCGGCGACCCACCACCGCACCCACCGGCCCGGAACGGACAACTCCGGCCACTACCGAAGGGTTTTGACCACGCGATGCCCGGAACAAGCCGCTTCCGTATCACGTTGAGTGGGTATCCCCTCCGTGCGAGGGAGAGCGCAACGGGTGACCGACGACACACCTTGACAGTCTTTGTGATCTAGGGGTTTCAATCGACACCCACCCAGGTAGGGTCTGGAAGCGTCCAGCTCCCCTTGGAGGAGGTGAGGACCGTGGCAGCCCACGACGACGACATGAACCGCGGCATCCGCCCGGGACGAGGGTCCGACGACCCCGCCGGGCAGATCGCCTACCTTGAGCAGGAGATCGCCGTCCTGCGACGCAAGCTCGCCGACTCTCCGCGGCACACGAGAATTCTCGAGGAGCGGATCGTCGAGCTGCAGACCAACCTGGCCGGCGTGTCCGCCCAGAACGAACGGCTGGCCAACACGCTCCGCGAGGCCCGCGACCAGATCGTGGCCCTCAAGGAAGAAGTCGACCGGCTCGCGCAGCCGCCGGCCGGCTTCGGCGTGTTCCTGCAAGCCAACGAGGACGGCACCGCCGACATCTTCACCGGAGGACGCAAGCTCCGGGTGAACGTCAGCCCGAGCGTCGACCTCGACGACCTCAGGCGCGGTCAGGAAGTCATGCTCAACGAAGCGCTCAACGTGGTCGAAGCCATGGAGTTCGAGAGCGTCGGCGACATCGTCACCCTCAAGGAGATCCTCGAGGACGGCGAGCGCGCCCTCGTACTGGGGCACACCGACGAGGAACGGGTCGTACGGCTCGCCGAGCCCCTGCTCGGCACCACCATCCGCGCCGGCGACGCCCTCCTGCTCGAACCGCGCTCGGGCTACGTCTACGAGGTCGTCCCCAAGAGCGAGGTCGAAGAGCTCGTCCTCGAAGAGGTCCCCGACATCGGCTACGACCAGATCGGCGGACTCGGCAACCAGATCGAAGCCATCCGCGACGCGGTCGAGCTGCCGTACCTCTACCCCGACCTCTTCAAGGAGCACGAGCTGCGCCCGCCGAAGGGTGTCCTGCTCTACGGTCCCCCCGGCTGCGGCAAGACACTCATCGCCAAGGCCGTCGCGAACTCACTCGCCAAGAAGGTCGCCGAGGTCACCGGCCAGGCCGCCGGCAAGAGCTTCTTCCTCAACATCAAGGGCCCCGAGCTCCTCAACAAGTACGTCGGCGAGACCGAGCGGCAGATCCGCCTCGTCTTCCAGCGTGCCCGTGAGAAGGCCAGCGAGGGCACCCCCGTCATCGTCTTCTTCGACGAGATGGAATCCCTCTTCCGCACCCGCGGCTCCGGCGTCAGCTCCGACGTGGAAAACACCATCGTCCCCCAGCTGCTCGCCGAGATCGACGGTGTGGAGGGCCTGCAGAACGTGGTCGTCATCGGCGCCTCCAACCGCGAGGACATGATCGACCCCGCCATCCTGCGCCCGGGCCGACTCGACGTGAAGATCAAGATCGAACGCCCCGATGCCGAGGCCGCCAAGGACATCTTCGGCAAGTACCTCACCGAACGCCTCCCCCTCCACGCCGACGACCTCACGGAACACGGCGGGGACAAGAGCGCCACGGTCCAGGGCATGATCCAGACCGCCGTCGAACATATGTACGCCGAATCCGAGGAAAACCGCTTCCTGGAAGTCACCTACGCCAACGGAGACAAGGAAGTCCTCTATTTCAAGGACTTCAACTCCGGCGCCATGATCGAGAACATCGTCGGACGCGCCAAGAAGATGGCGATCAAGGACTTCCTGGAGAAGAACCAGAAAGGTCTCCGCGTCTCCCACCTCCTCCAGGCCTGCGTGGACGAGTTCAAGGAGAACGAGGACCTGCCCAACACCACCAACCCCGACGACTGGGCCCGCATCTCCGGAAAGAAGGGCGAACGGATCGTCTACATCCGCACCCTCATCACCGGAAAGCAGGGCGCGGACACCGGACGCTCCATCGACACGGTGGCGAACACCGGTCAGTACCTGTAACAGCAGGGCGGCTGCGGGTGCCCTCACCGGGTACCCGCAGCCGACTGTTTTTCTGGCCACGACCGGAGCAGGCAATGACGCAAATGATCTCCCCACCAGCGCAAGGCGTTCTAGGCTCGTTCCTACCGCCGAGTCGCGCAGTGCGGGGACGGGCACCGCACACGCACCGGAGCGCCAGCGGTACGTGAGCGGCGCCCACGACCGAGGGTGCCGCCGGGCAAGGAGGGCCGCATGACCGTACGGCGAGTAATGGGCATCGAGACGGAGTACGGGATCTCCGTCCCCGGCCACCCCAACGCCAATGCCATGCTCACCTCGTCCCAGATCGTCAACGCCTACGCGGCGGCGATGCACCGGGCCCGCCGGGCCCGCTGGGACTTCGAGGAAGAGAACCCGCTCCGGGACGCGCGAGGCTTCGACCTCGCCCGGGAGGCCGCCGACGCCAGCCAGCTCACCGACGAGGACATCGGCCTC
The DNA here is from genome assembly GCF_059510455.1 of Streptomyces sp. NTD91. Lineage (NCBI taxonomy): Bacteria > Bacillati > Actinomycetota > Actinomycetes > Kitasatosporales > Streptomycetaceae > Streptomyces > Streptomyces sp. NTD91. The sequence goes on from NZ_JCAJZW010000013.1 coordinate 91,802, forward strand.
GCCAATGTCATCCTCACCAACGGAGCACGGCTCTACGTCGACCATGCCCACCCCGAATACAGCGCCCCCGAAGTCACCAACCCCCGCGACGCCGTCCTCTGGGACAAGGCCGGCGAACGCATCATGGCCGAGGCCGCCGAACGGGCGGCCCAGCTCCCCGGCGCTCAGCCCATCCACCTCTACAAGAACAACACCGACAACAAGGGCGCCAGCTACGGCACGCACGAGAACTACCTGATGAAGCGGGAAACCCCCTTCTCGGACATCGTGCGCCACCTGACCCCCTTCTTCGTCTCCCGCCAGGTGTTCGCCGGCGCCGGCCGCGTCGGGATCGGCCAGGACGGCCACGAACACGGCTTCCAGATCAGCCAGCGCGCCGACTACTTCGAAGTCGAGGTGGGCCTCGAGACCACGCTCAAGCGGCCCATCATCAACACCAGGGACGAACCCCACGCCGACGCGGAGAAGTACCGCCGCCTGCACGTGATCATCGGCGACGCGAACCTCTCCGAGATCTCCACCTATCTCAAACTGGGCACGACCAGCCTGGTCCTGTCCATGATCGAGGACGGCTTCATCGCGGTCGACCTGGCCGTCGACCAGCCCGTTCGCACCCTGCACCAGGTCTCCCACGACCCGTCGCTCAAGCGGCTGATCACACTGCGCAGCGGACGCACCCTGACCGCGGTCCAGCTCCAGATGGAGTACTACGAACTCTCACGCAAATACGTCGAGGAACGCTACGGCGAAGACGCCGACGAACAGACCAAGGACATCCTCACCCGCTGGGAGGACACCCTCACCCGGCTCGAGAACGACCCCATGAGTCTCGCGGGCGAACTGGACTGGGTCGCCAAACGCGAACTCATGGAGGGCTACCGCCGCCGCGACAACCTCGACTGGGACGCCGCCCGCCTGCACCTCGTGGACCTCCAGTACGCCGACGTACGCCCCGAGAAGGGCCTCTACAACCGCCTCGCCGCCCGCGGGCGCTTGAAGCGGCTCCTGGACGAGGCGGACGTCGAGCGGGCCATGAGGAAGCCACCGGAGGACACACGGGCCTACTTCCGCGGGCGCTGCCTGGAGCAGTACGCCGACGACGTCGCGGCGGCGAGCTGGGACTCGGTGATCTTCGACCTTCCCGGCCGGGACTCCTTGCAGCGCGTTCCAACCCTGGAACCGCTACGCGGAACGCGAAATCACGTCAAGGAGCTGCTGGACCGGTGCCGTACCGCGGAAGACCTGGTCAGGGTCCTGTCCGGCGGCTGAGCGGGCCAGGGGGGGGACTCGGTGCGGCCCGGGCGTCCAGGGTGGAAATCCTGCCGCCCGGGAATCATCGAGATGGCCCCCGTACGTTGGAGAAACTGCGGGGCCGATGTCGGACCCGGCTTGTAGGGTCTGATCATCACCGATCGGCAGGCGAACTGAGCGGGGTGAGGGTTATGGCGACCAAGGACACAGGCGGCGGCCAGCAGAAGGCCACGCGCGCGACCGAAGAGGTCGAGGAGCAGGCGCAGGAAGCGCAGGCTTCGGAGGACCTCAAGGAGCGGCACGAGAAGCTGAGTGACGACGTGGACTCCGTGCTGGACGAGATCGATGACGTACTCGAGGAGAACGCGGAGGACTTCGTTCGAAGTTTCGTTCAGAAGGGCGGCGAATAGCCTTCAAATCGAAGGTTGCCGGGGGGTCTGAGTTGGCAAGTGAAGCAGGCGCGAAACGCTGCTCGCGGTGCAAGGAATACAAGCCGCGAGCAGCATTCGCGAAGAACGGGTCCATGCGGGACGGCCTGCAGGCCTATTGCCGGGAGTGCGCGGCTGCCTACCATCAGCAGCGGCAGCTGGCGAAGGGTCTCGATGTCCGTCCACGGGTCAAGGCGCCCGAGGGGCACAAGTACCGCCGCACCTGCGGCGAGATCAAGCCGCACAGCGGGTGGACGCGGAACAGCAGTGCCTCGGACGGTCTGGCGACACTGTGCAAGGCGGTGAAAGGCCGGCAGCACCACCTCACGCGCAACCACGGCCTCACCGAAGCCGAGCGCGACGCGCTGATCGCCTCCCCGTACGGGCTCTGCGCGATCCGTCCGGCTGCCCCGCCCGCGCATGTGGATCACTGCCGCAAGACGGGTAGGGTCCGAGGCGTACCGTGCTTCAACTGCAATTCGGCTATCGGCAAATTGCGGGATGATCCCGACGTTGGCCGTCGCGCTGTTGCTTACCTGGAAGGAAACCCGTGGAAGCCAATCCTCGTAGCACCGGGCGTCTACCAGCTGCCTTCCTGACGCCAGGGTCCTCCTCGTTCATGGACTTCCTCTCCGAGCACCAGCCCGAGCTGCTGCCCGGCAAGCGGCAGCTGCCGCCCACGCAGGGGGTGATCGAGGCGCCGCACGGGACGACGATCGTCGCCGTCACCTTCCCCGGGGGTGTCGTGCTCGCCGGTGACCGCCGGGCGACGATGGGGAACGTGATCGCTCAGCGGGACATCGAGAAGGTGTTCCCGGCGGACGAGTACTCCGCGGTCGGCATCGCCGGCACCGCGGGTCTCGCCGTGGAGATGGTCAAGCTCTTCCAGCTGGAGCTGGAGCACTTCGAGAAGGTCGAAGGTGCGCAGCTGTCGCTGGAGGGCAAGGCGAACCGGTTGTCGACGATGATCCGCTCGAATCTGGGCATGGCGATGCAGGGGCTGGCCGTCGTGCCGCTGTTCGCGGGGTACGACTTGGACCGGGAGAAGGGGCGGATCTTCTCGTACGACGTGACGGGTGGCCGTTCGGAGGAGCAGAATTTCGCGGCGACGGGCTCGGGCTCGATCTTCGCGCGTGGTGCGATGAAGAAGCTGTTCCGTGACGATCTGACCGAGGAGCAGGCGACCACGCTGGTGGTGCAGGCTCTGTATGACGCGGCTGACGACGACTCGGCGACCGGCGGTCCCGATGTCGCCCGCCGGATCTACCCGATCATCACCGTGATCACCGAGGACGGTTTCCGCCGGCTGACGGAGGAGGAGTCCTCCGGGCTCGCCCGTGCGGTGCTGCAGCGGCGGCTGGAGGAGCCGGACGGTCCGAAGGCGGCTCTGCTCTGAGCTCGGGCCCCGTTTTTTCAAGGTGATCCAGTGACCATGACAGAAAGGGACGGATAACCGGTGTCCACGCCGTTCTATGTCTCACCTCAGCAGGCCATGGCCGACCGGGCGGAATACGCGCGGAAGGGTATCGCGCGTGGCCGGAGCCTGGTCGTGCTGCAGTACGCCGACGGCATCGTGTTCGTCGGCGAGAACCCGTCCCGTGCGCTGCACAAGTTCAGCGAGATCTATGACCGGATCGCTTTTGCCGCTGCCGGTAAGTACAACGAGTACGAGAATCTGCGGATCGGTGGTGTGCGGTATGCCGATCTGCGGGGTTACACCTATGACCGTGATGACGTGACCGCTCGTGGTCTGGCGAACGTGTACGCCCAGACACTGGGCACGATCTTCTCGTCGGCGGCGGAGAAGCCGTACGAGGTGGAACTGGTCGTGGCCGAGGTGGGGGAGACGCCGGCGGGTGACCAGATCTACCGGCTGCCGCACGACGGCTCGATCGTGGATGAGCACGGTTCCGTCGCGGTGGGTGGCAATGCCGAGCAGATCAGCGGTTTCCTGGATCAGCGGCATCGTGACGGCATGAGCCTGGCGGAGGCGCTGAAGCTGGCGGTGCAGGCGCTGTCGCGGGACACCAATGGCAGCGAGCGGGAGATTCCCGCGGAGCGTCTCGAGGTGGCGGTGCTGGATCGCACGCGTCCGCAGCGGCGCAAGTTCAAGCGGATCGTGGGGCGTCAGCTGTCGCGTCTGCTGGCGGCGGACGGTGCCGCCACGGAGGCGGAGAGTTCCGAGGAGGACGGTTCCGAGGAGGAGTGACCCTGCCACTCGATCGTCCGTTCGTGTGTGCCCCGGCTGTGCCCCGGCCGGGGCACACGGCGTTTCAGGGGCTGCGGGGCGTCCGGGGTGGCGGGGCCGTGGAGCCGCGGACGACGAGTTCCACGGGGATGTCTCCACTGTCGGGTTCGCGGCCGTCCAGGACGGCGAGCAGGGCGTGCATGCCGCGTTCGCCGAAGCGTTCGGCGTCGAGTCGTACGGTGGTCAGTTCCGGGTCGATGGCGGTGGCCAGGCCGAGGTCGTCGACGCCGGTGACGGAGATGTCGTCGGGGATGCGCAGACCGAGGCGGCGGAGCGCCTTGTAGGCGCCGGCCGCGAGTTTGTCGTCGTCGCAGACGACGGCGGTGGGCCGGGGCCCGGGTGCGGTCAGCGCGCTCTCGGTGGCGGCGAGGGCGCCTTCGATGGAGATGGGGGCTCGAGCCGTACGGATCCGTGTCCCCCCTACGGCCGCCGTGCGCGCCGCCAGTTCCCTCGCCCGGACCTCGAAGGTCCAGGAGGGTACGTCGGCGGCGAGGTGCAGGATGCGGCGGTGGCCGAGGCCGAGCAGGTGTTCGGCGACCTGGCGGATACCGTCGGTGATGTCGAGGTTGACGGTGGCGGCGCCGAGGCTGCCACGGGGGTCGCTGTCGAGCATGACGAGGGGGAGCTCGTCGCCGCGGATGGCGGTGAGGGCGTCGGCGGCCATGGAGGAGACGATGACGCCGTCGAGCGCGGCCTGTGCGGAGGCGAAGGGGTCGCGGGCGGGGCCGATGCCTTCGGGGGAGGGGTAGAGGACGACGCCGAAGCCGTGGTCGGCGGCGACGCGTGCGGCGCCGGTGTAGACGCCGGCGAAGAACTCGGTCGTGAGGGCGGGGACGACGAGGAGGACGGTGCGGGTGCGGCCGAGACGGAGGTTGCGGGCGGCGAGGTTGGGCCGGTAGCCGAGGTCGCGTGCGGCCTCCCGGACGCGTGCGGCGGTGGCTTGGGAGACGCGGCCGCGCCATTTGTCGCCGAGGACGAGGGAGACGGCGGCCTGGGAGACCCCGGCCGCCTGGGCGACGTCCCGGCTGGTCGGGCGCGTGCTGCTGCGTGCCACGTGGGCCTGCCTCTTCGTGTGGACGTCTGAACTGGGCACATGGTACGTATGACGGCGGGGGTTATACGTAAAACTTGGGCGGGAGGGCAGCACATGGCCACGGGTTATCTGGAGATACTCCGGGCGCGACACGCGCTGCGGCTGCTCGCCGGCACTCTGGTGGGGCGGCTGCCGAACGCGACGGCCCCGATCGCGCTGGTGCTGTTCGTGCGCGCGGAGGGCGGGACGTACAGCCTGGCGGGGGCCCTGGCGGCCGTCTACGGCGTCGCGAACGCGGTGGGCCAGCCGGTGCTGGGCCGCCTGGTGGATCTGCACGGCCAGCCGCGGGTGCAGTTGCCGGCGGCCGTCCTGGCGGCCGCGTCGATGGCGGTGTTCGCGTTCTGCGGTACCGATCCGCTGCCGCTGGCGTACGGGGCGGTGGGTGCGGCGGGTGTGTTCACCCCGCCGCTGGAGGGGGGCCTGCGGGCCCTGTGGCCGTCGGTGCTGCGCGGAGAGGGGCGGGTGCACACAGCGTACGCACTGGACGCGATCGCGCAGGAGATCATGTTCACGGTGGGGCCGCTGCTGGTGACGCTGTGCGTGTCGCTGTGGGACGAGCGTGCGGCGCTGCTGGTGCTGAATGTGCTGGGTGTGCTGGGCGCGCTGTCGGTGGTGGTGTCGCCGCCCTCCCGTGCCTGGCGTTCGGCGCCGCGCGAGGCGCACTGGCTGGGAGCGCTGCGGTCGCCGGGGCTGCTGGCTCTGCTGGGCGCCTTTCTGTTCGTGGGGATCGCGCTGGGCTCGATCACGGTCGCGTCGGTGTCGTACGCCGACGGCCACGGTGGTGACGCGGTGTACGGCTGGATGATGGCGGGGCTGGGGCTCGGCGCGCTGGTGGGTGGTTCGGTGTACGGGGCCCGTCGGTGGGGTGGTTCGCCGGAGCGGCGACTGCGGGTGCTGGTGGCTCTTCTGGCGGTGTGTTATCTGCCGTTGACGCTGACGCCGGGTGCGGTGGCCATGGTGCTGCTGTCGGTGCTCTCGGGCCTGTTCCTGGCGCCGTGCATCGCGTGTGCGTTCATCATCGTGGACCGGCACACGCCGGGCGGGACGGTGACGGAGGCGTTCTCGTGGCTGGTGACGACGTTCACGGTGGGTGCGTCGGCGGGGACGGGTGTGGCGGGGCCGGTGGTCCAGGCGGGTGGCACGGTGTGGGGGTTCGCCGTTCCGGGTGCGGCGGGGGCGGTGTCCTTGCTGGTGCTGCTGGCCACGGGGCGGGTCCTCACAGCTCCGGTGCGGGGCGGGGTCGTTGCGTCTTCATCGGAAAATGATCCAAATCGTGCTGCCGAACCCCGTTTCAGCTCGGGGGATCGGGCGTAATGTTCAGTCATGGACCGCCGCATTTTCGGGCTGGAGAACGAGTACGGCGTCACGTGCACGTTCAGGGGACAGCGGCGCCTGTCTCCTGACGAGGTGGCGCGGTACCTCTTCCGCCGTGTCGTGTCATGGGGCCGCAGCAGCAATGTCTTTCTGCGCAACGGTGCCCGGTTGTATCTCGACGTGGGCTCACATCCGGAATACGCGACACCCGAGTGTGACAATGTGATCGAACTGGTCACCCACGACAAGGCCGGCGAGCGCATTCTCGAAGGACTCCTGGTGGACGCGGAGCGACGCCTGCACGAGGAGGGAATCGCGGGCGACGTCTACCTCTTCAAGAACAACACGGACTCGGCGGGCAACTCCTACGGCTGTCACGAGAACTATCTGGTGGCACGGCACGGGGAGTTCTCGCGGCTCGCGGACATCCTGATCCCGTTCCTGGTCACACGGCAGCTGCTGTGTGGTGCCGGGAAGGTGCTGCAGACACCGCGCGGTGCGGTGTACTGCGTGAGCCAGCGCGCCGAGCACATCTGGGAGGGTGTGTCGTCGGCGACGACCCGCTCGAGGCCGATCATCAACACGCGTGACGAGCCGCACGCGGACGCGGAGCGTTACCGCCGGCTGCATGTCATCGTCGGTGACTCGAACATGTCCGAGACGACGATGCTGCTGAAGGTCGGCGCCACGGATCTGGTTCTGCGCATGATCGAGGCGGGCACGGTGATGCGTGACCTGACCTTGGAGAATCCGATCCGGGCGATCCGCGAGGTGAGCCACGACATCACGGGCCGGCGCAAGGTGCGGCTGGCGAGCGGGCGTGAGGCCTCCGCGCTGGAGGTGCAGCGGGAGTACTTCGACAAGGCCGTGGACTTCTGCGACCGCCGCGGTATCCGCACGGGTACGGTCGCGCAGGTCCTGGAGCTGTGGGGCCGCACGCTGGACGCGATCGAGACCGAGGAACTGGACCGGATCGCCACCGAGATCGACTGGGTGATGAAGTACAAGCTCATCGAGCGGTACCGGTCGAAGAACAACATGACCATGTCGCATCCGCGGGTCGCTCAGATAGACCTCGCCTACCACGACATCCACCGTCGTCGTGGCCTGTACTACCTGCTGGAGAAGAAGGGCCAGGCGGCTCGTGTCTGCAACGACTTGAAGATCTTCGAGGGCAAGTCGGTTCCGCCGCAGACGACTCGGGCGCGGTTGCGCGGTGACTTCATCCGGCGGGCACAGGAACAGCGCAGGGACTTCACGGTCGACTGGGTGCATCTGAAGCTCAACGACCAGGCGCAGCGCACGGTGTTGTGCAAGGACCCGTTCCGATCGGTGGACGACCGGGTGGAGAAGCTGATCGCCGGAATGTAGTGCAAGGCGGGTGAGTCAAGCGTTTCGGGTGTGTAATTCCGGAACGCCACACGGGCGTCGTACGTTTCTCGTGCGGCGCCCTTCTCACGCCGTAGAGTTGCGCGCACGCCATCCGCAAGATCGACCGATTACGAGGCTCTTCCGTGCGCCGACGTTCACTCCTCCTCGCCGCCGTTCCCGCCGGACTGGTCACTGTGTCCGCGTGCGGTGACAACAAGTCCGGGTCAAGCAAGGCCGGTGTATCGCCGTCGCCCTCGCCGTCGGTGTCGACGGTGCCTCCGCCGAAGATCACGGACGCTCCGCTGCCGGCGATCACGGGGGGCACGAAGTTCGGGGAGAAGCCGATCGTGGCGAAGGGGCCGGGTGCGCCGTCGAAGAACCTGGCGGTCAAGACGGTGATCGCGGGCGGTGGCCGCACCGTCGCGGAGAACGACTTCATCCAGGCGAACTACCTGGGCCAGATCTGGGACACGGGCAAGGTCTTCGACAACTCCTACGACCGCAGGCGTCCGCTGGTGATGCAGCTCGCCCAGGGCAGCATCATCGACGGCTGGCGGTACGGGCTGGCGGGGAAGAAGACCGGCAGCCGGGTTCTCATGGCCGTGCCGCCGACCTGGGGTTATGGCAAGGAGGGCAATCCGCAGGCGGGGATCAAGGGCACGGACACGCTGGTGTTCGTCATCGATCTGATCGATTCGTTCAACTCCAAGAGTTCGGCGAAGGGCAGGGTGGTGCCGCAGACGGACGCCGTGCTGCCGAAGGTGGGCACGAACACCGATGGTGCGGTCCCGAAGGTGACGGTGCCGAAGACGGCGGCGCCGAAGAAGCTGGTGTCGACGTATGTGCTGGAGGGTGACGGGCCGGAGCTGAAGGCCGACCAGACGGTGCTGTGCCAGTTCCAGGGACTCGTGTGGGACGGTGGCAAGACGTTTCAGCGGACGTATGGTTCGGGCCGGCTGAGCCAGTTCGCGCTGCAGCAGATGCAGCAGGCGGTGAAGGGTCTGGCGCAGGGGCTGACCGGCAAGAAGGTGGGCAGCCGGGTGCTGATCGTGGTGCCGCCGGAGCTGGGGTACGGCGACACTCCGCCGAGCGGTGGTGTCATCAAGAAGGGCTCGACGCTGGTGTTCACGGTGGACGTCCTCGCCGCGATGTAGCCGGCGGAGCCCGTTTCCCCGCCCGGGTGTGACGGGGCCGGTGTCCGTGGCGGGCGGTGGAGCTGCCGGGATGAAAGACTGTCGGCGTTTCGTGTCGTACACAAGCAGGAGCTTTTGACGTGAGCATCGAGAAGCCCGAGATCGACTTCCCGGGCGGCGAGCCCCCGGCCGACCTGGAGATCAAGGACATCTGGGAGGGCGACGGACCGGTGGCGCAGGCGGGTCAGACCGTCACCGTCCACTATGTGGGTGTCGCCTTCAGCACCGGCGAGGAGTTCGACGCCAGCTGGAACCGGGGCACTCCGTTCCGCTTCCCGCTGGGTGCGGGCCGGGTCATCGCGGGCTGGGACCGGGGTGTGCAGGGCATGAAGGTCGGCGGCCGCCGCCAGCTGACCATCCCCGCCCACCTCGCCTACGGCAACCAGAGTCCGACCCCGGCCATCAAGCCGGGCGAGACTCTGATCTTCGTGGTGGACCTGCTGGGCGTGTGATCCCGGCCGGATCCGCGCCCGGTCCCCACGGGACGGTCACCCGATCGACCGGCCGGATCCGACCGGATCCGATCACCTGGGGCCCATGCCCGTCTTGGGCATGGGCCCTCGGCTTTGCCGGTACGCCTCGGAGCGGTACGGTCATCGGTCGGAAGCACCATAGGAAAGGCGAAGGGCGTCGATGGCCATTGCCAAGGCCGAGCGGCTGATGAACCTCGCGCTGTGTCTGCTCGGCACACGGCGGCCTCTGAGCAAGCGTGAGCTGCGCGAGTCCATCGAGGCCTACCTCGAAGCGGGCAGCGACGACTCCTTCAACCGGATGTTCGAGCGGGACAAGGACGACCTGCGCGAACTCGGCCTGGTGATCGAGACCGTCGAGAACCTGGACGGCGAGGTCGGCTATCTCGCCCGTCGTGACAGCAACCGGCTGCCGCCCATCACCCTGGACGCCGAGGAGGCCGCGGCGCTCGGGCTCGCCGCGAAGGTGTGGCAGCAGGCCCGCCTGGCCGGCGCGGCGAGCGGTGCCCTGCAGAAGCTGCGGGCCGCAGGGCTGCCGGAGGACGTCGACCCGTACGAGGCGCACGGCGCCCTGGAACCCCGTATCCCGGTGCACGAGGCCGCCTTCGAGCCGCTGATGCTGGCCTGCCGCGACCGCCGCCCGGTCGTCTTCGACTACCGCAAGGCCTCCGCGGCCCACCCCGAGCCCCGGCACGTCGAGCCGTGGGCCCTGGAATGCTGGCGCGGCCACTGGTACCTGGCCGGCTGGGACCGGGACCGGGGTGCCGAGCGGGTCTTCCGGCTGTCCCGGATCACCGGCCGGGTCCGCTCGCGCGGCACAGGCTTCACCGCGCCCGTGCCCGACGTCGTCACCGTGCGCGAGACCGTCGCGAGCTGGGCGGGCGAGATCGCCGACGGCAAGGCCCTGATCCGGTTGCGTTCCGGCGCCGGTTACCCCCTTCGGGCGAAGGCCACCCGGGTACGGGAACTCGGCGACGGCTGGGACGAGTTGGAGATTCCGTACGGGCACGGCCTGGACGCCTGGCTGGTGGAGTTCGGGCCGGACGCGGTGGTCCTGGAGCCCGCCGAGCTGCGCGCGGACGTGGTGGACCGGCTGCGTGCCGTGGCCAAGGGCTGAGGGGGGAGCAGGACTGTGGCAGGCAAACCGGTCAGGACCGTGAACGCCATCGACCAGACCCGGCGGATGCTGTCCCTGGTGACCTATCTCCGCGAGCGCCCCGGCGCCCGGATCGCGGACGTGGCGCGCGCCTTCGGCATCACCGAGGACGAGCTGGTCGCCGACCTGGATCTGCTGCCGATGTGCGGCACCAGCTTCCGCGGTGGCGATCTGCTGGACATCGACACGGACGGCGAGCGGATCTGGTGGCACAACCCGGCCGCGCTCGGCGAGGAGGCGGCCGAGCCGCTGCGGCTGGCCGCCGACGAGGCGACCGCGCTGCTGGTTGCCGCGCGTGCGGTCTCGACGCTGCCGGGGCTGCGCGAGAGCGACCGGCAGGCGTTGCTGCGGGCCACCGCCAAGGTGGAGGCCGCCGCCGGTGAGGCCGCGGGCGCCAGCTCCCGGCTTTCGGTGACCTTCGAGTCCGAGGGCGGCGTCTTCGCCGACGTCGACCGGGCGATCTCCGAGCGCCGCCGACTGTGGATCCGCTACTACTCCCCGGCCCGCGACGAGGTCACCGAGCGCGAGATCGACCCGATTCGCCTGGTCAGCGTCGGCCACACCTATGTGGAGGCCTGGTGCCGCCGCTCCGAGGCGCGGCGCACCTTCCGCCTGGACCGGGTCGCGGAGATCCGGATCCTGGACGAGCCGTCGGCGCCGCCGGAGATGGAGCTGCGCGACCTCTCCGAGGCCCTGGTACAGCCGGCCGCCGAGGACCCCGAGGTCGTGATCGAGGTCGGTCCGGGCGGCCGCTGGGTGGCCGAGTACTACCCGCACGACAGCGCCGATGAGCTTCCCGACGGCGGGCTGCGTATCACTCTGCGCACCCCCGATCCGGCCTCGCTGCGTCGCCTGGCGCTGCGGCTCGGCCGCGACGGCCGGATCGTGTCCCCGCCGGAGCTGGCCGACAGCGCCCGCAGAGCGGCGGCGGAGGCACTGGCGGCGTACGACACGGCGCAGCCGGCGTGAGCCACCGGGCGCCTGAGCGCCGGAGGACGCCGGACGGCCTTCGCCGCGAGGCGTTCCCCGGGCTCGGGCGGGACCTGGAGCGTGGGGCTGCGACCGGCCACGACGGCGCCGCGGAGGTGAGGCGGCGCGTCGCCGGCCGGCGAACGATCACGAGAGGGAGCGAGGCCTGTGAGCGAGCGTGCGGGTGAGATGACGGTGGCGGCCGCCTTCGCCGGGATGAGAAGAGCGGTTCCCGTGGTGTTCAGGGCGGGCTGCCCGGACTGCCGGGGCCGCTTCGAGCTCGCCGCCAGCGCGCTGCGCCTCGCCATCGGCGCCAGCAGCCGGACCACCTTCTACTCCTTCACCTGCCCGGAGTGCGGCGCGGCCGTCCGCAAGCCGGCGGGGGAGCGCATCGTGGAGCTGCTCACGGGCGGCGGGGTCCGGACCCTCCGGGTGCACTCCACGGTGTAGGCGGCTGCGCTCGGCCGCCGGGGACGGTCTAGTCTCGACGTCATGTTCTGGCCGATGTTCGCGGTAGCGCTGGGTTTCCTGGGTCTCGCGGTGCTGGGGGTGCTCGCCGTACGGGTCTTTCTGGAGGCCCGGCGTCTCGGGCAGCAGGTCGCGGACTCCGCGCGCCGTATCAGCAGGGCGGCCGAGGACCTGGAGCGGGCGGCCGTCAGCGCGTCACGGGCCGTCGATGCGCTGTGAGGACCTCGGTTGCATGCGCTTTGGGTCACTTCGCCCTGTCACCTGACCGGTCCAGCCAGGTACGCTGCGATCGCGGCCCGGAGAACGAGGCGCGGTCCGCAGAGGAGCGGGAGTAGGCACGGGGATTGTTCCACGTTCCCCCCCGGGCGCTACGATCGCTGCCAGCACGATGGTCAGACACTTGTCCGACCCGTCGGACATGCCCCGCCGCCCCGCCTCAGTGAGAAGGTGAAGACTTATGTTCCGCAACGCACTTGAGCCGTGGCACATTGTGTTGCTGATTCTGGTGATCGTCCTCGTGTTCGGCTCCAAGAAGCTTCCGGACATGGCCCGGTCGCTCGGCAAGTCCGCGCGCATCCTCAAGAGCGAGGCCAAGGCGATGAAGGACGAGGGCAAGCAGTCCGCCACCCCGGCGCAGTCCGCCGAGGAGCAGACCCCCGCTCAGCGCACCATCCAGGCCGCACCCGGCGACGTGACCAGCTCCCGACCGGTCAACGAGCCGACGGACACGACCACCCAGCGCTGACGCGAGGACCGGGCATCCGGTCCGTTGCACGAGATGAGGATGTGGGTTGCTCAAGTCTGCCCGCAAGCAGGAGAGAGATCCCGAGGGGCGGATGCCGCTCGCGGATCATTTGCGTGAGCTGCGCAACCGGCTCGCGAAGGGTGTCCTGGCGATCCTGGTCGTCACGATCGTGGCCGCGTTCTTCTACCAGGACATCATCGACTTCATCACCGAGCCGCTCCTGCGCTCGGTCGGCTGCACCCAGTCCTTCGGGGAGCTGGCGAAGTCGAAGAACGTCCACTGCGCGCACCTCACGGTCAGCGGCCTGCTCACGCCCTTCACGCTGGCGCTGAAGGCCTCGCTGACCGCCGGTGTGGTGGTGGCGTCGCCGATCTGGCTCTACCAGCTGTGGGCGTTCGTCGCACCGGGTCTGCACCGCCACGAGAAGAAGTACGCCTACGGCTTCGTCGGCTTCGGCTTCCCGCTCTTCATCGGCGGTGGCTACCTCGCCTACCACGTGCTGCCCACCACGGCGAAGGTGATGATCGGTCTCACGCCCAAGGGCGCGGAGAACCTGCTGCCGCTGGACAACATGCTCGACCTCGTGACGCGCCTTGTGGTGGTCTTCGGCCTCGCGTTCGAGATGCCGCTCCTGCTCGTCATGCTCAACCTCACCGGCATCCTCTCCGGCAACCGCATGCTCGGCTGGTGGCGGGGCATGGTCGTCGGAATCGCCGCCTTCGCGGCCGTGGCCACGCCCGGTGCCGACCCGATCTCGATGCTGGCGCTCGCGGCGCCGATCTGGCTGCTGTACTTCATCGCCGTGGCCGTCTCGCTCTTCAACGACCGCCGCCGTGCCCGCCGGGCGGCCGAGGGCCCCGCCGACGACGAGGCCTCCGAGCTCGACCTCACCCCCGAGGACGTCGGCGAGGTCGAGGCCGTGACCGCCAGCGGCGCCCCGGAGCCGCCGGGGACGGACCACGTCAACGGCTACGACGACGTCACGTAGGAGTACGAAGGCGCGGGGACGTACGTGCCGCATCCGCCCGACTTCGAAGCGGGGACGAAAAAAGTGGGGTGAGCGGTCCACAACCGCTCACCCCACTTGTGCGTGCAGGCGGTCGCTCCGGCGTTGGTCGTCCGCTCCGGGCCCGTGGTGGAGCCGCACGTGCTTGTGGGCCCACACGGTCCAGGAGATCGCTTCGTCCCCCCAGGACCAGTTGAGACAGTGCGTGCTTCCGCGGTGCACCGAATCCGTTGGCGGCTGCGGCCGGTCCGGCGCCGAGGAATCCCACGACGTGGTCAACCGGATGCGCTCGGTGACGACCGACCCCGGCCGGGGTCCAATGATCACGAGGCGAACAGGCTGGGGTTCGATCCACGGGGAGACGGCAACCCGCTTCGTGCGTGCGGCAGGGTTCGGATAATGATCGTCCTGTTGTCGGTGGGGCCCGGTACGCTCGAAAGCACGATGACAGAGGACCTCTCACCGGCCGAGCGGTACGCGGCAGCCCGCAGGCGGGCAGCCGAGCAGGCCACCGCGCTCGCGTCCTTCCGCGAGATGTACGACTTCGGCCTCGACCCCTTCCAGATCGAGGCCTGCCAGGCACTCGAGGCGGGGAGGGGCGTCCTGGTGGCCGCCCCCACCGGCTCCGGCAAGACGATCGTGGGCGAGTTCGCCGTCCACCTCGCCCTGCAGCAGGGCAAGAAGTGCTTCTACACGACACCCATCAAGGCGCTGTCGAACCAGAAGTACGCCGACCTGTGCCGTCGCTACGGCACCGGCAAGGTCGGCCTGCTCACCGGCGACAACAGCGTGAACTCCGAGGCGCCCGTGGTCGTCATGACCACCGAGGTCCTGCGGAACATGCTCTACGCCGGCTCCCAGACCCTCCTCGGCCTGGGCCATGTGGTCATGGACGAGGTGCACTACCTCTCCGACCGCTTCCGCGGCGCCGTCTGGGAAGAGGTGATCATCCACCTCCCCGAGTCGGTGACGCTGGTGTCACTGTCGGCGACCGTCTCCAACGCCGAGGAGTTCGGTGACTGGCTGGACACCGTCCGCGGCGACACCGAGGTGATCGTCTCCGAGCACCGGCCCGTGCCGCTGTTCCAGCACGTGCTCGCCGGGCGGCGGATGTACGACCTGTTCGAGGAGGGCGAGGGCCACAAGAAGGCCGTCAACCCCGACCTCGTCCGCCTGGCCCGCATGGAGGCCACCAGACCGGCGTACCAGGACCGCAGACGCGGCAGGTCCATGCGCGAGGCCGACCGGGAGCGGGAGCGCCGGCAGCGCTCGCGGGTGTGGACACCGGGCCGGCCCGAGGTCATCGAGCGCCTCGACTCCGAGGGCCTGCTCCCGGCGATCACCTTCATCTTCAGCCGCGCCGCCTGCGAGGCCGCCGTCCAGCAGTGCCTGTACGCGGGCCTGAGGCTCAACGACGAGGAGGCGCGGGACCGGGTCCGCGCGCTGGTCGAGGAACGCACCGCGCACATCGCGCCGGAGGACCTGCACGTCCTCGGCTACTACGAGTGGCTGGAGGGCCTGGAGCGCGGCATCGCCGCCCACCACGCGGGCATGCTGCCGACCTTCAAGGAGGTCGTGGAGGAGCTGTTCGTGCACGGCCTGGTCAAGGCGGTGTTCGCCACCGAGACCCTCGCGCTCGGCATCAACATGCCGGCCCGCTCGGTGGTGCTGGAGAAGCTCGTCAAGTGGAACGGCGAGCAGCACGCCGACATCACGCCCGGCGAGTACACCCAGCTCACCGGCCGCGCCGGCCGCCGGGGCATCGACGTCGAGGGCCACGCGGTCGTGCTGTGGCAGCGCGGCATGAGCCCCGAGCACCTCGCAGGTCTCGCGGGCACGCGCACGTACCCGCTGCGCTCCAGCTTCAAGCCGTCGTACAACATGGCGGTCAACCTGGTCGAGCAGTTCGGGCGGCATCGCTCCCGCGAGCTGCTGGAGACCTCCTTCGCGCAGTTCCAGGCCGACAGGTCGGTGGTCGGGATCTCGCGCCAGGTGCAGCGCAACGAGGAGGGCCTGGCCGGTTACCAGGCCTCCATGACCTGCCACCTCGGTGACTTCGAGGAGTACGCGCGGCTGCGCCGTGAGCTGAAGGACCGGGAGACCGAGCTGGCCCGGCAGGGCGCGAACCAGCGCCGCGCGGAGGCCGCCGTCGCCCTGGAGAAGCTGAGGCCGGGCGACGTCATCCATGTGCCGACCGGCAAGTACGCGGGTCTCGCGCTCGTGCTGGACCCCGGGCTGCCCGCCGGACGTTCCAACGGCCACCGCGGCTTCGACCACCACGACGGCCCGCGCCCGCTGGTGCTGACCGCCGAACGGCAGGTCAAGCGGCTGGCGTCGATGGACTTCCCGGTGCCGGTGGAGCCGCTGGACCGGATGCGGATCCCGAAGTCGTTCAACCCGCGCTCGCCGCAGTCCCGCCGGGACCTCGCGTCCGCGCTGCGTACCAAGGCCGGGCACATCCCGCCGGAGCGCGCGCGCAAGAAGCGCTCCCGGGCCGCCGACGACCGCGAGATCGCCCGGCTGCGCACCGCGATCCGCGCGCACCCCTGCCACGGCTGCAACGACCGTGAGGACCATGCCCGTTGGGCCGAGCGCTACCACCGGCTGCTGCGCGACACCTCGCAGCTGGAGCGCCGTATCGAGGGCCGCACGAACACCATCGCGCGGACCTTCGACCGGATCGTCGCCCTGCTGACCGAGTTGGACTATCTGCGCGGCGACGAGGTCACCGAGCACGGTCGACGGCTCGCCCGGCTCTACGGCGAACTGGACCTGCTGGCCAGCGAATGCCTGCGCGAGCAGGTCTGGGAGGGGCTCAGTCCCGCCGAACTCGCCGCCTGTGTCTCGGCGTTGGTGTACGAAGCGCGGGTCGGCGACGACGCGATGGCGCCCAAGCTGCCCTCGGGCAAGGCCAAGGCCGCGCTCGGCGAGATGATCCGGATCTGGGGTCGGCTGGACGGTCTGGAGGAGGAGTTCCGGATCAGCCAGACCGAGGGCGTCGGGCAGCGCGAGCCGGATCTGGGCTTCGCCTGGGCCGCGTACATGTGGGCCTCGGGCAAGGCGCTGGACGAGGTGCTGCGCGAGGCGGACATGCCGGCTGGTGACTTCGTGCGGTGGTGCAAGCAGGTCATCGACGTGCTGGGCCAGATCTCCGCGGCGGCCCCCGCGGCGGAGGGCTCGACCGTGCCCAAGGCCGCGCGCAGGGCCGTGGACCAGCTGCTGCGGGGTGTGGTCGCCTACTCCTCGGTGGGCTGAGCGCGCGCCCGGTCCCGGCGCATCCGAGGATTTCCCCCTCGGGGTGATCCACGTCCGACTGCGGCCCCGGTGTCAGGGGTCGTACGAGCCGTTCACCCATCACGGTGAGCGGCTTTCGTACACCTGTATGCCGTTACTGTGCGTGTTCGAATGAACGCTCGGCGTGCAAATGGCGTCGAGCGTACTCCTGTCATACCGGCGATTTCAGGTGCTTGCCGAATATGACACGGGCGATGTTCCGGCCGGACTAAGCTCGCCCGCGGCGCGCCGAGTTGAGGTGAATTCGTGCGCCTGTTCCCAATCATGCGTTGGATCCCGACAGTTCATGAACCTTCCCCCCGCAAGCACCCCCGACACCCAGCCGATTCGTCCCAGAAGGCATCCATGGTGAGTGTGCAGAAGCCTCCCGGTGGCCGTGAACGTCCCTACGCGCGCGTGCTGGTGCCGCCGGCCCTAGTGATGACCGCCGCGATCGGTGCGGGCCTCGCGCTGGGCCCGGCGTCGGCCCGGATCGCCGTCGGCGCGGTCGGGGCCGTGGCCCTGCTCCTGATCCTCGTCACGGCCGCGGAGGCCGCACGCCGCGGCAGGACGCTGCGCGCGGAACGGGCCGAGAACGCGCGGCACACCGCGTATCTGGAGCACCGGCTCGCCGCACACGACGAGCTGATGATGCGCTTCGCCACCGAGGTCATCCCCAACGGCCACCTGCGGCTGCGCGCCGGAGAACCGCTGCGCGACGTGATGGTCAACGGCTACGACGTCGACCCCGAGCTGCGCAGACTGCCCGATTCCTACCGTGAGATGTTCCGGGCCGCCATGCGCGGCGCCGACCGCGAGATCTCGATGCGCGACGCCACCGAACGCTCCTACGTGAGCATCGCACGCCGCGTCCAGGCCATCGTCCACCAGCAGTCCAACGAACTGCGGGAGATGGAGGAGGACCACGGCCGCAACCCCGAGGTCTTCGACGACCTGCTGCGCATCGACCACGGCACCTCGCTGATCGGCCGTCTCGCCGACACCATCTCCGTCCTCGGCGGCGGCCGCCCCGGCCGGCAGTGGCCGCTGCCCGTCTCCCTCTACAGCACGCTGCGCGGCGCCATGTCGCGGATCCTCGAGTACCGCCGCATCCAGCTCAGCTCCATCGTCAACATCAACATCAAGGGCACCAGCGTCGAGCCGGTCATCCACGCCGCCGCCGAACTCCTCGACAACGCCACCCGCTACTCGCCGCCCACGGCCAAGGTGCACGTCACCGCCACCGAGGTGCAGGCCGGTATCGCCATCGAGATCGAGGATGCCGGCGTCAGCCTCACCGAGGAGTCCCGCGCCCGCATCGAGAAGATGATCGAGGACGCCAAGAACCTCGACGACGCGCACAACCTCGGCGACAGCCCGCGCCTCGGTCTCGCCGTCGTGGGACGGCTGTGCCGGATGTTCGACATGGAGGTCTCCCTGCGGGCCTCCGCCTACGGCGGCTGCCGCGCGATCCTCGTCGTGCCCCGCGTCATGACCACCACGGAGCCCGGCGTGGGCGCCGCCCACGGCATCGGTGCGACCGGCACCCCGATGCCCGAGCTGGGCGCCGTCGAGGGCCCCAAGCGCCCCCCGAAGCGGCGCCGCCCCACCAGCCCCAAGATCCCGGCCGGGATCTCCATGGAGGACGACGTCCCGGTGGTCACCGAGTGGACGGCGGGCGGCCTGCCGCAGCGCCGCAGCCGGGTGAAGACCCCGATCAGCCAGCGCCTCGCCGAGCAGGCCGAGATCGAGCAGGCCGAACGCGAGGGCAGGCCGACGATCTGGTCCCGGCCGAGACCCGAACCCGAGCCCGAGATGGACCCCGAGATCAAGAGGCTCAGGGAGCGGCCCATCGGCCAGGGCATCGAGGACTTCTGGAACGGCCTGCGCAAGGGCATGCCCGAGGACGCCACCGGACCCGAACTGACCGACTTCACGAGGCACCCGGAAAAGTACGTGCACCTGCTCAACGACTACGCGGACGAGCCCGCCGAGGGCGCCACCTACGCAGACGACGAGGGGGACCTCAAGTGATCCAGCAGCGAGGCAACATCGACTGGATGCTCAAGCAGCTCAACGACGGCGTGCCGGGCATCGAGATGATCGTGGTCCTCTCCGCGGACGGGCTGCGCATCGCGCGCTACGGCGGTGACCCCGACGCCGCCGACCGGGTCGCCGCCGCCTGCGCGGGCGTACAGAGCCTGGCCGGCGCCATCATCCAGGAACTCCCGGGCGCCGGTGACCTGAAGGTCGTCGTCTTCGAGATCGACGGCGGCTACTTCTACCTGATGAACGCCGGGGACAACGCCTACCTCGCCGTTCTCGCCGACGTGACCTGCGAGCCCGGTCGGATGAGCGGCATGATGCGGGACCTCGTCGTCCGGATCGGCGCCCATCTCACCAGTCCGCCCCGGCGGAACGGGCAGACCGTATGACTCCTCCGCGACGCAAACGGCGCGAGCCGAACCCCCCACCGCCACCCCGGCAGGTGCCGCCCCCGCCGGCGGACGGCCAGGCCGGGCCCAGGAACCCCGAACGGCTCTACGCCGTCGCCGGATCCGACGGCACACGCGCCGAACTCGACCTTGTGACGCTGATCGTGGCGTGCGACGCGCCCGAACCGACCGCCTCACCGGAGCAGGCCGCCGTCCTGCGGCTGTGCGCCAACCCCCTGTCCGTGGCCGAACTCTCGGCCTATCTGAACCTGCCGTTCAGCGCGATGACCGTCCTGATCACCGAGCTGATCACGGCCGAACTGGTGCAGGTGCGCGCCCCGGTCGTCCGCCGGGCGCGCCCCGACCGTTCACTCCTCGAAGCGGTGATGCATGGACTTCAACGCCTCTGACACCGTCCCCGGTCCACGCACCGAGGACCACCTGCCGCACACCGCACAGGCCGCGGTGAAGATCGTGATCGTGGGCGGCTTCGGCGTCGGAAAGACCACCATGGTCGGTTCCGTCAGCGAGATCAGACCGCTGACCACCGAGGAGACCATGACCCAGGCCGGCATCGGCGTGGACGACGACTACGGCTCCGAGACCAAGACGGCCACCACCGTGGCCATGGACTTCGGCCGGATCAGCATCAGCGACAAGCTGGTGCTCTACCTCTTCGGCACCCCCGGACAGGAGCGCTTCTGGTTCCTGTGGAACGGGCTGTTCGAGGGTGCGCTCGGCGCGGTCGTCCTCGTCGACACCCGACGCCTGGAGGTCAGCTTCGACGTGATGGGCCGGCTGGAGGAACGCGGCGTGCCCTTCGTCGTCGCCGTCAACTCGTTCCCGGACGCGCCCCGTTACCCCCTCGAGGAACTGCGCACCGCGCTCGACCTGACCCCGGAGATCCCGATCGTCGAGTGCGACGTACGCCGCCGGGCCTCCAGCAAGGAGGTCCTGATGACCCTGATGCGTTTCCTGCACTCCATCGCCCTGTCCCGCACCCTCGCCCGACCCGTGGCCCCGACCGACGACCCCGCACCGTCCTTTCGCTCCGGAGCGACACCGTGACGTCTGAATCGCCCTCGCTGACCGACACCGACCCCACCCCCGGACCGCCGCCCGGCTGCCCCGCGCACGGCATCGGCCCCGGCGGGCTGCGCCGGCTCTACGGCCCCGACGCCGAGGACCTGGGCGCCCTCTACGAACGGCTGCGGGAGGAGCGCGGCCCCGTGGCACCCGTGCTGCTCCACGACGACGTGCCGATGTGGGTGGTCCTCGGGCACGCCGAGAACCAGCACCTGGTGCGCAGCCCCTCGCTCTACACCCGGGACAGCCGGATCTGGAGCCCCCTGGCGGAGGGCATGGTCAAACCCGACCACCCGCTCATGCCGCACATCGCCTGGCAGCCGATCTGCTCGCACGCCGAGGGCGACGAACACGAGCGGCTGCGCGCGGCGGTCACCGCGGCCATGGTCCCCATCGACCACCGCACCCTGCGCCGGCACATCGGCCGCTACACCCAGGGACTGGTCAACAGGTTCTGCGAGCGCGGCCGGGCCGACCTGGTCTCCCAGTTCGCAGACCATCTGCCGATGGCCGTCATGTGCGAGATCCTCGGCATGCCCGAGGAGTACAACGACCGGATGGTGCAGGCCGCGCGGGACGCCCTGAAGGGCACCGAGACCGCCCTGCAGAGCCACGCCTACGTCATGGACGCGCTGAGCCGGCTCACCACCCGGCGCCGCGCCCGGCCCGAGGACGACTTCACCAGTCACCTCATCACCCACCCGGCCGGACTCGGTGACGACGAGGTCCGGGAACATCTGCGGCTCGTGCTGTTCGCGGCCTACGAGGCCACCGCGAACCTCCTCGCCAACGCGCTGCGCATGGTCCTGACCGAGCCCGGGTTCCGCGCCCGGCTCAGCGGCGGCCAGATGACGGTGCCGGAGGCGATCGAGCAGTCCCTGTGGGACGAGCCGCCGTTCAGCACGGTGCTGGGCTACTACGCCAAGCAGGACACCGAGCTGGGCGGGCAGCGCATCCGCAAGGGCGACGGGCTGCTGTTCGCGCCCGCGCCGGGCAACCTCGACCCGCGCATCCGTCCCGACCTGTCCGCGAGCATGCAGGGCAACCGCTCCCACCTCGCCTTCGGCGGCGGCCCGCACGAATGTCCCGGCCAGGACATCGGCCGGGCCATCGCCGACGTCGGCGTCGACGCCCTGCTGATGCGCCTTTCCGACATCCAACTGGACTGCCCGGTGGAGGAGTTGCGCTGGCGTTCGTCCGTCGCGTCCCGGCACCTGGTCTCGCTGCCGGTGCGCTTCGAGCCGAAGCCGCAGCAGGACGTCGACATGCTGCCGAAGCCCGTGCCCGTCCCGCCGCAGCGCACCTGGCAGGCCGGTGCCCAGGGCCCCGGCCGGACGGCTGCCGCCGGGCCCGCCCGTCCTGCCGCGCCCGAGCCCGCCGCCACGGCGCAGCAGGCGGCGCCGCGCCGGCCCGGCATCTGGCGGCGACTGCTCGACTGGTGGCGGGGCGAGTGACGGGTGCTCCGCGCGGCGATCCGCCGGGGGTCTGTGAAGCGCGGAGGGCCTGCAAGGCGCCGGACAGCGCCGTCGGTCGTCCGAGGCCGGCCGCCCCCGAGCCCCCCGCCTCTGTCCGGCTTCGGGGCTCGCGTCGCCGCGGCAGCCGCGGGCCGATGCCGTCTCAGGCGTCTTCGGGGCGTGTCCGGCCCCGGTCCGCCCAGGCGTCGTACGACTCCCAGGCCCGGAGCACACGTCCGCTGACGAACGTGTGCTCCGCGCCGGTGACCGGATCGGTGAACTCCAGCCTGCGGGCGAGCAGCTGCAGCGGGCGCCGGAAGTCGCCGGGCGGCACCGGGGCGGTCACCTCCGGATACAGCGGATCGCCGAGGATGGGCACGCCGAGCGCGTTCAGATGCACCCGCAGCTGATGGGTCTGCCCGGTCGCCGGAACGAGCCGGTACCGGGCAAGACCGCTGCGGCGCGCGGCCAGTTCGACGTACGTCTCGGCGTTCGGCTCGCCCGCCACATCCCGGGCCGCGTGCACCCCGCGCTCCTTCACGATCCGGCTGCGCACGGTCCGGGGCAGTTCCAGCGCGGGGTCGTACGGCGCGACGGCCTCGTACTCCTTGCGCACCAGCCGGTCCCGGAACAGCGTCTGGTACGCACCGCGCTCCTCGGGCCGGACCGTGAACAGCACCAGCCCCGCCGTCAGCCGGTCCAGGCGGTGCGCGGCGGTCAGCGTCGGCAGGCCCAGCTCGCTGCGCAGCCGGGCCAGCGCGGTCTCGGCCACGTGGCTGCCGCGCGGGGTCGTGGCGAGGAAGTGCGGCTTGTCCGCGACGACGATGTGCTCGTCCCGGTGGACGACCTCCACCGGGTACGGCACCGGCACCTCGGCCGGCAGCTCGCGGTGGAACCACACGAACATGCCCGCCTCGTACGGCGCGTCCGGCGTGACCGCCCGCCCGTCGGCGTCGACGACCGAGCCCGCGTCGAACATCGCCTCGACCAGGCCGGGCGGTGCTCCGGTCAGCCGCTGCACCAGATGCTCCCGCACGGTGGCCCACGTCCCGCCGTACGGCAGCCGCACCCGAACGGGGTCAACCCCGTCGCGCTGGGGGAGCGGGGCGGGCGGGGGCGGCGTACGGCGTCTCATCGGGGTCAAGGGTACGAGCCCCCGGCCGGTGGGCCGTGGGGCACGCGGTCGGCATGATGTGGATCATGCCGTATCTCAACAGCCCGGTCGTTCCGGCCGGAACCCTCGCCCGCATTCCCCAGCCCGGCCTGCCCACCGGCGACGGCCTGCTGCTGCGCCCCTGGCGGGCGACGGACGCGCCTGCCGTGTACGCCGCCTTCCAGGACCCGCTGATGCACCAGTGGCACATCAGATCCGCCGACTCCGTGGAGGAGGTCGCCGGATGGATCAACCAGTGGCAGAGCGGCTGGAGGGACGAGCGCCAGGCTCAGTGGGCCGTCGTGGACGCGGACACCGGCGAGCTGCTCGGCCGGGTCGCGCTGCGCCGGATCCTGCTGGGTGACGGCTGCGCCGAGGTCGCGTACTGGACCGTGGCACGCGCGCGTGGGCGCGGTGTCGCGGCCCGGGCCACCGCCACGCTGGCCCACTGGGCGCTGGAGGAGATCGGCCTGCACCGGCTCGAACTGTCGCACGCCGCAGCCAACCAGGCCTCCTGCCGGGTCGCCGTGAAGGCGGGCTTCGCCGCCGAGGGCACCAGGCGCAGTGCGCTGCTCCACGCGGACGGCTGGCACGACATGCATCTTCACGCGCGCGTGCGGGGCGACTGACCGGCGTCGGGGTGAACCGTCCATACGCGATACATCGCGTGCATTGACCGACGCGACTGAAACACGATATGTTCGCCTGCGGATATTCGGAAGCGAGGGGGTCGCCGTGGCCATGAAGCGCCGAAAGCTCGGCAACCCGCTGGCGCTCGCGGTGCTGGCGACCCTCCGGCAGAAGCCCATGCACCCGTACGAGATCGCCCAGACCCTGCGCCGCCAGGGCAAGGACGCCAGCACGAAGATCAAGTACGGCTCGCTCTACACGGTCGTGCAGAACCTGGAGAAGCACGGCCTCGTCGAGGTGACCGACGTCGAGCGGGCGGGCAACCGCCCCGAGCGCACGGTGTACGGGCTGACCGACGCCGGGCGCGATGAGCTGACCGAGTGGCTGTCGGACCTCATCGCCGTCCCGGTCAAGGAGTTCCCGATCTTCGAGACCGCCCTCTCGCTCGTGGGCGCGCTGCACCCGGACGAGGTGGTGCGACTCCTCGAGGAGCGGCTCACCGCGCTGGAGATACAGGTGGCGAGCGGCAGGGGAGCGCTGCAGAAGCTGTACGAGACGCTGCCGAGGCTCTTCCTCGTCGAGACCGAGTACCAGCTGCACATGACCGAGGCGCAGGCCCAGTGGGTCCGCGGCTTCCTGGCCGAGATCAAGGAGGGCACGCTGCCCGGGGTCGACGACTGGCGGCGCTACCACGAGACGGAGGAGCTGCCACCGGACATCGCCGCGACCCCCTGAGACAGAAACACGACCCCGGCGGGGCTGTTGCAGCAGCTCCGCCGGGGTCACGAACCCCGAAATGGATCCGCCGTGCGGCGGCTCCGGGCGATCGAGGTGCGGCACACCCAGGATAGCCCGGCGCTCTTCACGTGGATCTTCCGTCCTTCGCACACGTAGGAGAGCAGTCGTCATGAACACCCGTGCGCCCGCAGTGGAGGCGCGCCAGCTGACCAAGACCTATCCCGGTGGCATCACCGCGCTCAGCGGCATGGACATCACCGTGGCACCGGGCACCGTCTTCGGACTCCTCGGCCCCAACGGCGCCGGCAAGTCCACCACCGTCAAGATCCTCACCACTCTGGCCCGCCCCGACTCCGGCACCGCCACCGTCGCCGGGCACGACGTGCTGCGCCACCCCGACCGGGTGCGCCGCGCGATCGGCGTGGTCGCCCAACGGTCCGGCGCCGACCCGGTCGCCACCGGCCGGGAGAACCTCCAGCTCCAGGGCCGCCTCCACGGGCTCTCCGGAGCCGCGCTGAACCGCCGGGTGGGCGAGCTGCTGGAGCGCTTCGCGCTGGCCGACGCCGCCCGCCGGCAGGTCAAGGGCTACTCGGGCGGCATGCGCCGCCGCCTCGACGTCGCCCTCGGGCTGGTGCACCGGCCCGAGGTGCTCTTCCTGGACGAGCCGACCACCGGCCTCGACCCGGAGGCGCGCACCGCCATGTGGGAGGAGATCGGCCGGCTGGCCGGCGAGGAGGGCCTGACGATCCTGCTCACCACCCACTACCTGGAGGAGGCCGACCGGCTCGCCGAGCGCGTGGCGATCGTCGACCGCGGCAGGATCGTGGTCGAGGGCACCCCGGACGCCCTCAAGGGCGAACTGCGCGGTGACGCCGTCCACCTGGAGCTCGCCGAACCGGTCGGCGCGGCCGGCCACACGCTGCTCACCGGCACCCTGACCGCCCTGCCCGGCGTGCACGAGGCGCTGTGCGAGGGCCGTCGGATCAGCGTCCGCGCCGACGACGGGGCGGCCCGTGTGCCCGCGCTGCTCGCCGCGCTGGACCGGGCCGGGGTCACCGTGACCTCGGCCACCGTCGCCCGGCCCTCGCTGGACGACGTCTACCTCCGTCACGCGGGCCGCCGGTACGCCGAGGCCGGGGCGGAGACCCCGAGCGTGCTCGCCGGAGGTGTGCGATGAGCGCCGCCCTCACCCAGACCTGGTACATGACCCAGCGTCAGCTGCGGGTGTTCTCACGGCAGCCCGCCTACGCGGTCATCACTCTGGTCCAGCCGGTGATCTGGCTGTTCCTGTTCGGCAGCCTGTTCAAGAAGATCGTCCAGCTGGGCGGCTTCGGCACCACCTCGTACCTGGACTACCTGGTGCCCGGCGTCGTGGTGATGAGCGCGCTCAGCTCCAACATGTGGGCGGGGATGGCCACCCTGGAGGAGATCCAGCGCGGCACTCTGGACCGCTTCCTGACCACCCCGGTCAGCCGGGCCGCGCTGATGAACGGCAATGTCGTCAACAACGGCCTGGTCACCGCCTTCCAGTCGGTGGTGATCGTGCTGCTCGGACTGCTCGGTGGCGCCGACTACCCCGGCGGCGCCGGCGGCATCGCGGTCCTCGTACTGGCCGCAGTCCTGCTCGGCACGGTTTTCGGGGCGCTGTCCAACGCGCTCGGCATGCTCGTGGGTGAACGGGAGTCGATCATCGGCATCAACACCTTTCTGCTGCTGCCGCTGACCTTCCTGTCCAGCGCCTTCATGGCGCCCTCCCAGATGCCCGGCTGGATGCGGCACATCGCCGACTTCAACCCGCTCAACTGGGCGATGACCGCAGGCCGTTCGGCGATGTCCGCACACCCCGACCGGTACGTCGTCCTCGGCCGCGGCGGCGCACTGCTGGGCCTGGCGACCGTGGCGGTGTGGCTGTCCATCCGCGCCCTGCGCTCCTACCAACGGTCGGTGTGATGATGTAGGACATGCCGCCCTACGACCTCGCGAACCGGCTCGTCGTCGGTGTCGCCTCCAGCGCCCTGTTCGACCTGAGCGAGTCGGACGCCGTCTTCCGCGAGCAGGGCGAAGAGGCCTACCGGGCCCACCAGGAGGAGCACGTCGACGATACGCTCCGGCCCGGTGTGGCGTTCGCGTTCATCCGCAGACTGCTGTCCCTGAACGACCTCGGCGAGCCGGACGACCCGCTCGTCGAGGTCATCATCCTCTCCCGCAACGACCCGGACACGGGCCTGCGGGTCATGCGGTCCATCCAGGCCCATGAACTGCCCGTCACCCGCGCCGTGTTCATGCAGGGAAGGTCACCGCACGCGTTCATGACCGCGTTGAACATGTCCCTGTTCCTGTCCGCGAACGGCGACGACGTGCGCGCGGCGGTCGCCGCCGGCCTGCCGGCCGGGCACGTGCTCGGGTCGTCGTACGCGGACGACCCCGCCGACCGGGAACTGCGGATCGCGTTCGACTTCGACGGCGTCCTCGCCGCCGACGCCGCCGAGCGGGTGTACCAGTCCGGCGGTCTCGAGGAGTTCCGGGCGCACGAGAGCCGTAACGCGGCCACCCCGCACGACCCCGGACCGCTGCGCGACTTCCTCGCCGGCGTGAACCGGATACAGCGCCGGGAGGAGGAACGGCGCAGGACCGACCCGGACCACCCGAGCCGTATCCACGTCTCCATCGTGACCGCGCGGGCGGCGCCGGCGCACGAGAGGGCGGTGCGAAGCCTGAAGCAGTGGGGCGTGACCGTCGACGGCGCGTTCTTCCTCGGCGGCATCGAGAAGGACGCGGTGCTGAAGGTGCTCAGACCCCACATCTTCTTCGACGACCAGGTGACCCACCTGCGCAGCACGTCCCGCACCACGCCCAGCGTGCACGTCCCGTTCGGACTGCTCAACGAGACCTGACCGGGCCGGGCTTCACGCCGCCGCCGCGCTGCTCTCCTGCTCGGCCTCGATACGGGCGTTCCACTCCCGCTTGGAGGCCTGCCAGCCGTCCTCGTCGTGGCCCAGACGCCAGTAGCCGGAGATCGACAGGTCCTCGCGCGGGATGTTCAGCTCCACCCGCAGCAACCGGCGCAGCTCCCTCACGAACCCCGCCTCGCCGTGTACGAACGCTCGCACCCGGCCCTCGGGGAACCGAAGCCCTCGTACGGCCTCGAGCAGCGCCTCGCCCACCGGCCGGTCACCCCGGTGCAGCCAGACGACCTCCACGCCGGAGTCGATCTTC
Organism: Streptomyces sp. NTD91; assembly: GCF_059510455.1. Taxonomy (NCBI): domain Bacteria; kingdom Bacillati; phylum Actinomycetota; class Actinomycetes; order Kitasatosporales; family Streptomycetaceae; genus Streptomyces; species Streptomyces sp. NTD91. The sequence goes on from NZ_JCAJZW010000013.1 coordinate 119,499, forward strand.
TGCTCCTCCTCGGGCCCGGACACCTCAACGAAGGCGTGGACACGGGCGCCGGCGGGCAGCGCCTCCAGGGACCGGGCGATCGCCGGCAGCGCGCTCTCGTCACCGGCGAGCAGATGCCAGTCGGCGGCCGGGTCGGGCGCGTAGGCACCCCCGGGACCCATGAAACGCACGGCCTCGCCCGGCCGCACCCGCATGGCCCACGGCCCGGCCAGACCCTCGTCGCCGTGGACGACGAAGTCCAGGGTCAGCTCGCGGTGCCGGGGATCCCAGGCGCGCACGGTGTAGGTCCGGGTCACCGGCCACTGCTCGCGCGGGAACTCCGCCCGGATCCGCTCCAGGTCGAACGGCTCGGGGTAGGTCACGCCCGCAGGGCCGAAGAGCAGTTTCACGTAGTGGTCGGTGCAGGTGTCCGCCGCGAAGTCGGCCAGGCCTTCTCCGCCCAGCACCACCCGCTGCATGTGCGGGGTCAGCCGCTCGGTGCGGACCACATGGGCGGTGCGGGTCTTGCGCGGCTTTCGCACGGGACGCTCTGCCATCACGACCTCCAGCAAGATGGTTAGGTTTACCTAAGTTAACATCCCCTCAGGGGTAACACCTCTTCCTCGAGTGCCACCGGAGCGCCCTTTGCCGGAATATTCCGGTCGAGATCACGCGCGCGGCTCGGTGAGTGTGGCAATCAGCCGCTGCAACGAACCCCCGAGCCCCCACCGTTCGGCCAGCCGGTCCAGGGCGACCGGGTCGCGCGGCGTGTGCGGCAGCACGGTGTGCACGTCCGGCAGCGGCACGTCGTCGGCCACCCGCACCACCTTCGGCGCGACCGCGACATACGGCCGGGCCTCGTCGAGCCGCCTGCGCTGCGACGGCGTGAGATTCGCCCGCGGGTCGTCGACCGCCGCCATGATCCCGGCCAGGTCCCCGAACACGGCGAGCAGCTTGGCGGCCGTCTTCTCGCCGATCCCGGCCACGCCCGGCAGACCGTCGCTCGGATCGCCGCGCAGCAGCGCCAGATCCGCGTACCCCCGCCCGTCGACGCCGTACTTCTCGCGCAGCACCGCCTCGTCGGTCAGCTGCAGCGTGCCGACCCCCTTCAGCGGATACAGCACCCGGACACCGCGCGCGTCGTCCACCAGCTGGTACAGATCGCGGTCGCCGGTGACGATGTCCACCGGGCCCGTGGCGCGCGCGGTGAACGTGCCGATCACGTCGTCCGCCTCGTACCCGGCGACGCCCACCCGGGCGATCCCGAGCGCGTCCAGCACCTCCTCGATGACCGGCACCTGCGGGGACAGGGTGTCCGGCACCTCCTCCACGTCCGGCGCGTCCTCGTGCTCCTCGGCGACCCGGTGCGCCTTGTACGTGGGGATGAGGTCCACCCGCCACTGCGGCCGCCAGTCGGCGTCCATGCAGGCCACCAGGTGCTCCGGCCGGTGGTCCTTCACCAGCCGGTCGATGAAGTCCAGCAGCCCGCGCACGGCGTTCACCGGCGTGCCGTCCGGTGCCTTCACGGAGTCGGGAACGCCGAAATAGGCGCGGAAGTACAGCGAGGGGGTGTCCAGCAAAAGGAACTTTCCAGATCTGGTGGTCATGCCGCCAGGATCGCATCGCTGCCCGCTGGACGTGCCGGAACGGTGAACGCCCCAGGAGGTCCCCGTGCGCCGCCGTACGACAAGTGGGCCCCGGTCGCCGGGAGGGCGCCAGCAGCCGGGTGGCCGGGTGAGCCGAGCGCGTGGCGGCCGGGTGACCCGACGACTGGCCCGGACCGCAGCCCGAGGGGCGGGCACCGCCGGCCGCCACGCGCGTCCGGCGCGGCCCGCCCCTCACGGCTTTCCCGGCACGGGAGGAATCCGGCCAATCACTGTGTGTGACACCCGTCGGTCGGCGCGCGGGCCCGCGGCCCGGCCGGACGGCGTGTTCGCCGCCCGACGGCGGGGAGTTACGGTCGCGTCCGGCCCCTGGCACACTGGCGCGAACCGCGAGGGTGGGGGACTGGACACCATGCCGGGTTTGTGACAGCCGCGTGAAACGGTTTGCCGAACATGCGTAGGGTGCAGAGAAGTCATCAGAAGGGGTGCGCTCCACAGCGGGCACCCGGAGAGCGGCACGACGAGCGAGGGAGGGAGCCGGAGCGATGGGCGACCACAAAGAGCAGCAGCCCGTGCGGGTGGGCGCGGCCGTCCGGCGGCGTCGTCGTGCCCTGGAGCTGACCCTGGCCGTCGTGGCCGAGCGCAGCGGCCTGTCGGTGCCCTTCCTCAGCCAGGTGGAGAACGACCGGGCCCGCCCCAGCCGCACCTCCCTGGAGCGGCTTGCCGACGCTCTGCGCACCACGGCCGTCGAACTCCTCGCCGCCGCCGACCCGGCGGCGAGCGTCGATGTCGTGCGCGCCGACCCGGCCGCCGAGGACGACTTCGCGCCGCGGACCCGCTCCCTGGTGCGCGGCCATCACCAGCTGCACGCCTCCGAGTTCACCGGCGACCACGACGCGGGCCGGGAGTTCCAGCACCGCAACGACGAGCTGATGTACGTGGCCGACGGCGCGGTGGAGATCGAGGCGGAGGGCCGTGCCTACCGCCTCGGCCGCGGCGACACCCTGTACCTGACGGGCGGGGTCAGGCACCGGTGGCGGGCGACGGTGCCGGACACCCGGGTGGTCGTGGTGGCGGTCGCCGAACACATCGAGGCGGTGCAGGACAGGTCCCGGTAGTGCGGGTCGTCTCCCTGGTCCCGTCCCTGACGGAGGCGGTGGCCCGCACGATGCCCGGGGTCCTGGTGGGCGCCACCGACTGGTGCACGCATCCGGCGGACCTCGACGTCACAAGGATCGGCGGCACCAAGAACCCCGCGGTCGACCGCATCCTCGACCTCGCCCCCGACCTGGTGATCGCCAACGAGGAGGAGAACCGCGCCCCGGACCTCGAAGCCCTGCGCGCCGCGGGCCTTCCCGTGCTGGTGACCGAGGTGCGCAGGGTGCCGCAGGCGTTCGCCGAGCTGCGCCGTGTGCTCGAGGCGTGCGGCGTGCACGGGCGGCCCGGCTGGCTGGAGTTGGCGGAGGCGGCCTGGGACGCGCCGCCCGAACCGGACGGGCGCAGGACGGCGCTCGTACCGGTCTGGCGCCGGCCCTGGATGGTCCTCGGCCGGGACACCTTCGCCGGTGACGTGCTGGCCCGACTCGGTGTCGACCACCTGTACGCGGGCCATCCCGACCGCTACCCCCGTGTGCCGCTGGACGACCTGCGGGCGCTGGCGCCGGACCTCGTGGTCCTGCCCGACGAGCCCTACCGCTTCACCGTCGACGACGGCCCCGAGGCCTTCCCGGGCCTGCCCTGTGCCCTGGTCAGCGGGCGGCATCTGACGTGGTACGGCCCGTCCCTGACCGAGGCGCCACGGGTACTGTCCGAGGCGCTGCGAGCAGATCGCCGCTGAGCAGACCCCGTACGGTGCCCGAGGCGGCCGCCAGCCAGCCGCCGGCGAGCAGCGCGTACAGTCCGACGGCCAGCCCGTCGTAGACCGCGAGACCGGTGTGCCGGGCGAGTGCCATGGCGCCGGTGACGCACGTGCCCACCGGGAAGGTGAACGCCCACCAGGTCATCGCGAATCCCATGCCGTTCCGGCGGGCCCGCACCACGTGCGCACCCGCCAGTGCCAGCCACAGCAGCGCGAACCCCATGACCGGCACCCCGTACAGGACGGCGAACAAGGCGAGGCCCCGCCCGTACGACGCCGGTACGACCCCGGGAGCCGCGTCCGCGATCTTTCCGACCGCGGTGGTGGACTGCCCGAGCGGTCCCAGGACCAGGAACAGCGTCGGGGTCAGCGCGAGCGGCAGCGGGCCCGAGAGCAGCCGGCCGAAGATCAGCGGCAGCATCAGCAGCGTCGCGAACAGGCTCAGCCCGAACAGGGCGAGACAGGCCAGCAGCAGGGTCGCGCGCGCCTGGCCTGCCGGGAGGTGCGGCACCAGCAGCGGGCCGAGCGCGGCCGACACCATCGGCGCGACCAGCGGCAACAGCCACGCGGGGGTCGCCTGCGCGGGCTCGGCCCGATGCCGTACGGCCATCAGGTAGGGCACGGCCACCGCGGCCGCGAGCCCGACCGCCGTACCCGCGGTGAACAGGACGGTGTCCAGCACGACGGCCGTGCGGGTGCCGGTCACGGGTCGCCCGGCGGTCAGGGCGCCGCCGCCGACCGCCAGCAGGGCCATCGACAGACAGCCGTAGAACGGGGCCATGGCGGGGTCGAGGAGGTGGGCGCGGGCCTGGTCGCGGTGGTGGGCCCAGTGCAGGGACCGGCCCGCCAGCAGGGCCGCCAGCATGATCAGGGAGAGGGTCCAGCACGCCGTGAAGACAGCGCGCAGAACCGCCGCGTGCGCGGGCAGCGCTACGCCGGCCGAGCCGAGGACGGCGGTGCCCATGACGGCGGCGTACCAGTTGGGGCCCAGGTGACGGACCCGGGTGACGGGTGGGAGGGGGACGGCGGACAAGGGTTGGGCTGCGGTGACCATGACCCCACGGTCCTGCCGCCGATCGCGCCTGACCAGGGAGTTCCCTCCTATGAGGACATAAGCTGGTCTTATGAGCGAAATGGAGGGGCGGCGGGAGCACGCATCGGATCGCACGGCGCCGGATCACTCGGAGCCGGATCGTGCGGCATCACTGGCCCACCGGGTGCCCGACCTGGCCGCACTGGAACTGCTGCTCGCGGTGGCGAGGCTGGGCAGTCTCGGGGCGGCGGCGCGCGAGGTCGGGATCACCCAGCCCGCCGCCAGCAGCCGGATCCGGTCCATGGAACGGCAGCTGGGTGTGGCCCTCGTCGACCGCTCGCCCCGAGGCTCGCGGCTCACCGACGCCGGCGCGCTGGTGACGGACTGGGCCCGCCGCGTGGTCGAGGCGGCGGCCGCCTTCGACGTGGGCGCGCGGGCCCTGCGGGACCGCCGGGACTCGCGTCTGCGGGTCGCGGCGAGCATGACCATCGCCGAGTACCTGCTGCCCGGCTGGCTCCTCGCCCTGCACGCCGAGCGCCCCGACACCGCGGTGTCGCTGCTCGCGGGCAACTCGGCGAAGGTGGCGGAACTGCTGCTCGAGGGGGAGGCGGACCTCGGCTTCGTGGAGGGACTGTCCGTGCCCACGGGGCTCGACTCCGCCGTCATCGGCCGCGACCGTCTGATCGTCGTCACCGCGCCGGCCCATCCCTGGGCCCGCCGTCGGCGCGCCCTGACCGCTGACGAACTGGCCGCCACCCCCCTGATCCTCCGGGAACGCGGCTCCGGCACACGCCAGGTACTCGACGCGGCGCTCGGCGGCCTCGCCCGCCCGCTGATCGAGCTGTCCTCCACGACGGCGGTCAAGGCGTCGGCGGTCAGCGGCGCCGGCCCCTCGGTGCTCAGTGAGCTGGCGGTGGGGGAGGAGTTGGCCATGCGGCGCCTGGTCAGCATCCCGGTGGAGGGCGTGTCGCTCCGCCGGGACCTGCGCGCTGTCTGGCCGATCGGGCATCGGCCCACCGGCCCGGCGCGGGAGCTGTTGTCGCTGACACGGGGGTGACGGGTGCCTGTCTCGCAGGGTGCGGGGCGCTGCGGCCCGGCCAAGGGGGGACCGGCATGCGCCTGCGGGGAACTGCATGACCCGCCACGGCGCACCCGCACTCGGTTCCGTGCAGTGAGTGCGGGGCCGCTGCCCCGCAGCGGCCTTTGCCGGCGCCGGCTCCTGCAGCGAGCGTGACAGTGCTGCCCTCCGCACCGTCCTTCCTGGCACCGGCTTCCCGCAGTGAGTGCGGGGCCGCTGCCCCGCAGCGGCCTTTGCCGGCGCCGGCTCCTGCAGCGAGCGTGACAGTGCTGCCCTCCGCACCGTCCTTCGCACCGGCTCCCGCAGCGATCCTGACAGTGCTGCCCGCACCGACCCGCCCTGCGTCGAAAACCCCTGGCGAGCCCGCCCCCGGCCCGGCACCCTGAGCCGCATGACCGTCACCGCACCGCCCGCCACAGGCGTCCGCGCCCCCTGGGAAGACCTGCCCGTCGCCGTCCGTGACGCCGTGGGCGAGGTGCTCGGCGCGCCGGTCGTACGGTCGAGGACACAGCGCGGCGGTTTCTCGCCCGGCGTCGCCGCGCGCGTGCGCACCGCGACGGGCGGCACCGGTTTCGTCAAGGCGGTGAGCGCCGAGGCCAACCCGCACAGCCCCGCCCTGCACCGCCGGGAGGCACGGAACGCCGCCGCGCTCCCGGCCGGCGTGCCCGCGCCCCGGCTGCTCGGGACGTACGACGACGGCACCTGGGTCGCGCTGGTCTTCGAGGAGGTGGCGGGGCGACAGCCGCACGTGCCCTGGCGGACGCAGGAGTTGCGGCGGGTGCTCGACGCCGTGGCCCTGCTCGGCCGTAGCGGCCGTAGCGGCACACCGTGCACCGTCGACATCCCGCCCGTCGCCGAGGACCTGGCCGACGCCTTCTCCGGCTGGCGCCGGCTGCTCGGCGGCGAGGCCGGGGACGTGCGCGGCCGGCTCGATGCCTGGACCGCCGACCGGCTGCCCGACCTCGCGGCGCTGGAAGCCGGCTGGGCCGAGGGCGCCGCGGGGGACACCCTGGCCCACGGCGACCTGCGCGCGGACAACCTGTTGCTCACGGACGACGGAGACGTCGTCTTCGTGGACTGGCCGCACGCCGTGCGCGCCGCACCCTGGTTCGACCTGCTCGTCATGCTGCCGTGCGTGCGGGCGCAGGGCGGCCCCGATCCGGAGGAGGTGTTCAAAGCGCATCCGCTGGGCCGGGACGCCGACCCGGTCGCCGTGACCGCCGCACTGGCCGCCCTCACGGGCTACTTCCTGCGCAGCTCCCTGAATCCGTCGCCGCCCGGCCTGCCCACCCTGCGCCCCTTCCAGCGCGCCCAGGGTGATGCCGCGCTGGCCTGGCTCAGGAAGCGGCTGTGACTCAGGAAGCGGCAACGACCAGCGCGCGCATCACCCGCGGGTCCTCGCCCATCTCGGGGTGCCACTGCACACCCAGCACCCAGCCAGGGCCGGCCGGCAGCTCGATCGCCTCGACCGTGCCGTCCGCCGCGTAGGCCGACGGCACCAGACCCGCGCCGAGGCGGTCCACGGCCTGGTGGTGGTAGGTGGGCACGGTCGTCTCCATCGGGACGATCCCGGCGTACAGGCTCCCCGGGACCGGCTTCACCGGGTGGCCGCCGAACACGCCGACCGTCTCCGCGTGCCCCTCAAGGTGCTGGACCAGCGTCCCGCCGAGCGCCACGTTCAGCAGCTGCATGCCCCGGCAGATGCCCAGCAGCGGCACCGCCGCCGCCAGCGCGGCGTCGATCAACGCGAGCTCCCAGGCGTCCCGTTCGAGGGCCGGCGGCCCCGTGCGCGGGGAGCGCCGGGCACCGTACCGGGCCGGGTCCACGTCCGGGCCGCCGGCGATCACCAGGCCGTCCAGCCGGGCCACCGTCTCCGCGGCACGCTCGGGCGCGTCCGGCGGCAGCATCGCGGCGAGCCCGCCCGCCCGTTGCACCAGCCGTGGATAGCCGGCCGGCAGCAGCGCCGCCTCCAGCTCCCACACACCCCACCGCGCGCCGGCCTCCAGATAGGTGCTGACGCCGATCAGCGGTCGTACGGTCATGCCACCCTCCCCAGACGTCAAAGGTTTCGCTGTTCACCTTTACAGGTTCAGGTGAGGAAGCCCCGCAGCAGGGCCGCTGTGCCCGCGCAGTGCTCGCGCATCATCTCCCGCGCGCCGTCGGCGTCCCCGTCCAGCACCGCCTCCACCAGTGCGGTGTGCTGGCGCTGGGAGTGCTCCAGGTTGCGCACCAGCAACGGGATGCAGTCGAGAAGGTCGTTCACCTGCGCCCGGACCGCCGCGTACTGCGCGGTCAGGGAGGGGGAGCCGGACAGCTCGGCGAGGGTCAGATGGAGCAGGGTGTCCAGGCGGCGGTAGTCGGTCAGCGGGGCGTCGTGCGTGCGGGCCAGTGCCTCGCGCAGCCGGTCCGCCCGGACGTCCGTGAGGCCGTGCGCGGCGCACAGCCCGGCCGCGCCCACCTCCAGCACCTCGCGGAACCGCAGCACGTCCTCGATGTCGACCGCGGCCACGCGCCGGCGCAGTTCGTCCTCTCCACCGGCGTCCGCGCGCGGCAGCACGAACGTTCCGCCGTAGCGCCCGCGACGCGCCTCCACCAGCCCCTGGTCCTGGAGCACCTTCAGCACCTCGCGCAACGTCACCCGGCTGATCCCGAGCCGCTCCGCCAGCTCCCGCTCGGCCGGCAGCCGCTCCCCGCCCGGCACCAGGCCGAGCCGCACGACCTGGAGGATCTGCTCCAGCGCCTCCTCGAAGCCGTTGCCCGCCCGCACCGGCCGCAGCACCGGAGCGAGCCGGTCGCCCACCCCCTGGGGGTGACTCTGCCACGACATCCGCCCTACCCCCTTCCCAGGCAATGGTTCCGAGCAATACCTTATGGCTTCCGGCTCGGCCGAGAAAGCGCGAAGGCGCCGAAGGAGGCTCACCCGTGGCAGACCGCACACCCCCGCTCGGCGTCGAGGAACTGCACGCCCTCGTCGCGAGCGGTGAGATCGACACCGTCGTCCTGGCCTTCCCCGACATGCAAGGGCGCCTCCAGGGCAAGCGGTTCGCCGCCCGCTTCTTCCTCGACGAGGTCCTGCACCACGGCACCGAGGGCTGCAACTACCTCCTCGCCGTCGACACCGAGATGAACACCGTCGACGGCTACGCGATGTCCTCCTGGGACCGGGGCTACGGCGACTTCGCCATGCACCCCGACCTCACCACCCTGCGCCGCATCCCCTGGCACCCCGGCACCGCCCTGCTCGTCGCGGACCTCGCCTGGAGCGACGGTTCACCGGTCGTCGCGGCCCCGCGCCAGATCCTGCGCCGCCAGCTGGAACGGCTCGCCGGACTCGGCTACACCGCCCAGGTCGGCACCGAGCTGGAGTTCATCGTCTTCAAGGACAGCTACGAGGCGGCCTGGGACGCCGGCTACCGGGGCCTCACCCCGGCCAACCGGTACAACGTCGACTACTCCGTCCTCGGCACCGGCCGCATCGAGCCCCTGCTGCGGCGCCTGCGCAACGACATGGCCGGCGCCGGCCTCACCGTCGAGTCCGCCAAGGGCGAGTGCAACCCCGGCCAGCACGAGATCGCCTTCCGCTACGACGAGGCCCTGCGTACCTGCGACCAGCACGCCCTGTACAAGACCGGCGCCAAGGAGATCGCCGCCCAGGAGGGCGTCTCGATCACCTTCATGGCCAAGTACAACGAGCGCGAGGGCAACTCCTGCCACATCCACCTCTCGCTCGCCGACGCCGACGGCACCAACGCGATGGCCGACGGCGACGGGATGTCCGAGGTCATGCGGCAGTTCCTCGCCGGGCAACTCGCCGCCCTGCGCGACTTCTCGCTCCTGTACGCCCCGAACGTCAACTCCTACAAGCGGTTCCAGCCCGGCTCCTTCGCCCCCACCGCCGTCGCCTGGGGCCACGACAACCGCACCTGCGCCCTGCGCGTCGTCGGCCACGGCCGCTCCCTGCGCTTCGAGAACCGCCTCCCCGGCGGCGACGTGAACCCGCACCTCGCCGTCGCCGGACTGGTCGCGGCCGGCCTGTACGGCATCGAACAGAAGCTCGAACTGCCCGACCCCTGCCCCGGCAACGCCTACACCGCGGACTACGCGCACGTCCCGACCACCCTGCGGGAGGCCGCCGAGCTGTGGGAGAACAGCCCCGTCGCCAAGGCCGCCTTCGGCGACGAGGTCGTGGCCCACTACCGCAACATGGCGCGTGTCGAGCTGGAGGCGTTCGACGCCGCCGTCACCGACTGGGAGCTGCGCCGCTCCTTCGAACGCCTGTGAAAGGTCGTCCCGTGACTGACCCGCACCAGCTCGTCGTCCTCAACCCCGCCACGGAGGAGGTCGTCGCCACCGTCCCGGCCGCGAGCGAGGAGGACGTGGCCGCCGCCGTCGTACGAGCGACACGCGCCCGGACCGGGTGGGCCGCCCTCGCCCCCGCCGACCGGGCCCGGCTGCTGCGGCGCTTCGCCGACACCGTCGACGCGCACCTCGAGGAACTCGCCCAGCTCGAGGTCCGCGAGGCCGGCCACACCGTCGGCAACGCGCGCTGGGAGGCCGGCAACGCCCGCGATCTGCTGCTGTACGCGGCCGGTGGCGCCGAACGTCTCCTCGGCAAGCAGATCCCGGTGCCCGGCGGCTGGAACGTCACCTTCCAGGAACCCCTCGGCGTCGTCGGCGTGATCGCCCCGTGGAACTTCCCGATGCCGATCGCCGCATGGGGCTCCTTCCCGGCGCTCGCGGCCGGCAACGCGGTCGTCCTCAAGCCGGCCGAGACCACCCCGCTCACCGCGCTCCGGCTCGCCGAACTCGCCCTGGACGCGGGGCTGCCGGAGCACGTCTTCCAGGTGCTGCCCGGGCACGGCCACACCGCCGGACGCGCCCTGGTCGACCACCCGGACGTCGCCAAGATCGTGTTCACCGGCTCCACCCGCACCGGCCGCGAGGTCATGGAGCGCTGCGCCCGGCTGGTCAAGCCGGTCACCCTCGAACTCGGCGGCAAGAGCCCCAACATCGTCTTCGCCGACGCAGATCTCGCCTCCGCCCTCGACCCGTTCTCCTTCCTGGACAACTCCGGCCAGGACTGCTGCGCCCGCACCCGCATCCTCGTCCAGGAGCAGGTGCTGGAGGAGGCCCGCGCGTTCCTGGCCGACGCGCTGGCGGCCGTCGTGGTGGGCGACCCGGCCGACGTGAAGACACAGATGGGACCGCTGATCTCCCGTCAGCAGCTGGACCGGGTACGGTCGTACGTCCCCGACGACGCCCCCGCCCTGCGAGGCAGCGCCCCCGGCGGCCCCGGCTTCTGGTTCCCGCCGACCGTCCTGACGGAGCAGCGCGACGACAGCCGGGCCGCCCACGAGGAGATCTTCGGGCCGGTCGCCGTCCTGCTGCCCTTCACCGACGAGGCCGACGCGATCCGCCTCGCCAACGACACCCCCTACGGCCTCTCCGGCTCCCTGTGGACGAGGGACCTCGGCCGCGCCCTGCGCGTCTCCCGGGCCGTCCGCGCCGGCAACCTGTCCGTCAACTCGCACTCCAGCGTCCGCTACTGGACCCCGTTCGGCGGCTGCAAGCAGTCCGGCCTCGGCCGCGAACTGGGCCCCGACGCCCTGACCGCCTTCACCGAGACCAAGAACGTCTTCATCAGCACGGAGGGCCCCGCACAGTGACCGAAGACATCATCTGCCGCCGCCTGGTCGGCCGCACCGCCGTCGTGACCGGAGCCGGCAGCGGCATCGGCCTCGCCACTGCCCGTCGGCTCGCCTCCGAGGGCGCGCACGTGGTCTGCGCGGACGTGGACGAGGTCCGCGGCAAGGCCGTCGCCGACGAGGTCGGCGGACTCTTCGTCAGGACGGACGTCACCGACCCCGAGCAGGTCGAGGCGTTGTTCAGGATGGCGTACGACACCTACGGCAGCGTCGACGTCGCCTTCAACAACGCGGGCATCTCCCCGCCCGACGACGACTCCATCCTGGAGACCGGACTGGAGGCCTGGAAGCGGGTCCAGGAGGTCAACCTCACCTCCGTCTACCTGTGCTGCAAGGCCGCCATCCCCTACATGCGGCGCCAGGGCAAGGGGTCCGTCATCAACACCGCGTCCTTCGTGGCGCGGATGGGCGCGGCCACCTCGCAGATCTCCTACACGGCCTCCAAGGGCGGCGTCCTCGCCATGTCCCGCGAGCTCGGCGTGCAGTTCGCGCGGGAGGGGATCAGGGTGAACGCCCTGTGCCCCGGACCGGTCAACACCCCGTTGCTGCAAGAGCTGTTCGCGAAGGACCCGGAGCGGGCCGCACGGCGTCTCGTGCACATCCCGGTCGGGCGGTTCGCCGAGGCGGAGGAGATCGCCGCCGCCGTCGCCTTCCTGGCCAGCGACGACTCCTCCTTCGTCAACGCCACCGACTTCCTGGTCGACGGCGGCATCGCGGGCGCGTACGTCACCCCCCTGTAGGCCGGCCGGTCACAGGAAGGTGAGCCCCTCACCCCGGTAGGTCGGCGCGGCCGCCGTGACCGCGTCCCCCTCGACCAGGTGCAGGGTGTCGAACCGCTCGCACAGCTCGCCCGCCTTGGCGTGCCGGAACCACACCTTGTCGCCGATCAGCAGATCGTCGGCGGGCGAGCCGAGCAGCGGGGTCTGCACCTCACCGGGGCCCTCCTGGGGGTCGTACGTCAGGCCCTGCGGCAGATACGGCACCGGCAGCCGGTCGGGACCGGCGGCGCCGGAGGCCGGGTAGCCGCCGCCGAGCACGGTGACCACGCCGACGCCCGGCCGCCGTACGACGGGCAGGGCGAACAGGGCCGCCGGACGGCCGGTGAACGACGTGTAGTTGTCGAAGAGGCGCGGCACGTACAGGCCCGAACCGGCCGCGATCTCGGTCACGGCGTCCTCGGCGGCGGTGTGCTGCACACTGCCCGTGCCGCCGCCGTTGACGAACTCCAGGTCCGGGACGACCGCCCGCACCGCGCGCACCACCGCGGCCCGCCGCTCGGCCAGTTCGCGACGGGCCGCGGCCTGCATCAGCCGGACCGCCCGGGACCGCAGCGGCCGCCCTGCCACCGCGTCCCCGACGCCCGCGATGTGCCCTTCGTACGCCATGATCCCCACCAGCCGGAAACCCGGCCGCCGGCCCACCGAACGTGCCAGCTCGGCGAGTTGGGCGGGGGAGTGCAGGGGGCTGCGCCGCGCGCCGACCCTGACCCGGCCGCCGAGCAGCTTCAGCGAGGTGTCCAACTCGAGGCAGACCCTGACGACTTCCCGCCCACCCTCCCGCGAGGCGTCGATGAGGTCGAGCTGCGCGGCGTCGTCGACCATCACGGTGACGGCACCGGCGAGCTTGGGGTCGGCGGCCAGTTCCGCGTAGGCGGCGCGGTCGGCGGACGGATAGGCCAGCAGGATGTCGTCGAACCCGGAACGCGCGAGCCACAGCGACTCCGCCAGGGTGAACGACATGACGCCCTGGAAACCGTCCCTGGCCAGCACCCGCTCCAGCAGGGCACGGCAGCGAACCGACTTGCTGGCGACCCGGACCGGCTTGCCCGCGGCCCGGCGGACGAGATCGGTCGCGTTGGCGTCGAAGGCGTCCAGGTCCACGATCGCGAGAGGGGCGTCCAGATGGGCGGTGGCCCGGTCGTAACGGGCCCGGTCGGCGGCGCGCGCAGTCATGACGGAAGCCTGCCAGACTGGATTACCGCAGGGTAGGGGGACGTTCCGGGCAGATGCCCCGGCGCCCCGGACCGGTTCTGATTCTGGTCCCGGCAACCCGTAGAGTGACGCGCACGTACGCGGAACGCGCCCGGCCGCTTCGCCTGAACCGGGATGCCGGTCCGGCCGTACGGGTATGCGTGCCCGGGACGGAGCTTCCGCACCGGCACGACCGGGCAGCACAGCGGCCCGCGCACGTGAGGACGGCCCGGGGACGAGGAAACGGGGGGTGCATGACCACGGAGGCGCGCCACGCTCCCATACCCCCACGCCCGTCCGCTCCCCCGGGCGACCCCGACGACGAGCCGTCGGTCTTCACGCCCCGCGCCGGCCGCCCGCCGAGGGGCGGTACGGCGCAGCACGGGGACGCGTCCGGCGAAACGGGGGACTCGACCTCCGGCGGGCAGGGACCGTCCTCCGCCGCGAGGTCCGCGGGACCGGCTGCGCCCTCCGCCACGGCGTCCGCGGGCAGCGACCCGGCGGTCGGCGAGGGCGCGCCCGCCGCCGGACGGCCCGTGGGCGACGGTGCGTCGGACGAGCAGGCCACCGCGCGTGGGGGGCGGACGTCCACCACAGGCGCCGATTCCCGTGCCGGGCAGGGGCCTCGGCCGGGTGCGCCGCGGCCCGTCGTGCTGGCGGCCGATGCGCCCGTGAGCCCTCCTCCGCCGCCGGCCTCGGCCCGGTTCCCCGACGCTCCGCCGAGCACGGGACGCGAGCGGCACCACCCCGGAGGGGAGCCCCGGCGGCAGGCGGCCCCGGTGGACACCCCCTCGGAGACGACGGCCCGGCTCCGGCCGATCACCGCGTCGAGGACCACGGCCCCGACGGGGTCGGCCCCCGCCTCGGGGCCCTCGGCCCAACCCCGCCCCGTCACCGCGTCCCCGACCTCGGCCGCCTCTCGCCCTGCCGATACTTCCCGGCCTGCGGTCCCGCCACGCTCCGCCGACGAGACCGGGCCGACGGCCTCACCCCGCCCGGCCACCGCGTCGGAGACGACGGCCCGGCTTCGTCCGGTCAGCGACGCTCCGGCGACGCGGCGTCCCGGTGCGATGCCCGTTCCCGGGCATCCGGGCGGCGAGGCGGGCGGTGGGCGCCGTGCCGTCTCCGGTTCCGCGGCCGCCGAGGCGCGGGCCTGGAGTCCCATGACGCCTGCCCGGCCCGTCGGCCCGCCGCCCGGCGCGGCCGGGCCGGATCCGGCCCTGGCCTGGGGTGCCGCAGCGACGGCACGGCCCGTGGTGTCCTTCGGGGAGCCGGAGGCCTTCACCGAGCGGACGGGGCACCGGGTGGCGCCGCGGACCGCCGCCGCTGCCGCCTGTCTCGTGCTCGGTCTCGGTCTCATCGGCGGTGCCGTGACCGGGAGTTGGCTCACCGACGACGGCGGGGACGCCGCAGCCGGCGACCGCTTCGCCAGCGCCGGGGCGCTGTGGCACAGCGTGCCCGTCGACCAGCTGTTCCCGGACACCGTCCAGGGCCCCGGCGCCGGACCGGGCGGCGCCGACCGCACCTGGACCAGGATCGCCGTGGCTCCGGACAGCGGCTGCGCCCATGCCTTCGACCCGCTGCTGCAGAAGGTGCTCGCGCCGGTCGGCTGCCGGCGGCTCCTGCGCGCCACCTACACCGACGCCACGCAGAGCTATGTCACCACCGTCGGCCTGCTGTTCACCAAGGCCGACCCCGCCGCCATGTCCGCGCTCGCGCACCGCTTCCGCACGGAGCGCCTGGACCGGCGCGCCGACCTGATGCCGCGGCCGTACGCGGCCGAGGGCACCGCCGCGGCCGGCTTCGGCGACCGGCAGCGGGCCTCCTGGACGATCTCCGTCCTCACCGACGCCCCCGTCGTCGTCTACGCCGTCTCCGGCTGGGCCGACGGGCGCGACGTCGACACGCCGCAGCCCGCCGCCGACGCCGTCACCGCGGGCGCCACCACCGCAGCGGCCCAGGCCGGTCTCGGCAACGAGGCCCAGGGCCTGGCCGACCGCGTCGAACGGCGGCTGCGCCACGACCTCGGCACAGCCACGGAGAAACGCTCATGAAGCGAACGAGGCAGTCGATCCGCGGCCGCCGCACGGCCCCCGCCGGCGCGGCCCTGAGCCTGCTGCTCACCGGCGCCCTCACCCTGCTGCCCGCCGGCGCGGCCCACGCCGACGGAATCCGCGCCCAGCAGTGGAGCCTTTCCGCGCTGCACCTGGACCAGGCCTGGCGCGTCACCAAGGGCCGGGGTGTCACCGTCGCCGTCCTGGACACCGGCGTCGAGGCCGACCACCCGGACCTCGCCGGCAACGTCCTGCCCGCCAAGGACATGATCGGCTTCGGGGCCGGGCAGGGCGACCGCGACTGGGCCCGGCACGGTACCGCCATGGCCGGCATCATCGCGGGGCACGGCCACGGCCCCGGCGACGGCGCCGGCGTCATGGGCGTCGCCCCCGAGGCGAAGATCCTGCCCGTGCGCGTGATCCTGGAGGACGGCGACCCCGCCCGTGCCAGGGCCCGCACCACCCGCGGCAACGCCCTCGCCGACGGCATCCGCTGGGCCGCCGACCACGGCGCCGACGTCATCAACCTCTCCCTCGGCGACGACTCGAACTCCGCGCACCCCGAACCGAGCGAGGACGAGGCCGTGCAGTACGCCCTGAGGAAGGGCGTGGTCGTCGTCGCCTCCGCGGGCAACGGCGGCGACAAGGGCGACCACATCTCCTACCCGGCCGCCTATCCCGGCGTCATCGCCGCGACCGCCGTGGACCGCTACGGCACCCGCGCCTCCTTCTCGACGCGCCGCTGGTACGCGGCGGTCAGCGCGCCCGGCGTCGACGTGGTCATCGCCGACCCGGACCACAAGTACTACGAGGGCTGGGGCACTTCGGCCGCCTCCGCCTTCGTCTCCGGCGTGGCGGCCCTGGTCAAGGCGGCCCACCCCGAGCTGAGCCCGGCCCAGATCAAGAAGCTCCTTGAGGACACCGCACGGGACGCACCGGCCGGCGGCCGGGACGACTCCCGCGGCTTCGGCATGATCGACCCGGTGGCGGCCCTGCGCGCGGCCGACCGACTCAAGCCGCAGACCCTGCGCGCGGCGGCGTACGGGAAGAAGTACTTCGGCGACGGGCCGGACGCCCCCAGGGCGACCTCCTCGACCGCCGACTGGGCGGGCCCCCTGGCCGGCGGCACCGGCGGAGTGCTGCTGGTGGCGGGCGTGGTGCTGTGGCGGGGGCGCCGACGGACGCTCTGAGGGCGGCCCGGCAGGGCACGGTCCCCGTCGGCTGGGCGGCGGTTCACGCTCGTCAGGTGCTGGTGAACGCCGACACCGTGGCCTTCGCCGCCGCCTCCACCAGCGCGATGCCCTGCGCCTGGCTCTCGGTGCCCTGCGACAGCACCGCCACCAGATAGCCGGTGCCGTCCACCGTGACCCGCCCGATGCTGTTCACGTCCCATCGGCCCGTCGTACTGCGCGGAAGCCAGCCGTTCTTCAGCGCCCAGGAGGTGCCCTCGGCGGCGGCCGACACCCCCCACCGCTGGTCCGCCTCGACCGACTGCATCAGCCCCTGCACATAGCTCCGGGAGGCGGCGCTCAGCTCGGAGTCCTCGCCGAACACCTGCCCGAGGAGGACGAGTTGGTCCGCGGCCGTGGTCTGCGTCAGCCCCCACAGCTCGCCCTCGCCGCCCGAGGTCGAGGCCAGCCCGAGGCGCTCGTTCGCCGCGTCCAGACCGCCGGCCCGCCCGATCGCGTGCCACAGCACCGTCGCCGACGCGTTGTCGCTGCTCTCGATCATCTTCGTGGCATGGGCCTGCTCGGCCGCCGTCAGCCGCCGGCCCGCGTCCTGCGCCCGGAGCAGCAGTGCGGCCAGGATGTCGACCTTCACTATGCTCGCCGTGTCGAAGGCCGCGGCCCCGTACACGGCCCTCTCCCCGGAGTCCACCGCCAGCACCGCCGCCGACACCTGGGCGCCCGCCGGCACGTTCACCGCCGTCATCGCCCTGCGCAGCAGTGCGTCCCGGTCCACCGGCTCCGTCACGGGCTGCTCCACGGAGGCCTCCTCACCTGCCCCGGCCGAGGGGGAGGCCGAGGGCGTCGCCGCCGACGATACGGCCGCTGTCCCGGGTGTGCCCGCGCCTTCACGTGCCGTGCCCCGGCCGTCACCCCGCCACGGCGACCAGGGCGAGCGCGAGGGACAAGAACGGGCGGCGCCGGGACGGGTGCGCACGGCGGCCACGGCGGGCTCTCGGGGACTGCATGGCCGTGATGCTCGGCGCGCGGAACGTGGGCTCCGTCGGTCCGGCCGGAGACAGGGATCAGGGAACGCTGAGACTCCCGTGAAGAGTCCCGTGGCCACGGGCGCGGACCGTGCCGATGAGGTCGGTGACCGTGGCGATAGGGTCGGTGACCGTGGCGAACAAGAACATTCCCGACCCCGGCTTCTCCGACGACGACGGCTCCGCCGACCCCCGGCTGAGCGCCGCGCTCGCGGCCTGGGCCGAGGACCGCACGGCGGTGGGCCCCGTCCTGGAGGCACTCGAGGGCACCCGGTTGCTGGTGCCCGTCGTCGCCGTGCTCGGCGAGGTGGAGCAGGACGAGAACGGGCTGCGCCGCGAGAAGACCAGTGAGATGGCCGTACCCACCCTGAAGGCCGGTGACCGCACCGCGCTGCCCGCCTTCACCTCCACCGACTCCCTCGTCCGCTGGGACCCCGAGGCCCGCCCGGTCGCCGTACCCCTGCACCAGGCGCTCCAGGCCGCCGCGCACGAGAAGGCCGACACGATCGTGCTGGACCTCGCCGGACCCGTGCCGTTCGAGCTGACCGGCCCGGCGCTGCTCGCCCTGGCCGAGGGCCGCACCAGCACCGACCCGCTCACCGACCCGGCCGTGCTCGGGGCCGTCCGTACGGCGGTGGCGGCCGAGCCCGCCGTGCTGCGCGCCCACCTCGGGCCGGGGCAGGCCGACGGCACCCTCGCCCTGGTTCTCGACCCGGCCGCTGCGCCCGCCGAGGTCGCCCGCGCCGTCGCCGAGCGGCTCGCCGCCGACGAGACACTGAGGGGCCGCCTGGTGCGCGGTCTCGACCTGGCTCTGCTGCCGGCCGGGACCACGCCCTCGGGCGAGCCCCTGTATGTGAAGGGATAGGTCAGCCGTAGACGGGGCCGGTGTACTTCTCGCCCGGCCCCTGGCCCGGCTCGTCCGGCACGACCGACGCCTCGCGGAACGCCAGCTGCAGCGACTTCAGGCCGTCCCGCAGCGGGGCCGCGTGGAAGGAACTGATCTCCGTCGCGCTCGCGTCCAGCAGACCGGCGAGCGCGGTGATCAGCTTGCGGGCCTCGTCGAGGTCCTTGTACTTCTCGCCCTCCTCGCTCAGTCCGAGCTTCACCGCGGCGGCGCTCATCAGGTTGACGGCGACCGTCACGATCACCTCGACGGCGGGGACCTCGGCGATGTCCCGGGTCATCGCGTCGAAGTCGGGGTTCTCGGGATGCTCAGGAGGGGTCTCACTCATGCCCCACACGATAGGCGGTGCCGGATCACCGGTGCTCCCGAGCCTTGTGCGGCGGTCCCGGTTCGCCCTTGTCAAGCGATCCTGCTAATCTGGTTCACGACCGGCCGGGCATGCCCTGCGTGCAACAGAGCTCCCGGCCCACAAGTGGAGGCTCCGATCTCCCACCTGACCGTCCTCCGGGGCGGCGGGTCACCCGGTCAGGCGGCCACCATCGTTCCGTACGGACGATGGAGTCGCCCGAAATCGCGCCCCGCGGCATCGCGGCGGTGCTCCGGTAGTGCGTTGGAGCCCCGCCTGTGATCGTCCGGGGCATTTTTGCTGCTTCGGCGCGGTTAGGTCTAACGAAAAGACATACGCGGCTGTCCGCCAGACAACCGTGTGGTGCTACCGAGGAGGATCCATCAGCGCCGAGCCCCGCATCAACGACCGGATTCGCGTTCCCGAGGTGCGACTTGTCGGTCCCAGTGGCGAGCAGGTCGGCATCGTGCCGCTCGCGAAGGCACTGGAGCTTGCGCAGGAGTACGACCTCGACCTGGTCGAGGTGGCGGCGAACGCCCGTCCGCCCGTGTGCAAGCTCATGGACTACGGGAAGTTCAAGTACGAGTCGGCCATGAAGGCCCGTGAGGCGCGCAAGAACCAGGCGCACACGGTCATCAAGGAGATGAAGCTCCGGCCGAAGATCGACCCGCACGACTATGACACCAAGAAGGGTCACGTCGTCCGGTTCCTCAAGCAGGGCGACAAGGTCAAGATCACGATCATGTTCCGTGGTCGCGAGCAGTCCCGTCCCGAGCTGGGCTACCGACTGCTGCAGCGCCTCGCGGAGGACGTCCAGGACCTCGGTTTCGTCGAGTCGAACCCGAAGCAGGACGGCCGCAACATGATCATGGTCCTCGGTCCGCACAAGAAGAAGACCGAGGCCATGGCCGAGGCCCGGCAGGCACAGGAAGCCCGCAAGGCGGAGGCGAAGGCCCACCCCGGTCGTTCGCAGAACCCCGCCGAGGCCGAGGCGTCCGCCGAGGAGCCCGCCGAGGCGTGATCCCGGGGGACACCACGTCCCCGAGGATGTAACCGACAGAAGAGCGACGCTCCAGCGTGCCCGGTTTTCGCGACCGGGCACCGGAGCGCCACCGACGAGGAGATAACGGCGCTATGCCGAAGAACAAGTCGCACAGCGGTGCCAGCAAGCGCTTCAAGATCACCGGCTCCGGCAAGGTGCTCCGCGAGCGCGCCGGCAAGCGCCACCTGCTCGAGCACAAGTCGTCCCGCGTCACGCGTCGCCTCACCGGCAACGCCGAGATGGCCCCGGGCGACGCCGCGAAGATCAAGAAGCTTCTCGGCAAGTGACCTGCGGCGCCGCCTGAGCGCCGTACGTCTGGACCGGGACCGAATCGATTCCGGGTCGTGTGAGGACCACCACGACCCCGCTACAAGGAGTTAACAAGTGGCACGCGTCAAGCGGGCAGTCAACGCCCACAAGAAGCGCCGGGCGATCCTCGAGCAGGCCTCCGGCTACCGCGGTCAGCGTTCGCGCCTGTACCGCAAGGCCAAGGAGCAGGTCACCCACTCGCTGGTCTACAACTACAACGACCGCAAGAAGCGCAAGGGCGACTTCCGTCAGCTGTGGATCCAGCGCATCAACGCCGCTGCCCGCGCCAACGGCATCACCTACAACCGCTTCATCCAGGGTCTGAAGGCCGCGAACGTCGAGGTCGACCGCAAGATCCTCGCCGAGCTGGCCGTCAACGACGCGGGCGCCTTCGCCGCCCTCGTCGAGGTCGCGCAGAAGGCGCTGCCGGCGGACGTCAACGCGCCCAAGGCGGCGTGACGCCGCGCCGGCCTTAGGCCGACGTTCACTGGACCCGCAGGCTCTTACGGCTTGCGGGTCCTGCTGTTGGGGGTCTCCGGGTGGTCCTCTGGCTGCGGGTGCGTCCCGGTCGCCCGCGCCCGCGTGGCGGAGCCGCGTGCCGACACGGCCCCGCCGCCCTCCGGGTGGCGCAGCCCCAGTACCGCAAAGAGAAGACTCTCCTGAAGGTGAACAAGAGGATGCCCGTCAGCCCCGAGCTGATCTCCCCCCGTTCCGCGCGCGTGAGTGCCGCCCGACGGCTTGCCAAGCGGAACTTCCGGGGCAAGGACCGGCTGTTCCTCGCGGAGGGGCCGCAGGCCGTCAGAGAGGCGGCGGGGCATCGGGCGGACGGCGCTGCCACCCTCGTCGAGCTGTTCGCCACCGTCGAGGCCGCGGAGCGGTACGCCGACATCGTCGGGGCCGCGCGGCAGGCGGGCGCGCGGGTGCACCTGGCCTCCGAGGAGGTGATCGCCGACGTCTCCACGACCGTGACCCCGCAGGGGCTCGTCGGCGTGTGCCGGTTCCTGGACGTGCCCTTCGAGGAGATCCTCGCCGCGCGGCCGAAGCTGGTCGCCGTGCTGGCACACGTACGCGACCCCGGGAACGCCGGGACCGTGCTGCGGTGTGCCGACGCCGCCGGGGCCGAGGCCGTGATCCTCACCGACGCCTCCGTCGACCTGTACAACCCCAAGGCCGTACGCGCCTCCGTGGGCTCGCACTTCCATCTGCCCGTCGCCGTGGGAGTGCCCGTCGAGCGGGCCGTCGAGGGGCTCAGGGACGCCGGTGTGCGAATCCTCGCCGCCGACGGCGCGGGGGACCGCGACCTCGACGAGGAGCTGGACAAGGGGACCATGGGCGGGCCCACCGCCTGGGTGTTCGGCAACGAGGCCTGGGGCCTGCCGGAGGAGACCCGCGCGCTGGCCGACGCCGTCGTGCGGGTCCCGATCCACGGGAAGGCCGAGAGCCTGAACCTCGCCACCGCCGCCGCCGTATGTCTCTACGCGTCGGCCCGCGCGCAGCGCGCCTGCGGAGGGTGCCGCTCCGTCACCCAGAGCTAGTAGGGTGACCAGCTCGGGGCCCTGCGCCGTCTGAGAGGTGGGGTACGGGGATGAGTGTGGCCGGCACGAACACCGCGCCGGAGGGACCGGACGCGCGGTGCACTCCCGCGCCCCGGCGCGACGAGCACCCCGGCGTCGACCCCGACCAGCTGCCCGACGGCCTCGTCGTCGCCGACGAGCAGGGCCGCGTCGTCTGCTTCAACGCCGCCGCCGCACGGATCGCCGCCGTACGCCCCGCCGACGCCCTGGGACAGCCCCTGGAAAAGGCGCTGCCGTTGGAGGATCTGGAGGGCCGCCGCTGGTGGCAGCTCACCGACCCCTACGGCGGCCTCGCGATCCGCACCCGGCAGCCCGAGCGCAACCTGCTCCTGCCGGGAGGCAGGGAAGTGCTCGTCTCCGTGCGGTACGTGCGCGAGCGACCCCTCGGGCCGGTCCACCGGGTCGTCGTCTCGCTGCGGGACACCGAGGCCCGCCGCCGTACCGAGCGCAGCCACGCCGAGCTGATCGCGACGGTCGCCCACGAACTGCGTTCGCCGCTCACCTCGGTGAAGGGCTTCACGGCCACGCTGCTCGCCAAGTGGGAACGCTTCACCGACGACCAGAAGCGGCTGATGCTGGAGACCGTCGACGCCGACGCCGACCGCGTCACCCGGCTCATCGCCGAGCTGCTGGACATCTCGCGGATCGACTCCGGGCGGCTGGAGGTGCGCCGGCAGCCCGTCGACATCGGGGCCGCCGTCTCCCGGCACATCCAGGCCTACGTCGCCGCCGGCCAGCCCGCCGACCGCTTCCTGCTGCGCATCGAGCAGCCGCTGCCCGCCCTGTGGGCCGACCCCGACAAGATCGACCAGGTGCTCAGCAACCTCATCGAAAATGCGGTGCGGCACGGCGAGGGAACCGTCACCATTGACGTCATGCCCTGCGCGTCCCCGCGCGAGGGCGAGCAGACAGGCACGTCGGTCTCGGTGAGCGACGAGGGTCCCGGCATCCCGGAGGAATCCATGAACCGCGTCTTCACCCGCTTCTGGCGGGGCAGCAAGCGCGGTGGCACGGGTCTCGGACTGTACATCGTCAAGGGCATCGTCGAGGCTCACGGCGGCACCATCACGGTCGGCCGCGCACCCAGCGGAGGCGCCGAGTTCCGATTTACGTTGCCCGTGGCGGCGCCGGCGTATCTCGCCTGACGACCCACGGGCGCATTCGTCTGCCTCCACCCCGTTAGACTCGGCCTTTGGCACCTTTGTGTCCTTCGCGCGGCCCTCGCGAGTCGGTGACGGGGACCATCCGCCAGGGGGCACCTCCCAGCGTCAGCTGGGGGACAATCGGAAGCACGGGAAGAGATGTCGGCACCCAATAAGTCGTACGACCCTGTCGAGGTCGAGGCGTTGAAACCGGAAGAGATCGAGCGCATGCGGGACGAGGCGCTCGCCGCCTTCGCCGCCGCGGACTCCCTCGACGCGCTCCACGAGGCCAAGGTCGCCCACACCGGCCCCGCCTCCCCGCTGGCCCTCGCCAACCGCGAGATCGGCGCCCTGCCCCCGCACGCCAAGGCCGACGCGGGCAAGCGGGTCGGGATGGCCCGCGGCGCCGTCACCAAGGCCCTCGCCGCCCGCCAGGCCGAGCTGGAGGCCGAGCGCGACGCCCGCGTGCTGGTGGAGGAGGACGTCGACGTCACGCTGCCGTACGACCGCGTGCCGGCCGGCGCCCGTCATCCCCTCACCACGCTCTCGGAGCGCATCGAGGACATCTTCGTGGCCATGGGCTACGAGGTCGCCGAGGGCCCGCAGGTCGAAGCCGAGTGGTTCAACTTCGACGCCCTGAACATCGGCCCGGACCACCCGGCCCGCGGCGAGGCCGACACCTTCTTCGTCCAGGGCCCGGACGGCGGCGCCGAGTCCGGCGTGGTGCTGCGCACCCACACCTCGCCCGTGCAGATCCGCTCGCTGCTCGACCGCGAGCTGCCGGTGTACGTGATCTGCCCCGGTGTCGTGTACCGCACCGACGAGCTGGACGCCACGCACACCCCGGTCTTCCGACAGGTCGAGCTGCTCGCCGTGGACGAGGGCCTGACCATGGCCGACCTCAAGGGGACCCTGGACCACATGGTGCAGTCGTTGTTCGGCGAGGGCATGAAGACCCGGCTGCGGCCGAACTTCTTCCCCTTCACCGAGCCCAGCGCCGAGATGGACATGCTCTGCTACGTCTGCAAGGGCGAGTCCGTCGGCAATCCCGACCGCCCCTGCCGCACCTGCTCGTCCGAGGGCTGGATCGAGCTGGGCGGCTGCGGCATGGTCAACCCGCGGGTGCTCACCGCCTGCGGCGTCGACCCGGAGAAGTACAGCGGCTTCGCCTTCGGGTTCGGCATCGAGCGGATGCTGATGTTCCGCCACAACGTCGAGGACATGCGAGACATGGTCGAGGGTGACGTCCGGTTCACCCGGCCGTTCGGGATGGAGATCTGATGCGGGTCCCGCTTTCTTGGCTGCGGGAGTACGTCGACCTGCCGGCCACCGAGACCGGCCGCGACGTCCAGGCCAAGCTCATTTCGGCCGGCCTGGAGGTCGAGACCGTCGAACAGCTCGGCGCCGACCTCAAGGGCCCGCTGGTCGTAGGCCAGGTGCTGACCATCGAGGAGCTGGAGGGCTTCAAGAAGCCGATCCGCTTCTGCACCGTGGACGTCGGCCGGGCCAACGGCACCGGCGAGCCCCAGGAGATCGTCTGCGGTGCCCGCAACTTCTCCGTCGGCGACAAGGTCGTGGTCGTCCTCCCCGGCGCCACGCTGCCGGGCGGCTTCTCCATCTCCGCCCGCAAGACCTACGGCAGGACGTCCCACGGCATGATCTGCTCCAGCGACGAGCTGGGCATGGGCGACGACGGCAGCCACGGCATCATCGTGCTGCCGCCGGAGATCGAGGTCGGCAAGGACGCCATCGAGCTGCTGGAGCTGGTCGACGAGGTCCTGGACATCGCCGTCACCGCCAACCGCGGCGACTGCCTGTCCATCCGCGGCGTCGCCCGCGAGACCGCCATCGCCTACGGCCTGCCGCTGCGCGACCCCGCCCTGATCGACGTGCCGGCCCCGAACGCCTACGGCTACCCGGTCCAGGTCACCGACCCCTTCGGCTGCGACCGCTTCACCGCGCGCTCCGTCACCGGCCTGCGCCCCGAGGCGCGCTCCCCGATCTGGCTGCAGCGCCGCCTGCAGAAGGTCGGCATGCGCCCGATCTCGCTCGCCGTCGACGTCACGAACTACGTGATGATGGAGCTGGGTCAGCCCCTGCACGCCTACGACCGCTCCCTGGTCCAGGGCACCATCGGCGTGCGCCGCGCCCGGGAGGGCGAGAAGCTCGTCACCCTCGACGGTGTCGAGCGCACCCTGCACTCCGAGGACCTGGTCATCACCGACGATCGGGGCCCGATCGGTCTCGCCGGTGTGATGGGCGGCGCCAACACGGAGATCGCCGACCACGAGGTCACCGAGAACGGCGCGAACGGCACGACCGACGTGGTGATCGAGGCGGCCCACTTCGACGCCGTCGCGATCGCCCGCACCTCCCGACGCCAGAAGCTGCTCACCGAGGCGTCCCGCCGCTTCGAGCGCGGTGTCGACCCGCGGGCCGCCGCGGCCGCCGCGCAGCGCACGGTGGACCTGCTGGTGCTGCTGGCGGGCGGTACGGCGGAGGCCGGCGTGACCGAGATCGTCGCGCCCTCGGCGCCGCACACCATCACCGTCCCGGCGGACCACCCGGACAAGGTGGCGGGCGTGGTCTACGGCCGTGAGACGGTTGTCCGCCGTCTCCAGGAGGTCGGCTGCGACGTCGTGGGAAACGCGGGCGCGTGGAACGCGTCGTCGCGGGACGGTGGTCGGGAGACGGGCGGGCAGGACGAGCTGACCGTCACCGTCCCGTCCTGGCGGCCCGACCTGGTCGACCCGAACGACCTGGCCGAGGAGGTCATCCGCCTGGAGGGCTACGAGAACCTGCCCTCCACGCTGCCCAAGCCCCCCTCGGGCCGCGGCCTCACCCACCGCCAGCGGCTGCACCGCCGGGTCGGCCGCGCGCTGGCCGGCGCGGGCTGTGTCGAGGCGCCGAACTACCCGTTCGTCGGTGAGCAGGTCTTCGACCAGTTCGGCCTGGAGACCGGCGACCCGGCCCGCCGCGTCGTCAAGCTGGTCAACCCGCTCAGCGACGAGGAGCCGGCGCTGCGTACGACGCTGCTGCCGGGCCTGCTCGGCGCACTGCGGCGCAACGACGGCCGGGGCTCGCACGACCTGGCGCTGTTCGAGACCGGGCTGGTGTTCCACCCCCGCGAGGAGCAGCGGGCGGCCACGCATCTGTCCGTCGACCGGCGTCCCACCGACGAGGAGATCGCCGCGCTGAACGCCGCGCTGCCCGAGCAGCCGCGGCACGTCGCCGTCGTCCTCTCCGGCGCCCGTGAGCAGGCCGGCTGGTGGGGCAAGGGGCGGCCGGCGGACTGGGCCGACGCGGTCGAGGCGGCGCGCGTCGTCGCCCGTGAGGCCGGTGCCGAACTGACCGTCCGCAAGGGCCAGTACGGCCCCTGGCACCCCGGCCGCTGTGCCGAGCTGGTGATCGGCGCGGGCGGTGCGGAGCGGGTCGTCGGCCACGCGGGCGAGCTGCACCCGCGGGTGCTGAAGGCCCTGGGGCTGCCCGAGCGCACCTGCGCGATGGAGCTGAACCTGGACGCGCTCGAGACCGTGGGCGACGGTACCCCGCAGGCGCCGCGGATCTCCACGTTCCCGGTCGCCACGCAGGACGTCGCCCTCGTGGTCGACAAGCCGATCCCCTCCGGGGAGGTCGAGACGGCGCTGCGCGAAGGTGCGGGTGAACTCCTCGAGTCCATCCGGCTGTTCGACGTCTACGAGAACGCCGAGCAGCTGGGCGAGGGCAAGAAGTCCCTGGCGTACGCGCTCCGCTTCCGCGCGGCCGACCGGACGCTGACCGTGGACGAGGCGTCGGCGGCTCGGGACGCGGCGGTCGCCCTGGCGGGCGAGCGGACCGGGGCTGTGCTGCGGGGCTGATCGCCGTACAGGTCCTGTGCGCGGCCGGCTGCGGGTTGTCCGTGGTCGGCCGCGCCCGGTTTCAGCGACAGGGCCCACCTCGGCGACGGCACCATGGGGCCCGCCTCCCGCGCCCTGACGGCACCGACGTCGGCGGGGCGACCATCGCCGAGCTCGTGGGGCGGGCCGTGCGCTATGGGCCCGGGCAGGGGTCATCCCTTCGACGACCTGCATAAATGCAGATTGACCGGCCCTGACTCACTCGATCGGGTGGGAACTTCGGGTGATCCGGTCTCCTCGGCCCGTGCCCTCGACAGAATCGGACCGGCCTTTCGGGGTCGGTCCGTCTGCCCGGTCAGGGACTCTCCATGGGGGACCAGTGGCATGATCCGCATCAACGCACGGGCGCCCACCGCGCGGGGAGCCGTACTGCCCATGGTCTGGGGAGCCGTGGCGGTCGGCTACCGGTTCGGCTGTCCCCTCGCCCAGCAGCAAGGGCTCGGCGCTCGCATCGTCACCAGTGCCGTCTTCTTCGCCGTCGGCGCCGGACTGATCGTCCACGCCCGTCGCGCGCCGCTGCGGGAACTGCGGCAGGCCCGCCGGGTGGCGCGGGCCGCGCAGAGCGTCGTTCTGCGGCCCCTGCCGCCCCGCCTCGACGGGCTGCACGTCGCCGCGGCCCAACTGTCCGCGGAACGGGGCGCGTGCGTCGGCGGGGACCTCTACGAGGCGATCGCCACCGAGCACGGGGTGCGGGTGGTGATGGGCGACGTGCGCGGCCACGGTCTGGCCGCGCTCGGCACCGTCGCCGCCGTCCTCGGGAGCTTCCGCGAGGCCGCCCACGACGAGCCCGAACTCGGCGGTGTCCTGCGCCGCCTGGAGCGCGCCCTAGCCCGCCATCTGTGCGAGCGCGCCCGCGCCGAGCACCCCGCGCACGGTTCCTCCGACCCCGACCACCCGGTCGGCGAGGAGTTCGTCACCGTGCTGCTCCTGGAGATCGACGGCGAGGGCGCGGTACGCGCCCTCAACTGCGGCCACCCCTGGCCCTACCTGCTCAGCGGCAGCCGCGTCGAGCCGCTGTCGCGCGTCGAACCGCTTCCGCCGCTGGGCGCCTTCCCGCTGCCGGCCGACCTGGCGGCCCGGGCCTGCGGCCGGCTGGTTCCGGGCGAGTTCCTGGTCCTCTTCACGGACGGCGTGGAGGACGCGCGGGACGGCCAGGGCCGGTTCTTTCCGCTGCCGAAGGCCCTCGGAGACGTCGTACGGGACCGCCCGGTCTCCGCCCAGACGGTCCTGCGCGCCCTTTTCACGGCGCTTCTGCACCACACGGCCGGCCGTCCCACGGACGATCTGGCACTCCTGGTCCTGCGGAACGACCGTGACAGGGCACGGCGCACCCCGCGGGACGGTGACGGATGCGGCTCCGCCGCGCGGGCGCGACCGGCCCAGGACAACCCCCAGCCCACAACACACCGTTAGCGGCCCCCATGTCGCCCTTCACCCGGCCAAGCCACCGCTTTTCGAGGGGGAGCCGGCGGCTTGGCCGGAAGCCCAGTCAAGCGGAAGGACACGTTGAGCGACACCGCGTGCACCCTGCGGATGCGAGCACTCCGTTCACACCCCGTGCGAAGGCGGACCCACTACGCTGAACCGCACCAGGCCATTCGGGGGGCATCCCATGCAGCCCAACACTCTGCTCGACGCGATCCTGGACGAGGCGGGGATCTCGCACGCCGGCCTTGCCGCCCATGTCAACCAGGCGGGCCGGAAACGGGGACTCGCGCTCCGCTACGAACACACCGCTGTGGCACGGTGGTTGAAGGGCCAGCGGCCGCGCGGCCAGGTCCCCGACCTGATCTGCGAGGTGCTCGCCGCCCGCCTGCACCGCCCCGTCACCCTCGACGACATCGGCCTGGGCGTGCCCGGCGAGCCCAGCACCCCGCACGCCGGCTCGCTGAACGGCTTCGTGGAGCGGGCCACCGCCCTGTGGCGCTCCGACGAACAGCAGCGGCCGCATGTGCTCGGCGCCCCCGCCGTCACCGGGACCCCGGCCGTGATGCCGGTGTGGGAGTGGGAGAACCCGCCCGAGGACGTCGACGTCTCCCGCGGCGGCCGGCACCGGGTCACCCCGGCCGACATCGAGATGCTGCGGGCCGCGCGGACGCACTACGAGCAGATGTACCGCAAGGCGGGCGGCATCGCCACCCGCAGCCGCATCGTCGGCTTCCTCAACGCCGAGGCGGCGCCGCTGCTGCGCGGCAGCTACACCGACGCCACCGGGCGCCAACTGCACCGGGCCACCGGCGGGTTGGTGGCGATCGCGGGCATCTGCGCCTACGACTCCGACGCCCACGGACTGGCCCAGCGCTACTTCCACCAGGCGCTCAGGCTGGCAAAGGCCAGCGGCGACCGGGGACTCGGGGCGTACGTCATAGCGCTGCTGGTCAACCAGTCGCTGTTCATGCGGGAGTACCGGCAGGCCGTCGCCTTCGCGGAGGCCGCGCTGCGGGCCGCCGGCAAGCACATCACCCCGGCGCTCGCCTCGGACCTGTATGCGATGCAGGCCAAGGCGTACGCCCACCTCGGCGACTCCGCCGGCGCGCTGTCCTGCATCCGGCGCGCGGAGGCGGCCGCCGAACGGATCCGGCGCGGTTACGAGCCCGACGAGACCGGCTACGTCCAGCCGGGCCTGGTCAATGTGCAGGTGGCCGAGGCGCTGCTCAGCCTCGGAGAGCTGGCAGCCGCCGGGGAGCACGCGGCGGCGGCCGTCGACAACCCGGCCCACGACCGGGGCCGCGTGCACCGGCTCGCCATGCTCAGCACCATCGAGCTGCGCCAGGGCAACGCCGACAAAGCGGTGGCCACCGCCGTGCAGATGGCGGAGCAGGCACGCGGCATGGAGTCGCAGCGGTTGCGCGACAGACTCCGCGCGGTCCGGGAACACCTGGTGCGCTGTGGCTCGGCCGGCACGGCCGAAGCCGCCGAACTCATCGACGGAGCACTGCGCGTACCGCTGTAGGCCCACTGCGGGTACACGGTCCCTGCTGCGATATTGCCACTTACTCGGCGGAAGGTGGCAGAACCGTGCAGTGGACGAAACTGAACGAACAAACCGTGTACGCAAACCGCTGGTTCAGGGTCAATCTCGCAGATGTCGAGCTGCCGGACGGCCGGCACCTCGACCACTTCCTGATCCGGCTGCGGCCCGTGGCCGTGGCCACCGTGGTCAACGACGCCAACGAGGTGCTGCTGCTGTGGCGGCACCGCTTCATCACCGACAGCTGGGGGTGGGAACTGGCCGCGGGCGTCGTCGAGGACGGCGAGGACATAGCCGACGCGGCCGCCAGGGAACTGGAGGAGGAGACCGGCTGGCGGCCGGGGCCCCTGCACCACCTGATGAGCGTGGAACCGTCCAACGGCCTCACCGACGCCCGGCACCACATCTACTGGTCCGACCGGGGCGAGTACGTCGGGCATCCCGTGGACGACTTCGAGTCGGACCGCCGGGAATGGGTTCCCCTCAAACTCGTCCCCGACATGATCGCCCGCGGGGAGGTCCCGGCCGCCAACATGGCGGCCGCGTTACTCCTGCTGCACCACGCGAGGCTCGCCGAGGGCTAGCGGGCCCGGTGCCTAGCGGCCCAGTGTCTGCCAGACCGTCACCACGAGTGCGCCCAGCGCGGTGAGCACGGCGAGGGAGGGCAGCGGCCAGCGTGCGTGTTCCAGCGAGACCATCCGGGAGTTCAGCTCGTCCAGCTCCTTGGTGGTCTCCTCGGTGCGATGGCTCAGCAGCGCCAGCCCTCCCTCGACCCGGGCGTAGGCCACATCGAGGCGGCGGCGTAATTCTGCGAGTTCTCCCTGGACCACGGGATGCTCCGGATCGGCGGTCACGGGTCCGCTCCTTTCTGTAGTCGAACGGGTGGTTCCGCATCCCTTGCATGCGCATGAGGAGTCAACTCTCCTGGTGGGCGCGTGGGGAGCGTGTGCGAGGGGCATATGCGTGCCCGGCGCGCACACGGCGTGTGAAACAAAGGGGCCCGGCACCGTGTTCGGGTGCTGTTGGTTGATTCGGGCCCTCGCGTGACGTCGGCTCCCAAGACCCGGTTGTGGTCTTGGGAGCCGACGTTGTCGTATGGGGAGGGTGTCGATGTCCATGCAGCCGGGTGGGCCGGGTGAGGTCCCGGTGGAGACGGTGCGAGTGGCGCAGGCCGCCTTCCCGAAGGGCAGTCCGGCGATCAGGGTCCGGGACGAGCTGGGAGTGCTTTTCCGGGACGAGGACTTTGCCGCTCTGTTCCCGGTCCGTGGGAAGCCTGCCTGGTCACCGGGCCGCTTAGCGCTCGTGCTGGTCCTGCAGTTCGTGGAGGGGCTCACCGACCGGCAGGCCGCTGAGACGGTCAGGGCCCGTATCGACGGGAAGTACGCGCTCGGGCCGGATCTGACCGACGCGGGGTTCGACTATTCGGTTCTCTCGGAGTTCCGGGACCGGCTGGTCGGCGCCGACGGCGGCCGGGAGGTCTTGGACGGAGTGCTGGAGGCCGCCCGGCAGCGGGGGCTGGTCACGGGCCGGGGCAGTGCGCGGACCGATTCCACGCATGTGCTGGCCGCGGTGCGTGAGCTGAACCAGCTGGAGCTGGTCGCCGAGACCCTCCGTGCGGCGTTGAACGCGGTGGCCCGCACTGAGCCCGGCTGGCTGAACGAACACGCTCCGCCCGACTGGTTCAAGCACTACGCCACCCGGGCGGAGGACTCCCGTTTCCCCAAAGCCCGCTCCGAACGCGAGCGGACGTATCAGCGGATCGGCAACGACGGGATGCGGCTGCTGCGGATGGTCTGGGCGGATGACGCGCCACCAGGTCTGCGGACGCTGCCGGAGGCGGAGGTCCTGCGGCAGGTGTGGGTCCAGCACTTCCACCTGGTCGACGGCGAGGTGACCCGCCGTGGCCCAAAAGACCGGCCGCCGGGCGCGACGCGCCTGGTCACCCCGTATGACATCGAGGCTGGTGACGGAGGCAAGCGGGAGGTGTTCCGGGACGGTGACAAGGTCCGTCTGACCGAGACGTGTGAGCCGGACACGGTGCACCTGGTCACCAACGTGACCACCACCACCGGCGCTGTCGCCGACCAGCGGATGGCCGCGGTCGTGCACGCCGGCCCGGCCAGGCGGGAACTGCTGCCCGGCGAGCACTGGGTGGACACCGGCTACACCGGCGCCGATGCCCTGACCGCTGCCACACCGTGATCACGGTGTCGCACTGCACGGCCCGATGAAGTCGGTGACCGTTCCGCACGCCCGCACCGACTACAGCCAGGACACCTTCATCATCGACTGGGCCAACCAGCAGGTGACCTGCCCGAACGGGGTCACCAGCACCCAGTGGCACCAGCGCCGCACTGAAGGCGGCCTGCCCACCATCCGCGTCCGCTTCTCACCCACCGACTGCCGCGCCTGCCCCGCCCTGCGGGCGTGTGTCAACTCTCCCCAGGCCGAACGCCGGGAGATCAACATCAAACCCCGCGAGGAATACGAAGCCCTCCACAACGCCCGCAAGCTCCAGCAGACCGACGAGTGGAAAGCCCGCTACAAGATCTGCGCGGGTGTTGAGGGGACCATCTCTCAAGCAGTGAACGCCTGCGGCCTGCGCGGATCCCGCTGCCGCGGACTGGCGAAGACCAGCCTCCAGCACCAGATCACCGGTGCCGCACTCAACCTCATCCCGCCTGGCTCACCCACACGCCCCGAGCCCGCACCCGCACCAGCCCCCTGGCAGCACTTCGCCCCGCCGCATAGCTGCGAGGCGAAGGCCGGGAGTGTCCAATAGACGGCGGATCTGATGATCAAGGAGATGCGTCTGATGACGGAGACCGCCGTGGAGAACGAGCAGGCTGCGCAGGTGGTTCAGGCACCGCCGAGTGCGGTGTCGGACGAGCAGCTCGTCGCGATGCTCGTCGACCGGGCCCGGAATGAGGGCCTGCAACTGACCGGCGAAGGTGGGCTGTTGCAGCAGCTGACCAAGCGGGTCCTCGAGTCGGCTCTGGAAGGCGAGATCACTGATCACGTCGGCTATGAGAAGCACGACCCGGCCGGGAAGAACAACGGCAACAGCCGCAACGGCACCCGGGCCAAGACCGTGCTGACCGACGTCGGCCCGGTCGAGGTCAAGGTGCCTCGCGATACCGCCGGCACCTTCGAGCCGCAAATCATCAAGAAGCGGCAGCGCCGCCTGACCGGCGTCGACGAGATGGTGCTCTCCCTGTCCGCGAAGGGCCTCACCCACGGCGAGATATCGGCCCATCTCGCCGAGGTCTACGGCGCCGAGGTGTCCAAACAGACCATCTCCACCATCACCGACAAGGTGATGGACGGCATGGCCGAATGGCAGAACCGGCCCCTCGACCGCGTCTACCCGGTCCTGTTCGTGGACGCCATCAACGTCAAGATCAGGGACGGGAAGGTCGCGAACCGTCCCATCTACGTGGTGATGGCGGTGACCGTGGACGGCACCCGCGACATCCTCGGCATCTGGGCCGGCGACGGCGGCGGGGGCGCCAAATACTGGCTGCACGTGTTCACCGAGCTGAAGAACCGCGGCCTGGACGACGTGCTGATGCTGGTCTGCGACTGTGAGGATGAGTGTGTTCCGCACGGGACCGTGGCCTGACCCGGTCTGCGACTGACCAAGGTGTCCTGAGCTCCGATCTGTCGGTCATGGTCTCGTGCGGGGCTTGCTGCCGCCGGCCCGGTGGGCGTGTCCCGATAGGGGCCTTCGCGACAGGCACCCTCACAGTCCTGACCGCCCGACCGGTCCGGCGACGGCCATCCGTCCCGCACTGGTCGAGGAGACACATGACCATCCTCAGCATGCCGCACAGCGGCGGCATGACGCAGCCACCCGCCGAATCCGCCACGGTGGTGCTCGGCGTCGATACCCACAAAGACATGCACGTCGCGGCCGTCGTGAGCGTTCTTGGCGCTCTGCTGGGTACGCAGGCATTCCCTGCCACGGTGGCCGGATACCGCGAACTGTTGTGCTGGGCCAGGTCGTTGGGCTTCATCCGGCAGGCCGGCGTGGAGGGGACTGGCTCCTACGGCGCCGGGCTGGCCCGACACCTGGCCGCCGAGGGTATTGAGGTCATCGAGGTCAACCGGCCAGACCGGGCAGCCCGGCGCCGTTCGGGCAAGACCGACGCAGTCGACGCCGAGGCGGCCGCCCGGGCCGTGCTGGGAGGCCGAGCCACCGGCAGCCCGAAGAGCAAGGACGGTCCGGTTGAAGAGCTCCGCGTGCTGAAGGTTGTCAAGGACTCAGCGGTCCGCAACCGCACCCAGGCCATCAACCAGCTCAAGGCCCTCCTGGTCAGCGCGCCGCCACAGCTGCGCGAGTCCCTCGCCGGGCTCTCGAACCCGACACTATTCAAGGCGTGCGCCGCCCTGGATCCACAGGTCGGCGCGGTGCACCAGGCCCTGCACCTGCTGGCCCACCGCATCAAACAACTCTCCGCTGAGGCCACCACGCTCACCCGGAAGATCACTGCCATCATCCAGGTGCACAACCCGCAGCTGCTGGAACTCACCGGGGTCGGCCCGGACAGCGCCGCCATCTTGCTCATAGCGGCAGGTGACAACCACGACCGCCTCCGCGACGAGGCATCCTTCGCTGCTCTGTGCGGAGTCAGCCCAGTCGAACGCTCCTCGGGCAAGAGCCAACGCCGCCGTCTAAACCGCGGCGGGAACCGGCAGGCCAACGCAGCCCTCTACCGCATCGTGCTCTCCCGGCTGCGCTGGGAGGAACGATCCCGAACCTATCTCCAGCGGCGCACAGCGGAGGGCAAGACGAAGCGGGAGGTCATCCGGTGCCTGAAGAGGTACATCGCCCGCGAGATCCACCGAGCCATCGCGTCTGCCCCACTGCCGGTTCCCGGCCGCCTGGCGGCTTGACGAACCATAGGGGCATCGGGCTCAAGGGCCTGCCCGAGGCCGTGGAGACCGTCTGGCCTCGCACGATCGTCCAAACGTGCGTGGTTCACCTGCTGCGGAACTCGTTCCGCTACGCGGCCCGCCAGGACTGGGACAAGGTCGCCAAGGCCCTCAAGCCCGTCTACTCCGCACCCAGCGAGGATGCGGCCACCGAGCGGTTCCTGGAGTTCCAGGAGTCCTGGGGCCGGAAGTATCCGGCGATCGTGAAGCTGTGGTCCGACGCCTGGGCCGAGTTCGTTCCCTTCCTCTCCTTCGACGTCGAGATCCGCAAGGTCATCTGCAGCACGAACGCCATCGAGAGCGTCAACGCCCGCATCCGCAGAGCCGTCCGCGCCCGCGGACACTTCCCCAACGAGGCCGCCGCGTTGAAGTGCATCTACATGGCGCTCATGAGCCTGGACCCAACGGGCACGGGCCGCAAGCGGTGGACCATGCGCTGGAAGGCACCCCTGAACGCCTTCCAGATCGCCTTCGAGGGCCGTCTCACCCCCAGCAACAACTGACACCTCAACAACCAAGATCAGCCGTTAAGTTGACACACCCGGCCTAGCGCCCGCGTCTGAGTACAAGTGCTCAGGCGCTTCATCATTCCTGGGTGTTGGGTGGTGGCATGCCTGACGAGTCGTCGGCCTCCTGGCTGCGGGCGGAGCGGCGCTACGTGGGTGGCCTGTTCTCGGTCGCTCCCCGCTACGGGGCGGCCGTGGACTGTCACTGGTGGTAGCTAGAGTTGCTTGTACGGCTTCGGGTGTTCAGTTGTTTCGACGGTGCGGGGAGGACGTTGTGTTGCCGAGCGATGGCGGGTCGGCGTCGGGCACGTCGTCGTGGGTTTCCGGTCTGTTCGACGTGGCACGTGAGGCCGTCGCCGATGTGGCCACGGAACTGTCGTCCTTCACCACCTTCCAGACTCGCGTCGACGCCCTGATCCATGACCTGAAGGGCTCGCAGGCAGGTGCGGGCAAGATCGGGCAGGAGCAGCTCGCCCGCCATCAGTTCGGGGGCGGAGCCGGTGCGTGGTCGGAGGCGGCCGGGCTGTTCAGCGCGTACGAAGCGGTGATCAGCGAGCTGGAGACGCTGTCGAAGCTGCTGTCGGACTCCATGGAAGGCATGGGCATCGCGGTCATGGCCTCGCACAAGGGCTACCAGAACGTCGACCTGGACGTCCGCGACCGTATGGCGGCGATCAGCACAGAGACGACGAAGTACTACGGCGGCAGTTACGACCCTGAGGGGTCGAACAAGGGCCACGGCGACGGGAACGGGACGCAGACGGGGCAGCCGTCGGCGCCGGCGGGTGGCGACGCGGGCGGTTCGATCTGATGGATCTGGTGGAGCGGACGGGGACGGGGGAGTTCTGATGCCTGGCAAGGGATCCGGCGGCGGTACGTCCTTCGAGGACATGAGTCACGAGCAGATGCTGGCGTGGCTTGACCAGGCCGACGCCGGCACGGTGCAGGCCGCCGCGGACCGACTCACCGCGGCCGCCGAGGAGATCCGCAAGATCGCCGAGGAGCTCAAGGTCCGTCCGCAGTGGGTGGAATGGAAGGGTGAGGGCGCACACGCGTTTCGCACCTGGTCTGCTGACCTGGCCAACTCCACTCTCCGACTTGGGGACTTCAGCGAAGGCGCTGGGAAGTGGCTGAGGGAGGCTTCCGGGGCGATCGCACAGGCGCAGGCATCCATTCCGCGCGACACCAAGGGCGCGCAGGCGAACCTGGACGCGGCGAATGCGGCGCACAACGACCCGGACGCGGCGGCGGTCAGCGCCAAGGCCAAGAGCGAGCTGGCTGCGCTGGCGGCGCACAAGGAGAAGGTCCGCCTGGAGGCGGCGGCGCAGATGCGGAAGCTGGGGCAGACCTACGAGTGGTCGGCCACGCAGATGAACGGGCTGGAGCGGCCCAAGTTTCCGCCGCCGCCGAAAGCGATCGTGCCGCCGTCGGGATCCCTCACCGTGGGCCGGGACAGCAGCGTCGTCGGCCCGGCGAGAAGCGGCGGCGGTCATGTTCCCGCGGTGACTGGCGTGCCCTCGCATGTAGCCGATCAGGGACCGGCAACGCACTCGAGCTCCGGCTCCGTATCGCGGTCGGCGACTTCGCCCGATCACGCGAGCTTGTGGCAGCATCCTCGGCTGAGCGAGGCCGAGCCACCTTCCAGGATGGGCATCGACTCCGTGGGCACGCTGCCTCATGCGCCGCGCACGCCGGTGGGCCCGGCTGGTGGTCTCCCTGACGTCGGTCGGGCCGACGCCCCGGCTCCAGCGCAGCCTGCGATCATCCCTCCTGCGTTCGGGGGCGGCACCAGAACACCTGCGGGGCCGGTGGGGCCGGTCAGGCCGGTAACCGGCTCGGTGACGCCGGGTAGAGACGTCACTGGTCCGCTGCAGCGAGGAGGAGTGCCAGCCGGCCCGGCAGGTCCGGGGCGGGGGGCGATTCCCGGACGGACGCCCTTGGCGCCAGGCGAGGAAGTCCCGACGCCGAATCCCGGACGAGTGCCGAGCGGCGGCGGCAACGGCATTGTCGGGGGCCGTCCGACCGTGCCTCCTACGGGCCGGTCGACAGGGGCCATCCCCCGGGGAACGGTGGTGGGTACGGAGGGCCCGACTGCGACTGCCCGCGGTCCGGTGGGGCGTCCTACGACAGGCAGCGGTGGCCCTGCGCCCCAGCCAGTCGGTCGCGCTGCTGGGACCCCCGGTGGTCGCACCGTGTCTCCCAACAGAGGAGTCGTCGGTGGCAGCACGCAGGAGTCGTCTCGCACGGGTCGCCCGCCAGCGCTGGGAAACGCAAATGGGTCCCTGAACTCGGGAGCTCCAGTGCGAGGGGGCATCTCTGGTGGTGCGCCCACTTCCAAGCGGTCAGGCAACAGCCGCGCCAGTGCGGCTCCGCGCGAGACGTCTTCAGGATCTTCAGACCGACTGCGCAGCACCGCAGCCACCCCTGGCGGCCGCCAGGCCAAGGAGCAGCGGACTCGGAAGGACGACCGCCGTTCCGCTCGTCCGACCTCCGAGTGACCGCCCGCGAACAGCGAAGGAAAGCCATGCTCTTCAAGAGGACCCGACTGGGGCGCTGTAAGGCCGCAGCATCAGCCGTGCTGGGCCTGCTGCTGGTAGGCGCCGCTGGCCAGCCGGCGTGTGCCGAGGGGATGCGTGCGCAGCAGTGGTTCCTCGACGCCATGAAGGCGGAGCAGATGTGGCGCACGAGCACCGGCAAGGGCATCACGGTCGCCGTGATCGACACAGGAGTGAACGCGGCCAACGCTGACCTGAAGGGGCGCGTCCTGCGGGGAATGGACTTCGCAGAGGGCCAGCCAGGAGACGAGCACACCGACTACGACGGTCACGGAACGGGCATGGCTGGTCTCATCGCCGGGACCGGAGCCGCTGACGGCGGAAACGGCGCCTTCGGGCTCGCCCCGGGGACCAAGATCCTCCCGGTACGCATGCCGAAGTCCACAACAGTGGCCAACGAGGCCGCGTCCATCGAGCAGTTCAACCAGGTGCTCCCGAAGGCGATCCGCTACGCGGCGGACGCGGGTGCAAAGGTCATCAACATCTCGATGGCAGCCGAGGGGGGCTCGCCCGACGTAACCGCCGCAGTCAAGTACGCGTTGGGGAAGGGAGCGTTGGTCTTCGCGGGCGTCGGCAACAGCGGTGATAAGGGAAATCCGGTCGAGTACCCCGCAGCGACGCCCGGTGTCGTCGGCGTGGCCGCGGTGGGTAAGGATCTCCGGCGTACCTCGTGGTCCGAGTACGGTCCTCAGGTGGACATGTCCGCTCCAGGTACTGACATGGTCGCCGCCTGCACCAGCGCTACGGGCTTCTGCAAGACCGACGGCACCAGCGATGCCACCGCTATCGCCTCCGCCAGCGCCGCCCTGATCTGGTCCAAGCACCCTGACTGGACCAACAACCAGGTCCTCCGCGTGATGCTCAATACCATCGGCGCCCCCAGGGACGGCGCCAAGCGCAACGACTCCATCGGCTACGGCATCGTCCGTCCGCGAATCGCCCTCCAAGACCCCGGTGACCCAGGCCCCGCCGACGTGTATCCGCTCCCGGACTTCAAAACGGCGGTCTCCAAGTCGGCTTCACCGGGAGCCTCAGGACCCGCAGGCTCCGATGCTGGGGCAAAGGATGGCAACACGTCAGCAACGGGGTCAGCGTCCGAGGACAGCAGTACCTTCGGGATCGTGCTGGGCGTCGGCGCTGTCGTAATTCTTGGAGCAGCGGGCGCAGTGGTCACCGTCGCTCGCAAGCGCCGCGTTTCCCCCGTCTCGCCGTCCGCGCATGCGGCGCCTCGAGGCCACTACCCGGGCTCGGTAGCGGGCTCCACACCGTACCCGCCTGCACCCACCGGTGGGCCGGGCAGCGTGCCTCCACCGGATCGAGGTCCAGGTTCTGTCTGAGTACGGATACTCAGACGCCTTGGTGACCGATACGGATGGGTGCGTGACGGACAGCCATTAGCGTTCTTATCGATCACCGAAGTGTTGCGGTCGCACGTTCACAACAACTCATCTGGCAGAGCGACACCTGGGGAGGGGACCACGCATGGCGTGGGAGGAGTGGGAGCAGCTCAAGGCCGCAGCGGCCGAGCGTCACGGGACACGGATGCAGCTCAACCACCTGCCAGATGGCCCGGGAGGTGGCGGTTCGGGCGGCAGCGGCGCCTCCGGCAAGTTGAGGTCCGACAAGGCCGCCTGGTCCCACACAAGCGAAGGTGTCGCGGACGTGCGGGACAGCATCGGAAAGGCGATGACAAAGCTTGAACACGGCCAGACCGGCCTCGGTAAGACGACGGGATGCCTGACCGCGGTGGCGCACAAGAGTGTGTACGACTCCTGGGAGCGCCGCGTGAAGGACATCAGCGACCTGTGCGGCGGGCTCGCGGGCGTGCTGGAGAAGACGGGCCACGACCAGCTGAGGACAGACGAGGCCATCAAGGCGGAGATCGACAAGCTGAAGGTGCATTCCGAGGAGGCGTCCGCCGCCGGCGGCCCGGGTAAGGGCCGGTGACGTAGAACATGGACCTCAAGACACTCAAGGCCATCAACCCGTCGGAATACGCAGACGCGGCGGACGGGTATCGCTCGATGAGCGACGCGGCTGGAGCGGCCAGAGATCGCGTCGACAAGCACATCACCAAGAACATGCGGGAGGCCAACGAGGGAGAGGCCGCGACCGCAGCACTCAAAAAGCTCAACGAGCTGTCGCAGAATTTTCACTACACAGAAGCCGAATGTGGTCTGATCAGCGGAGCACTCACCGGCTTCTCATCCGAAATCACAGCCCCCAGGCGACGCCTGCTCGAAGCGCTGGATGACGCGAACTCTCTGGGATACACCGTCGGCTCGGATGGGCGGGTCACGTATCCCGCAGGCGGCCAGAACGGACTGACCGGAGAGGAGATCGCCGGCGGAACGGTCACCGGGTTCAACGGCATCTACAGCCGCGGACCCGGCCCGGACATGACCGGCCTGCGCAGCCCCAACCCGAACCGTGCGAAGGCACAGGACGTGGCCAACCGGATTGCCCATGCCATTCAGGAGGCCACGGAGATCGACGACCGCTACAGCAAGGCGCTGGACAAGCTGAAGGCCGCACCGGGTCTGACCGTCGACACCAAGACGTGGGCCGACGTGGCGTCCGACGTTGACGCCGTCAGCTCGGCGGCAACTCAATACCTTCTGGACCACATCCCGATGGACAAGTCGCCGGCCGACATCACCAGGTGGTGGAACAGCCTCAGCGATGAGGAGCGGGATGAGTACAAGAGGGCTTTTCCTGAGGTCATCGGTAACCTAGATGGCATACCCGCGGTGGTGCGTGACGAGGCGAATCGCGAGAATATCCAGACGCTGATCGCGAAGCTGGAAGGTCAGCACGACGACGCATCCCAGACGAAACTGGACGGCTTGAAAGGCATCCAAGAGAAGCTTCTCGCGGGCAGCGACCCACCTATGTATCTCCTTGGCATCGGCGATGAAGGTAACGGCAGGGCAATTGTTGCCTACGGTAATCCGGACACAGCGAAGAATGTGTCTGCCTATGTTCCAGGGCTCACCGCGAGGCTTGACGGAGATTTCGCCGGCGGGACAATGAAGCGCGCCCAGGACACGGCCCTGACAGCCAGGGAAGTTTCCCCGCACAGCTCTACTTCGTCGATCGTCTGGCTTGGTTATGACGCACCCCAGCTCAGTGCGGGCGACTTCCTGAGCAGCAGGAGCGTCATGTTCAGAGACGATGCTGAGGCGGGAGCACCCGCTTACAACCAATTCATGGCTGGGATTTCGGCGACACACGAAAACGGCGATCCTCACATCACAGCCATCGGCCATTCGTACGGATCACTCACCGTCGGCCTTGCGGCCCAGGAGAAGGGCGGCATCCCAGGAGCCGATGACATCATTCTCGTGGGAAGCCCGGGCACAGGGGCAAATTCTGCGGACCAGCTGAATGTGGGTAAGGGCCACGTGTTCGTGGGCGCAGCCGAACACGATATCGTCACTGGACTTCCTTCCAAGGGGCAGGTCGCTGGCGGGGTCGTCGGGGGTGTGCTGGG
Source organism: Streptomyces sp. NTD91 (assembly GCF_059510455.1). Taxonomy (NCBI): domain Bacteria; kingdom Bacillati; phylum Actinomycetota; class Actinomycetes; order Kitasatosporales; family Streptomycetaceae; genus Streptomyces; species Streptomyces sp. NTD91. The sequence continues at coordinate 160,665 of NZ_JCAJZW010000013.1, forward strand.
GGCTTTCGCAGGCGCGCCGGAAGTCGGTGCTGCAGCTGGTGCGAGCGCGAGTGATCCGAACGGCGACGATCTCTGGTTCGGCAAGGATCCTGCCAGCAAGGCTTTCGGTGCTACGCGGTTCGAGGTGAGTGACGGGCCTACGGTTTTCGAGGATCAAGGGAAGATGAAAGCCCACTCCAACTACTTCAACCCTGCAAAAGATCAGATGTCAGCGGACAATATTGCAAGGATTGTTGTCGGCAAATCTGACGAGATCGTTCGGGAGCAGCCGCGGTGAGAACTGTATACCCTGGAATTCTACTTGGTGCTTTGCTGTTGACTGGATGCAGCTCTTCGGACGGAACGTCTGTAGGTGACTCGAAAAAAATGAACATGCAAGAGGCTGCAGAGCGTGCCGACAAGATCCTTGACGGCACGTTCGCCGCGATCAAGCCGACAGTTCATTGGACCCATGGCGAGTCAACTCAGGGTAGTTGTGACGTATCGAGGCGGCGGGCAGTAATGACTGTAATTTCGGAGGCGCGGAGAGGAAGCTTCCTGGGTGTGGTGGAGCGCTACTGGAAATCGCAAGGATACAACCAGATCGGCGTGAACCGGAACGTTAAAAGTCCGGCCATGTATTTTCAGACGCCAGATGAATTTAACGTCCGTCTCTTGATTGGCGACAACGGGCAGGCATTCTTCGAAGTGGCAACGCCGTGTGTGGAAAAGTCATCGGTGTCACCACCCACCTCAAAGACAGTTGGACCGAATTATGCAGGAAAGCAGATTCCGGACCCGAATGTCCACTCCGACTTCTGGTCATCCGGTGGTCCTTCGTCCTCCCCGAGCAGGTCGTGACGAACGGAAGGAAGCCAGGGTCGTCGACAGTGGACGGGTCCCTTGGGACTCCGCGCCGTGGAACCCGTGACCCCGGTGGAGGACGCGCAGGGCTCCGCTGTTCTCGCGGTTGGTCCCGGAGTCGGGGGGATGGGCCCGACTCCGAAGTCGGCGGTGGTGGGCGGCTCGTTACGGGTGGCGGGTACGCCTGCAGGCACGGTTTCCGGTGATCATGGAGTGTCGAGTTCACTGATCACCACAACGGAAGACCGTCCCTGCTGCGCCATCATCACCCATCCCCGTCGGGCTGGGCCAACTCGCGGGCTGTGATCCGGCCTGCCCCGATGGACTGCCTGACCTTCTGGCCCGGCTGTCCCGCGTGCCCGACCCGCGCCGCCGCCGGGGCTGCCGTCACCCGCTGCCGTATGTCCTGGCGGTCGCCGCCTGCGCGGTCCTGGCAGGAGCGAAGTCCCTCGCCGCGATCGCCGAGTGGGCTACCGATGCCTATGACCGGCTGCTGTTCTGCTGCGGGGCCGTGCTGCGTGATCCGGACCGGCCCTGCCGGGCACCCAGCGAGGCAACGGTGCGCCGAGTGCTGCAGCACATCGACGGCTTGCCCGGACGGCGGCCCGGGGTGCCGGGGTCGCTCGCCCTCGGGGTGGGCAGCAGCGACGCTGCCGCACTCGGCAGCGTCATGTCCCCGTTGCCGTGCCGCTGGTTCGGCGAGCCCTTGATCCCGTCCGATGCCTTCGGCGTGGGCAGCAGCCACTCCACCTCGTCGGCCAGGTTCGGGCCGTGGCCGCCGCTCTTCCTCTTCGACGGGTGCTGGGAGCCGCCGTTCTTGCCGATGTTGCTCGTCGGGGTCTTGAGCAGGGTGCTCGGCGGGCCAGGCGGTGAGAAAGGTGCGCTCGCGACGATGGGGGGCTCCGACGTCGGAGGCACGAAGCACGAGCCACCTCGCGTCGTACCGGAGATCGGCCAGGGAGCCGAGTACGGCACCAAGTGCCCGCACAGAAGGCTGGGTTGGGTCGTCTCCCAGACACCACGGGCAGAATTCCACGTCGCCAGGGGAACCGGCGGGCGAGGTGAGGAGACCTCGGACATTCTCGATCACCACCAAGCAGGGGCGGAGGGCTTCGACCGCACGGGCGACGTGCAGCCACAGCCCCGAGCGGGTGTGGGGGTTGAGTCCGGCCCGACGGCCGGCGACGGAGACGTCTTTGACAAGGGAAACCGGCCGTCAGGACACACACCCGAGGCACATCGGCCCAGTTGACGGCGGTGATGTCCCCCAGATTGGGCACGCCGGGCCAGTGCCGGGCCAGGATGTGCGCGGCGTCGGGGTTGATCTCGGCGTGCCAGGCCACGGTGCCGCCGAGCGCGCCCTGGACCCCGAGGTCCAGACCGCCGTAACCCGAGCAGAGCGAGCCGATCAACGGCATTCGCGCGGTGGTGGTCTCCATGTCACCGGCCACGTGCGAATCGGTCGGAGGAGGATGCCACCGCCGTGGTGACGCCGGGAGGCGGCGACCCCAGAGCGGGCGCGGTGGTCGCGGACCGGCTGGGGGCAGTCTGGAGCCGATCGGACGGGGAATAGATCATTGCCGATGCGGAGTGTAGGGAGTTGGACCCGTCGTGCAGGGCTGCGTCGTCAGTGGCGAGTGCTTCCTTTATCACCAGTGCGGCTGCCTCCCGGGCAGCGCTGGCGTCGGGCTGGTCGCGCAGACTCTCGGTCTGGTTCAGGAAGGCGAGTTGGTGGGCCACCACTCCCAGGGCGGAAGCCGCTTCGCCCGCGGGCTCGATGGCGGCGGCGAAGTTGATGATCACTCGAGCGGTGTGGGACGCCTGGCGCTGGTCGGCGGCACGGAAGAGGACCTCGCCGCCCAGATCGGTGAGCGGCTTTCCGAGTTCGGAGACCTGGCGTGCGACGGCGACGACATCAGGTGAGCGGTGGGGGCTTCGCGGCACCGGCAGCTTGCCGCGCTCGCGCTGGGCGTCGAAGGTAGAGGCCATGGCGCGCAGGGCCAAGGCGTCGGAGATGGCGGTCTTGTCCACGTGGCATTCCAGAGGTGAGGTGGGACGGTTGGTCTGGGGCTGTGGTGAGGGCGAGTCAGCCGTGGGTGCGCGAGGAGGATCGTGCTGCTGACGGCTTGACCGCAGCGCCTGGCCGTTCCGATGGCCGTGCGGCCGGTCGCGGAGTGCTGCGGGCGAGGGCGGCATGGACTCGCGCCGTCGGCGCTTCCTCGGTCGGCGGCGCGGGGGCTGGGGGCGTAGGCGAGGGATGGCCATTCGCTGCTTGCCAGCGAGTACGCACGTCATTGAGCGGGCCGAGCGCGTGCAGGGCATGGCTGATGAGTCGACCCGGGGCCAAGGACTCGTTCTCGGCCAGCGCGCGGATGGCACGGGCGGAGGCAGCGGCCGTGCGGGTAACGGAGGAGCGCATGACCTGTTCGCCGAGCCACTCGGCGCTGCCGGGGCCGACGCCGTCGCAGATGGCGGTGAGCCGTTCGCTGGTCAGCGTGCCGTCGGCGAGCAGACCGCGCCGCTGGGCTTCCCACAGCACTGTGATCCGGTCGATGGGCTCGCCGCGGTGGTGCAGTGCGCCCAGGCAGCGGTAGATCTGGCCGTGCGCGGGGCCGGTGAAGTCGCCCGGTCGCAGCCAGCCGACGACCTCGTCCATCGCCTTCGGCCGCTCGACCAGGACCGCCAGCAGGAACTGCTCGTCCTCGGGGACCTGATCCGCCCGTACCGGCGGCGGCGCGACGGGAGCAGTGGAGAGCGGCGGGGCCGGGGCGACCGGGCGCGGTTCGGACCCCCAGCGACGCGCGAGGTCCCCGAGCACCCCGGCCAGGACATCCGCATAGTGCAGCGCTCCCTCCACCTCGCCTTGGAGGGCGTCAGCGCGGGCTGCCTGGTGGAGACGGATCGCGTGCTCCGTCACGGTGCGGTGGATCGCTCCCTCCAGCACCATCCGGCCGTACACCGGGGCGTGCTCGGGGCGCGGACAGGCCGAAATCAGGATGTGGGCGTATGCCGCGGTCAGCCCCCGGACGTTGTTGCTGGCCTCGTCGACCGCGTCGGTCACCCAGGACAGCGGCACCGCTTCCTTGGCCGCCACAGCGGGGTGGCCCTCGGTCCGGAGCTTGCGCAAGGCGGCGAACAGCGCCTGGTGGACCGGCCGGTAGAAATGATCCGGCGCGAGCCAATCCAGGTGCGCGAGCTGACCGGGGTCGAGCAGCACCGAACCGAGCACCGCCTGCTCGGCACTCAGCAGCGGGTTCATCGCTGCCGCCCGCGGCGGGGAGCCGGCAGAACGTCCTGCTGCGAGCGGAGATCGGCGACGGCCTGGTCGGCGGCGGCCATCGCGGCGGCGAAGCGGTCCAGCTCGCCGGTGAACGTCGGATCGGTGGCGAGGATCGAGCCGGAACCGGTGACCAGCCACCACTGGCCGCCGCGCCGGACGACCGGTGACAGGGCGAGGCGTTCGGACCGCGCCAGAGGGCAGGATGGAGTGCGAGAGGACACGACCCCGGCGCCGAGCGAGAGCATCTTGAGTGTCGGGGTGCTCATGCCGACAGCCCGAAATCGTTGCGGCCCAGTGACTTGGCGATGGCCCGCTCCGTGATGGCCTTCGTCGCGCGGGCCGAGGCTGGACCGACCGCCTTGGCGGCGGGCTCCTTGTACCAGGGCCGTAGGTCGAGCATCGCCACCCGGATGCCGGTGGCGAGCAGCAGCGCCTTCCCTTTGGGGAGCGCGCGGATTGCGTCGGGGGGCAGGATCCGCTCGGTGCGCATGCTCACTGAGGTGGACTTGCCGCCGTCGCTGGTCGACACGGATGTGGTCTGCACGTCGTGGTCACCGACCTGCCTGCTGAGACGGTCGGCGAAGTCGGCGTCGTCGATGCCACTTCCGATGATCTTGATGGTGGCGGCGGACCAGAGGGCGTCCATGCCGGCCTCGCCCCAGCACCGCTGGCCCTGTCGGTAGGACTGCAGGATCGTCATCGGGATCACGCCCCGTGAGCCCAGGTGGCTGTACAGGTCCGGGAGATCGGAGATCTTGCACACGTTGGCGGCCTCGTCGAGGACGCACAGGGCAGGCGGGTCGAGCCGCCCGCCGGAGCGCTCGGCGACGACGACGGCCGCGCGCATCACCGCGTCGGCCGCTGCGGCGATGATCGCGGACGCCGAGCCGCCGCCGTCCTTGCTGAGCAGGTACAACGTGTCGCGGGAGGTGGCGAACACGGAGGGCTTGAACTCGGGAAGGTGCTTGTTGGGGGTGACCCAGGCGGCGACGTCCGGGTCGAGCAGGCAGCTCGCGTACTGCCGCGCGGTCTCGTAGATGCCGTCACGGGTTTCCGTGGCTCCGCTGACGGTGCCCTGGAGCTGGGCGGCGACCGCGTCGTGGCCGGCATCGGTGAGCAGGTCCACCGGCGTGCGGTCAGCGGGGGAGGCGAGCCAGGCCAGAACATCGGTGATCGGGCGCCGGTGGCTGGCGGCGGCCAGGAACAGCGCGCCCAGCGTGTTGCTCGCGGCGGTGGACCAGAAGTCGGAGCCGCTGGATTCGTCCACGCTGGCGGCCACGAAGTGCCCGGCCAGACGTTTCGCCCCGGCCAGGTCGCGGGCGTCGGCCAGGATGTCCCACCACATCTCGCGCGGGTGGTGGGCGATCTGCTGCGGGTCGAGCGTCCAGATCGTGCCGACCTTGGCGCGGGCGTCCACTGTCGCGGTGAAGGCGTCGTTCGCCGCCTTGTTCGAGGTCAGCAGCACCGGGCCGGGAGCGGCGAGGATCGCGGGGATCGCCAGCCCGGACGTCTTGCCGGAGCGGGGGGCCATGATCGCGACGATCACGTCCTCCCAGGAGGCGCGGACCTCGGCTCGGCCCGGGGAGTGCGTGCCGAGGAGGATCCCGCGGTCGGCGGGAGTGACCTCTTTCTGTTTGAGATCGGACAGGCTCGGCCGCAGGCTCTTGGCCTTTGCGGTGATCTCCTTGTCCATCAGTGGGGCGAGATCTTGCTTGCGGGCGAGGCCGTTCTTCGCGCCGCCGCGCAGCCGCAGCCACAGGACCAGGCCGGTGACGGTGAAGCAGGTGGAGAGCAGGCCTGGGACGAGTCGCGCGCCGACCAGCAGGGCAGTGGAGCTCAGGTGTGGCCACAGCGCGTCGGGGTGCAGCAGCGCGTCGGTGGCCTTGAACGGCGCCCAGGGGCCGGTGCCGACGAGAGCGTTGGTGAGGTTGCCGGTCAGCCAGGCGAGGGAGCCGAAGGCGATGGCGGCGCCGAGGACGCCGAACAGGAGGTAGAGAAGCGCGTCGGAGCCGGTGGTGGTCGAGGGCGGGCTGGTACGCGGGGCGGGCATGGCGGATCCAGGGAGGGAGAGCGGACAAGGCGGGGCGGGGCGCGCGGCGCTCTTCTGCTGGTCATCGGGGCAGCTCCTGCTCCGGGAAGGGGGCGGTGGTCGAGGTCATCGGGTGCGCGGCGACCGGGGCGGTGGGGCGCTGGCAGGTGGTTCGGACGTCGCGCCAGCGGAGGGCGCGGCCCGCTGGATGGCGGCGTGCGGGGAGAAGGCGCGGGCGGCTTGCTGCCGGTCCGCTTCCGGGTTCTGGACGGCGGACGGTTGGGTATCCGCGACCGCGTCGTCGCCGAGAACGTCGCTGAGCAGTTCCCTGGCCTGTAGGGCAGGTACCTGCGGCGGAGGTACGGCTGTACCGACTTCCTGCGACGGAGTTCCGAGTACCGGAGACGCCTTGGCCATGTCCGATGCGGGCGACGTGGCGAGAGCCGCGTTTCGGGCGTCGGGCGGAGCGGGGAACTGCGTCTGCGCCTCGGCGTTGTCCTGCCGCGAGTAGCCGACACGGTGCAATTCGCGTCCTGCTCCGATGAGTTCGGACTGCGCTGCGCTGACGAACTCCGCAGCGAAGCCGAACCGGTCGGCGAGCGCATACGCCTATTCGTCGAGGTCGGTGATCTGTTCGCCTGCCGTCTCCAGGGCTTCCCGGAGGCGTTCCAGGACGCCGTGCTCGGGATGAAGGAGGTGATCGACCGCCTGCGCAAGGCCGGCACCGTTCTCGGCGGCCCTGATCTGGTCGGTCAGCCGCAGGACTTCGGCTCCGGCGGTGTAGAGCCCGAGAGGGTTGGCCGGGGTGGTCAACCGGCTCGTGTCGAGGTCGGGGTCCAGGTCGACGCTGTACCGGGCGGCGCGGAGCATCTCGGCTGCGTGGGAGGCGATGGCGACGCGCTGAGCCTGCGGGGTGGTGGTCGCCAGGCGGTGGCGTCGGCCGTACCAGTCCTCGATCTGCTGGAAACCGGCGTGCTTGAGGAGCGTGGCGGACAGGTCGTCGCTGGCGCCCTTCGCCGAGACGCTGCCGCTGGGCTCTGTGCTGATGGTGACGTAGGGGGCAGGCACGTGGGTCTCCTGGGCGCGGGGTGTTGGGCGTGGGGCCGGGGGCAGGTGGCCGAGTTCGGTCGCGATGCGGTGGCACTCGGTCTGGAGGTGGAAGGCGTCGCGGTAGGCGTGGTGGACGCCGCCGTCCTCGCGGGCGAGGGTGGCCACGACGTGCACCAGGCGGGCCTGGTTGCGCACGGCGATCCACCGGCAGGCGTCCGGATCGCTCTCCGGGGCGATGCCGGTGGCCGCCACCACCCGGCGGGCCACCTCGGCCCACTGCGAGTCCGTCAGGTCGGGGTGCCGGGGATCGGAGCGGACCGAGCAGACCCACACCGGCCGCTCGGGCGCCCGGGCCGCGAGGCGCTCGACGGGTGCGTCCAGGGCGTGGGCCAGGTACGCCAGCGCGTCGGGCTGGGCAAGCATCTCGATCGGGGCACCGTGGCCGTCCCCCGCGATCAGGCGGGGGTTGGTGTGGTTGCCGCGCTCGCCCGGCCCGTACAGATACTCAAGCAGGCTGGCGGTGTGGCTGGCGCGCTGCAGGTGGGCGATCACGACGTCTACCTCGAAGGGGGTGGCGAACGGGGGCCCGGGTGGCCGGGCCGTCAGGGCGAGAGGATCCGCGGAATCCGCGATTTGGCCCGGCCGGAGATGGGTGATAGACGCCTGAGGTCACCGCGGCTCGTCGAGGCCCTGGTAGTAGGCGAAGTCCGCGCAGGCGAAGTGCGCGAAGTACGCGTCGTTGTGCAACCGGGCCCAGCGGCTGTCCTGGCGGATGACGGTGGCGACGATGTCGAGTCCGTCGCTCGTGTGACGCAGGGCCGCCCACAGGCAGGCCGCCGGGTCGTCGTCCGGCTCGATGCCGATGACGTCGAGGATCTCGTGCGTCAGCTCGAACCAGTCGTCGTCATGGAGTTCCTGGCCGGTGGTGTTGCGGCTCGCGCAGTGCCAGGTGCCTGTTCGCCCAGCCCGTCGGCCGCATCAGCCGCCTCACCACCGAGCACATCGCCGACCGTGGCGACACGCTCGCTCTCAAGCTCGGGCGAGTCCCCGTGGAGATTCCCGCGCCCCTGGACGACCTGATCCGCCAGCTCGCCGAGCGCCGCGACGGTCGCACGGCCACTGTCCCGATCGAGGAACCCAAGTGGCTGTTCCACAGCATCTGCCCTGCACAGCCGATCGACCCGCACACCCTCGGCCGGCGCCTGAAGGCGATTGGCGTCCCACCTCAACTCGCGCGCCACGCATCGCGGATGGACATCGCCTCGGAGCTGCCCCCCGTCGTCATCAGCCGACTGCTCGGATTCCACCAGAGCACCGGAGACAACTGGACCCGCGAAAGCCAGGGCTTCGACGCCGAGTACGCCGCAGAAGTCAGCCGCCGGTGAGCAGCCACCAGGCGCCAGCCGGCAATCCCCGGTACTTTCAGAGCATGTGCCCGTGGAACGTTGTCCCTCATGAGCGAGCCGACAGACTCCCTACGATGATGACGCTCTTTGAAACGGCCACCCAGTACTCGGGGTGACTCCACAGCTGCTCGATGGATCTCCTCACTCGTACGCCCCATGGCCCGCGGAGGCAGGGCGAACAGTCCAGGGTGGGTGAAGTCCAGCACGCAGCGCAGCCGAAGGCGGAGCGGGTCAGATACAAGGAGGTGGAGGAGTTCCGGGTGGCGTAGCGCGTTCTTTCGACTCTCTCACGATTCCCGAAGTGGCACACTGATGTGAGGAAGAGCACACGGGGGGCCGCCCAACTGCGGGCCCGATGAGAAAAGGCACGCGGTGGAGAGGCGGTTTGCCATGCGATCCCTGCTGGCGGTGGACGGCTCCGAGGGGCCCGACTCCCTTGCGGACCTCAGAGATTGGCTCAGCGACGAGTCACTGTTGCGTGGACGGGTGCACGTTCCGGCGTCCGCACCCGATGCGGGCGAACTGGGCGCCTGGAGCGACACCCTCATCGTGGCGGTCGGCACCGGTGGTGCACTGACGGCACTGGCCAAGGCGGTCGCGGTCTACGTGCGCCAGCCGCGCCGCAGCACAGTACGGGTCAAAGTGGTCGCCCCCGACGGAACACGTACGGAACTGACGGTCCAGCACGCGAAGAGTCTCGACGCGGTCGAGAACCTGCTGCGCACGGCGCTGCATCCGGACACGGATACGGGCAGGGAGGCTGTCTCCGGTGGAGCCGCCCCCGCTCTCGGTGAGGCGTCCGAAGCGGAGGGCTGAGCATGATGCGCCCACCCGACCCGGCTCGTTCACGCGCTGTTCTGGTCGGCACAGCGGAGTACACCGAGGATGCCCTGCTGCCCGGTGTCTCGGCCGTACGCAACAACGTCCGTGACCTTCAACGACTGCTTACCGATGGCCGGCCAGGAGCCTTCTCCACGGAATCCACTCGCACTGTTATCGATCCTGCCACGCCGAGGGATCTCGGACAGCCGCTGCTGGAGGCCGCCCGCCAGGCCGAGGACGTCTTTCTCGTCTACTACGCGGGGCACGGCCTGATCGGCCACGAGCGGCGCGAGTTGTATCTCGGGCTGTCCAAGTCCGTCAGCGAGGCACCGTCGTTCACGGCCTTCCCGTTCCAGGGAATCCGCGAGGCATTTCTGGCCACCCCGGCGCGCAACCGAGTGCTCATCCTCGACTGCTGTTTCTCCGGGCGTGCCATCACAGGTGGACTGTCCGGAACGTACGAGCCGCTCATCGACCAGATGGAGATCACGGGTACCTATACGCTGACGTCGGCAGCCGCCAATGAGCCCGCCCGGTTCCAGGACGGCGAACGGCACACCGCGTTCACGGGCGAACTGTTGCTCACCCTGCGAGACGGCATCCCCACTACGTCCTCGGCCGAGGTCACGCTGGGCGCATTGTTCCGGCACCTCAAGCGGGTGCTGCCGGCCAAGGGTCTGCCGGAGCCCCAGCAATGCGGAACGGACACCGCGGAGTTCCTGATCCTGACTCGGCCCCGCCCGCGTGCCAGACGCGGACCGGTCAGCGACGCCGACGTGGGCGGACCTCCCGGCACCCGGGAAGGGCTGCTGGCCCGCTGGGACCTCGGCCGCCGCCTTGGTGAGGAAGGCCAGACCGGCGAGGCCATGCGTCTGCTGAATGAAGTGGTGCCCGATCTCACCCGGACGCTGGGGCCGGACGATCCGGCCACCCTCGTCGGGCGGATCAACCTCGCCTACTGGACCGGGCGTGAGGGGGACACCGACGAGGCGCTCAGACTGTCCACCGCCGCAGTCAGTGCGAGCCGCCGGCGTTGTGCGACCGGCGGTGCCGCGAGTGTGAGGCGGCGCTTCGGAGCGCCTGAACATCCTCGCTGCCGAGACCCCCTGGCTCCCGCCTCCGAGTACTCGGACGGTTCAGCAGTCTGAGCCTTGGACGGGAAACGTTGTGGGGAGCGGATAAGGCCTCCTTGGGGCCGGTGGACATCCCCGAGTCGGGCCATGTGCGGCCGGACGCCTTTGGACGAGGTAACACGGGGTGCCATGACGGAACCGTCCGCACATCTCTGATCAGGTAAAATGGCATCATTGATCACGAGGCGGAACGAGCCATCAAGAACTCTCACGGTCTCGTAATGCACAGGTCCCCGGTTCGAATCCAGTCGCCCGCGACACCCGTGCGGGGGCTCGCAAGCGCTCGACAGGCCGCTCCGAACCAGGGACTTTTCAGGGACTTTCAGCTCTGGCCCGGGGACTTTCCAGGGATTTTCCGCTGAGTAAGCGGGAAAGGCCCTGACAGCTTCGAAAGACACAAAGCCCCAGGTCAGGGCCGATTTGGCGTCGGTCGTTGCCGCTCACCAGGCCGTGTCCCCGTGCAGTCCACATGAGCTGGGCGAGGAGGCTCGGATGAGGACCTCGCGGGCGCCGCGAGAGCTCCCCACGGCAGCGCCGCCACGGGTGCTGGTCCGGCTGAACTCGCCCTAGAACAGCGCCACTTGGCGGCGTCCCCGCACTCGCTAGTACGTATAGAACCCCGAGCCGGTCTTCCGGCCCAGCCGCCCCGCCTCGACCATGCGCTGGAGCAGCGGGGGGGCGGCGTACAGGGGCTCCTTGTACTCGGCGTACATGCTGTTGGCGATGGAGACGACCGTGTCCAGGCCGATCAGGTCGGACAGCTTCAGCGGGCCCATCGGGTGGGCGCAGCCCATCTCCATGCCGTTGTCGATGTCCTCGCGGCTGGCGATGCCCGACTCGAACATCCGGATCGCGGAGAGCAGATACGGCACGAGCAGCGCGTTGACGACGAAGCCGGAGCGGTCCTGGGCGCGGATGGAGTGCTTGCCGAGCACCTTCTCGGCGAAGACCTGGGCGCGGCTGAGGGTGCCCTCGGAGGTGGTGAGCGCCGGGACCAGCTCGACCAGCTGCTGCACCGGGGCCGGGTTGAAGAAGTGGATGCCGACGACGTGGTCGGGGCGGGAGGTGGCCACCGCCAGCTTCACCAGCGGGATCGAGGAGGTGTTGGAGGCGAGGATCGCGTCCGGGCGGGTCACCACCTGGTCCAGCACCTGGAAGATCTCCGTCTTGACCGGCTCGCTCTCCACCACGGCCTCGATCACCAGGTCGCGGTCAGCGAACTCGCCGAGGTCGGTGGTGAAGGTGAGCCGCGCCTGGGTGGCGTCGAGCTCCTCCTCGGTGATCTTGCCGCGCTCGGCGGCCTTGGTCAGGGAGTTGAACAGCCGGGTACGGCCGATCTCCAGGGCCTCGCCGGTGGTCTCGGCGACCTTCACGTCCAGTCCCGCGCGGGCGCACACCTCGGCGATGCCCGCGCCCATCTGGCCGCAGCCCACTACCCCGACACGCGTGATGTCTCCCGACGGGAAGCCTGTCACATCGACCCCTTCGCTGGTTCTCCGGCTCGCTGGCAGGACCTCCGGGTTCGGCGCCTGCTCCGATCGAGCACGTTACCGTCAAGTATCGATGATCGATCGGCGGGGTGGGGTGCATCCTGGGGTGCGGAACGGTCCGTGACGAAAGGGATCCGAGGCGTGAGGGACGTGCCGATGCCGCAGCTGCCCCGGAGAGCCTTCACACTCGCGCTGTCGACGCTGGTCGCGGCGCCGGGTACGGCGGTCGCGGCGGAGCGCCGGCCCCGCGCCGCCACCGAGATGCGGGGGGTGTGGCTCACGACCGTGTCCAACCGGGACTGGCCGTCCCGGCCCGGCCTTCCGGCCGCCGCGCAGCGCAGGGAGCTGATCGCCCACCTCGACACGGCGGCCCGCGACCGGCTCAACACGGTGATCTTCCAGGTGCGGCCCACCGCCGACGCCCTGTGGCCGTCCCCGTACGAGCCCTGGTCCGAGTACCTCACCGGCACGCAGGGCAGGAACCCCGGCTGGGACCCGCTGGGCACCGCGGTGCGGGAGGCCCACGCCCGGGGCCTGGAGCTGCACGCCTGGTTCAATCCGTACCGGATCGCGGGCCACACCGACCCGGGCCGGCTCGCCGCCTCGCATCCGGCCCGCAGACACCCGCACTGGGTGGTGCCGTACGGCGGCGGGCTCTACTACAACCCGGGCCTGCCCGAGGTCCGCGCCTTCGTCCGGCGGGCGATCCTGGACGCGGTCACCCGGTACCCCGTCGACGCCGTCCACTTCGACGACTACTTCTACCCGTACCCGGTCGCCGGGCAGACCTTCGACGACGACGATGCCTACGACCGCTACGGCGGCGGCGTGGGGCGGGCCGCCTGGCGGCGCGGCAACATCGACGCGCTGATCCGGGAGACGGCCGCCGCCGTCAAGCGGGTCCGGCCAGGCACCCGGTTCGGGATCAGCCCGTTCGGCGTGTGGCGCAACGCCTCGACCGATCCCCGCGGCTCGGACACGCGGGCGGGAGCGCAGGCGTACGACGACCTGTACGCCGACACCCGCGGCTGGGTGCGCCGCAACTGGATCGACTACATCGTCCCGCAGCTGTACTGGCACATCGGCGCGGCCGACACCGACTACGCCACGCTCGTCGACTGGTGGGCGGACGTCGCCCGGGGCAGCGGGACGCATCTCTACATCGGCGAGGCGCTGTACCGGGCCGGAGCGGCCGGACAGCCCACGGCCTGGCAGGATCCCGTCGAGCTGTCCCGGCACCTCACCGTCGCCGCCGGACACCCGCAGGTGCGCGGGCACGTGTTCTTCGCCGCCCGGGACGTGGCGGCCGACCGGATCGGCGCGATGTCACGCGTGATCACCGACCACTACGGGCGATCGGCGAAACCGCCGCGCTGATCCCTCTCTTCATGGTGCTTGACCTGGCAGTCGGGTCCGGGGGACATGATGGCCTCGTGTCCGTCCTGGAAGCGGACGCGGTAGGGCGGGTTGCCCTCGGAACCCAGGACTTCGACCACTTCCGAGACCTGGTCGTGTTGGCCGACCACCCTGCCGTGCTGGACAAGACGGTCGCCCTTGGATGCACGCATCTGCAGGTCCTCCTCATGATCACGACCGCTGGGTCACGGCGATGCACACGAGCACGGCGACGGCGGTCACGGGAGCGGCCGCCGTGAAGTGCTCACCCAGCAGCAGCGCCGACCACACCAGTGTGAGCAGCGGCTGAGCCAACTGCAACTGGCTGGCCCGCGGGACGCCGATGGCCGCCATGCCCCGGTACCACACGACCAGTCCGAGGAACTGCGAGCCCAGCGCCACCCACAGCAGGCCGGTGATGCCGTGCCCGGTGAGGTGGACGGGCTCGTACGTCAGCGCCACCGCGGCGGCCGGCACGCTCAGCGGCAGGCACAGCACCAGCGCCCAGCCGATCACCTGCCAGCCCGGCATCACCCGGGCCAGCCGGCCGCCCTCGGTGTAGCCGGCCGCGCACACCAGCAGGGCCGCGAACAGACAGCCGTCGGCGAGTGAGAGGGCGCCGCCGCTCTGCGCGACGGTGAACGCGACCACGGCCGCGGCCCCCGCCAGCGCCGCCAGCCAGAACCGGCGCGACGGGCTGCTGCCGGTGCGCAGCGCGGAGAACACCGCGGTGGTCAGCGGCAGCAGCCCCACCACGACGGCGGCATGCGCGGTGGTGGAGGTCCGCAGGGCGAGCGTGGTCAGCATCGGGAACCCGAACACGACACCGCCGGCGACCACGGCGAGACCCGGCAGATGCCGCCGCTCGGGCTGCGGAACCCGCAGAACCAGAAGACAGCCGCCCGCGACGAGCGCGGCGAGCACACTGCGCACGGCCACCAGCGACCAGGGGCCGAAACCCTCGAGTCCCCACGCGGTGGCCGGAAAGGTCAGGGAGAAGGAGGCGACGCCCAGGGCGGCGAGGCCGGTGCCGAGGCCGCGCCGCTCGCGAGGAGCGGTGACCGCTATCGGGCTGGAAGCAGTAGCGCTACTCTGTGTTCTCATGGACCAGCGTAGCAGTGTGGGCGAACTGGCAGAACAACTTCGAAGGGATCTGGACCGCTACTCCCCGGGCGGAAAGCTCCCGTCGAGCCGGACGCTGGTCGAGCGGTTCCGGGTCAGCCCGGTGACCGTCTCGCGCGCGCTCGCCCAGCTCGCCGCCGAGGGACTCGTGGTCACCCGGCCCGGAGCCGGTGCCTTCCGGGCCCGGCCGCGCACGGCCGAGACGCCGGCCGGGGACACCTCCTGGCAGGAGGTCGCGCTGAGCGCCGCCGGCGCCACCGAACTCGTACCGCGGACGGTGGACGCGTCCGGGGTCACCGTCTCGCTGGCCGCGCCGCCGCCCGGCGTGCTGGAGTTCAACGGCGGCTATCTGCATCCCTCCCTCCAGCCCGAGCGCGCCATGGCCGCGGCCCTCGCCCGGGCCGGGCGGCGGCCCGGCGCCTGGGGGAGGCCACCGCTGGAAGGACTGCCGGAGCTGCGGGAGTGGTTCGCGCGCGACATCGGCGGAGGCGTCGCGGCCGCCGAGGTGCTGATCGCGGCCGGCGGCCAGTCCGCGCTGGCCACCGCCCTGCGCGCCCTCGCCCCGCCCGGCGCCCCGGTCCTCGTGGAATCCCCCACCTACCCGGGCATGCTGGCCATCGCCCGCGCGGCGGGCCTCCGGCCCGTCCCGGTGCCCGTCGACCCCGACGGGGTACGCCCCGACCTGCTCGCCGACGCCTTCCGGGCCAGCGGCGCCCGGGTGTTCGTCTGCCAGCCCCTGTTCCAGAACCCGACCGGCGCCGTGCTGGCCCCGGACCGGCGTGCCGAAGTGCTGCGCATCGCCCGCGAGGCCAAGGCCTTCGTCGTCGAGGACGACTTCGTACGGCGCCTGGTGCACGCCGACGCCGGCCCGCTGGCCCGCCCGCTCGCGGCCGACGACCCCGACGGCGTGGTGGTGCACGTCGGCTCGCTGACCAAGGCGACCTCACCCAGCTTCCGGGTGAGCGCCCTGGCCGCGCGCGGCCCGGTGCTGGAGCGGCTGCGCGCCATCCAGGTCGTGGACAGCTTCTTCGTGCCCCGACCACTGCAGGAGGCGGCGCTGGAGCTGGTCGGCTCCCCGGCGTGGCCCCGCCACCTGCGGGCGCTGGCCCAGGAACTGCGGGCCCGCCGTGACGCCGCGACGGCCGCGCTCGCCGGGCGCCTGCCCGAACTCGCCCTGCCGCACATCCCGTCCGGCGGCTATCACCTCTGGCTGCGCCTGCCCGACGGCACCGACGAGACCGCTCTCTCCGCGGCCGCCCTGCGCGCCGGCGTGGCCCTCACCCCCGGCCGCCCCTACTTCAGCGCCGAACCGCCCGCCGCGCACCTGCGGTTGAGCTTCGCGGCCGTCGCCGGGACCGGGGAGATCACGGAGGGGATACGGCGGCTGCGGGCGGCCTGTGACGAGGTGCTCTAGGTGTATTGCCCTGAGAGGTTGGGGACGCGACTGGCGGGTGGC